>NZ_AP022573.1:1201783-1502229 GCF_010729105.1 Mycobacterium saskatchewanense
TTGGGTTTGATCTCGATGGGGGTGCAGGCCGGCGACCGGGTGTCGATCTTCTCGGCCACCTGCTACGAGTGGGCGATCCTGGACCTGGCGATCCTGTCCGTCGGCGCCGTCACCGTGCCGATTTACGAGACGTCGTCGGCCGAGCAGGTCCGCTGGGTGCTGCAGGACTCCGAAGCGGTGCTGGCGTTCGCCGAGACGGACGCGCATGCGGCGATCGTCACCGAGCTCAGCACCGAGCTGCCGGCCCTGCGGCGGGTGCTGCACATCAACGGGTCCGGCCCGAAGGCGCTCGACCAGCTCGTCGAGGCCGGGGCGTCGGTCGACGCCGCCGAGCTGACCGCCCGCCAGGACGCGCTGCGCGCCGACCATCCGGCGACGCTGATCTACACCTCGGGAACCACCGGGCGCCCCAAGGGCTGCCAGCTCACCCACTCCAACCTGCTGCACGAGATCCGCGGCACGAAGGAGAGCCTGCCCACCCTGCTGCACGAGGGCCAGCGACTGCTGATCTTCCTGCCGCTGGCCCACGTCCTGGCCCGGGCGCTCACCCTGGCCGCGTTCGCCAACAAGGTCACCGTCGGGTTCACCAGCGACATCAAGAACCTGCTGCCGATGTTCGCGGTGTTCAAGCCGACGGTGGTGGTGTCGGTGCCGCGAGTCTTCGAGAAGGTGTACAACACCGCCGAGCAGAACGCGGCCAACGACGGCAAGGGCCGGATCTTCGCGCTCGCCGCGCAGACCGCGGTGGATTGGAGCCAGGCCCACGAGGGCGGCGGCAGGCCCGGGCTGGCGCTGCGCGCCAAGCATGCCCTGTTCGACCGGCTGGTCTACCACAAGCTGCGCGCGGCGCTGGGCGGCGAGTGCCACGCGTCCGTCTCCGGCGGCGCACCGCTGGGGGCGCGGCTGGGCCACTTCTACCGCGGCGTGGGCCTGACGATCCACGAGGGCTACGGGCTGACCGAGACCAGCGCGGCGATCACCGTCAACCGGGTCGGTGATGTCAAGATCGGCACGGTTGGAACGCTGGTCCCCGGCAACAGCCTGCGCATCGCCGAGGACGGCGAGCTGCTGGTGCGCGGCGGCGTGGTGTTCAGCGGTTACTGGCACAACGAACAGGCCACCGCCGAGGCCTTCACCGACGGCTGGTTCAGGACGGGCGACCTCGGCGCGGTCGACGACGACGGCTTCCTCACGATCACCGGCCGCAAGAAGGAGATCATCGTGACCGCCGGCGGCAAGAACGTCGCCCCCGCGGTGCTCGAGGATCAGCTGCGGGCACACCCGTTGATCAGTCAGGCGATGGTCGTCGGGGACGCCAAGCCGTTCATCGGCGCGCTGATCACCATCGACCCCGAGGCGTTCGAGGGCTGGAAGCAGCGCAACCACAAGCCGTCCGGCGCCTCGGTGGGCGATCTGGCGACCGATCCCGACCTGGTCGCCGAGGTGGACGCGGCCGTCAAGAACGCCAATCTGGCTGTCTCGCATGCGGAATCGATCCGCAAATTCCGGATTCTGCCCGTGGACTTCACCGAGGACAGCGGGGAGCTGACCCCGACGATGAAGGTGAAGCGCAAGGTGGTGGCCGAGAAGTTCGCCACCGACATCGAAGCGATCTACGAGAAGGACTAGTTCTTCGGGCGCCACCCGATCGCCGAGATAGATAGCGGCACGGGTCGCGCTTTGTCGCGGACCGCGACCACCCCGGCAATTTCGGCGGCAAAGCGCGGGCACACGCTAGGCGCGCAGCAGTTCGCCCAGCCGGGTGGCCAGCGTGTCCCAGCGCCACTGCTCGGTGACCCAGCGGCGCCCGGCCGCGCCCATCGCGGCGGCCCGGTCGCGATCGCCGAGCACCCCGGCGACGGCGTCGGCGACGTCGTGCACCGAGCGCCCATCGACCACCAAGCCAGTCTCGTTGTGCCGCACGGTTTCCGGAGCGCCGCCCGACCTGCCGGCGATCACCGGCACGCCAGTCGCCGAGGCCTCCAGGAAGACGATGCCCAGGCCCTCGACGTCCATGCCCCCGCCGCGGGTGCGGCACGGCATCGCGAACACGTCGGCCAGCGCGTGGTGGGCGGGCAGTTCGGCGGCCGGCACGCCGCCGGTGAACGTCACGTCGTCGGCGACCCCGCACTCGCGAGCCAGCTTGCGCAGCGTGTCCAGATAGGGGCCGCCCCCGACGATGACCAGGGCGGCCCCGTCGACGCGTCGCCGGATCGACGGCAGCGCCCTGATCAACGTGTCCTGACCCTTGCGCGGCACGAGCCGGGACACGCACACCACGGTCGGCCGCCCGCCCAGCCCGTAGCGGTCGCGCAGCTCGGCGCGCGCAAGCGGATCGGGGCGGAAGCGGTCGGTGTCCACGCCGGGCGGCAGGTATTCGAGCCGCGCCTTGGGCCCGAAGGCCGGGGCGAACCGGGAGCGGGTGTAGCGGCTGACGAAGGTGACGACGTCGGTGTCGTCGCCGATGCGGCGCAGCACCGAGCGGGCGACCGGCAGCATCGACCAGCCGACCTCGTGCCCGTGCGTGCTCGCCACGACCCGCCGGGCGCCGGCCCGCCGGGCGCGCCCCGCGAGCAGCGCCAGCGGGGCGGCCGCGCCGAACCAGACGGTGTCGACGCCGTCGTCGGCGATCAGGCGGCGCATCCGGGCGTCGACGGTCGGCACCGGCAGCATCAGCGTGCCCGGATGGCGCACCACGCGGTAGCCGGCCGCCGCGTCGTAAGTGTCGGCGCCCTTCCACTGCGGGGCGTACACCGTCACCGAGTGGGACCCGGAGCGGACCAACCGGCCGACGAATTCGCCCAGATAGGACTGGATGCCGCCCGGCCGGGGCGGAAAGTCATTGGTGACGAGCAGGACCCGGCTCACCGGGAAAGGCTAGCCGGTCAGCCACTGGCGCCAGCGCACCAGCAACCCGGAAGGGTCGACGCCCAGGACGTCGTGGACGGCGGTGGGGACGTCGGGGTGCCGGATGCCGCATGCGGCCAGGTATAGCTCACGCAGCTTCGGCGCCCCGTATGTGTCGGCGACGAAACGGGCGAACCACCAGGCCCGGTCGTAGCCGAGCGACCGCTGCGACCCGGGCTGGTCCAGCTCGGCATCCGACGGCAGCGTGAGCGGTACCGGCACCGCGTCGCGCGGCACCGGGGTGCGCGGTCGGGCGACGAAGTCGGCCACCCCCTCGGTGAGCCAGCGGGGCGCGTCCGCGGCGGTGTCGACGCGCGCGGCGTAGTGAAAAAGCTCGTGCGCCAACACTATTCGGAGCGCCGGCGCGCTCATGCCGGCCGCGCCCGGGGCGAATACGATCCGCTGCCCGACGGCCAGCCGGCGCGCGGGGTCGACGCGGTCGGCCACCGTCACGGCCGCGATGTCGGCCCACTGCGACGCCGGTCCCCCGCCGGCGGCCGCGCGGAACTCCTCGTCGGTGCGCGCCGCGACCACCGAGATTTCGCGGGACCAGTCCACTCCCCAGAAGGCCTCCACCGCGCTGACCGCGGCGCCGATGTCCGACGCCACCCGGGACAGCAGTCGGTCGGCGGGCAGGCCGCCGGGGCTGACGAGGCGGACCGTGCGGTCGCCGGCGGCGATGGTCTTCGTCGCCGAGCCGACCTGGCCGCGCGCGGGCGTGACGACCTGCGCGGGGCGCGCCCGGCGATCGATCGTGGCGTCGAACGGGACGGCCGCGGCCGCGATCAGCTCGACGACGAAGACCCAGGCCAGCAGGATCGCGAGCCGCCGCCGTCGCGCGCGAGGGCGCTCAGTAACGGCGGGCGTCGTAGATCGGGCCGCCGGCACCCATCGGCACCACCCGCACCGGCTGTCCATAGGTAGAGGAATGGATCATCATCCCGTCACCAACGTAGATGCCGGTGTGCGAGGCGTCCGAGTAGAACGTCAGCACGTCGCCGGGCTGCAGGTCCGACAGCGACACCGGCTGGCCGCCGTGGGCCAGCGCCTGGCTGGAATGCGGCAACTGGATACCCGCCTGCTGGAACGCCCACATCACCAGCCCGGAGCAGTCGAATCCGCCCGGCGCGGCACCGCCCCACACATAGGGCGAACCGACCTGAGTCAACGCCGCCTGTACGACGGTCCCGCGGTCGCCACCCCCGGGGGGTGCGAACATCCCGCCGGGCGGCGGGGCTTCACCGAAAGCCGGACCGCCGGGCTGGGGAACCCCGGGCGGGGCCGCCTCGGGCGCCGGCGCGCCCGGCGCCGCCGCCGGGACGGGGCCGGGGTCGGCGAGTGCGGTGCGCTGCTGCGGCGTCAAGGCCACGTACTGCGACTTGACCACTGCGATCTGCACCTGCAGCTGGCTCTCCTTGGACTGGAGGCTCGACCGGACCGCGGCCGCCTGCTCGGCCGCGGTCCGCGCGTCGGCGGCGGACTTGGCGGAATCGCGCTCGGCCCTGGCGGCCTCCTCGCCGGCGGCCCGGAAATTGGCCATCTGGGTGGCCATCTGTCGCGCCATCACCCGCTGCACGGCCAGCTTGTCGATCAGCCCCTGCGGCGATCCCGCCGTGAGGATGGCCTGCATGCCGTCGACGCTGCCGCCCATGTACGTCGCGGCGGCCAGCTTGTTGACCGCGCCCTGGAACGAGGCCAGGCGCGCCTTGGCCGCGTCGACGGCGGCCTGGTCGTCGTCGTGCTTCTTGTCGGCGGCACGCTGGGCGGCCAGCTTCGCGTCCAGGTCGAGTTGCGCGCTGTGCATGGCCTCGGTGGTCTGCTCGGCCTGGCGAGACAGCTCGCTGAGCTTGGCGAGCGCATCGTCGGCCGGGTCGGCCACCGCGTTGGCGGCCAACACTCCGGAGAAGACGGTCAAGCTCGCTAACGTACCGACGACGATTCGTGTGGGGACACGCACAATCCGGTACTTAGAACCGAGCCTCAAGATTTGCTTCCTTAAACGGCCGTTCGACGGACATGGCGTCGAGCTGGGTTTAGGTCTCAAACAGGTTACGAAACGATATCGACGTTTGTCCAAAGCGGGGGATTAAGAAATTAGAAAGAATTCTGTCATTTCGGTGTGAGAGTTGAGCCTCCTTGGCGCACAAGGCGTTTAGGCTACACCAGAACCGCGGTCGCGGCGAATCGGCACCAGCCGCAACCTCGGCGCCAAGCCGACATCGGCGAGGACTTCCAATGCGGCGCGTTCGTCCTGCATTAACGTCTCCGGGACCCCGAGTAACACGCTGACCACACAGTCGCGGCATCCGGGGCCGCGCACCGCGCACTCGTCGCAGTCGATCACCACCGGTCCCCTGACGTCAGGGGTCCTGCCGGGTGCCATCGGATCGTGTGCCATGGGATGAGTCCTCTCGGTGGGGCCCTGACGAATGCGAAGTGGGGCTGTCCGAACGCTAACCGCGGGCACCGACAAGTCTTCGGTGCCGCAAATCGTTCGGCCCCGAACCGCGGCGTGGGAACCCCGCGGTGTCGGTGGGTGTGCCTAACGTCTCGGCCATGGGTGCAGGCGGGGCCGCTCAGCTGAGTTTCGCCGATCTGGGGCCGCCGCTCGTGGCCGACGAGATCTCCTTGCGCGAAATGACTTTCGTCGTGGTCGACTTGGAAACCACCGGTGGGCGCACCAAGAGCACCGACGCGGCGGTGGCCGATGCCATCACCGAGATCGGGGCGGTCAAGGTCCGCGGCGGCGTCGTGCTCGGCGAGTTCGCCACCCTGGTCGACCCGCAGCGCACCATCCCGCCCCAGATCGTGCAGCTGACCGGCATCACCACGGCAATGGTGTGCGACGCCCCGACCATCGACGCCGTGCTGCCGATGTTCATGGAGTTCGCCGGCTTCGAGCACGGGACCGTGCTGGTCGCGCACAACGCCGGGTTCGACCACGGGTTCCTGCGCGCAGCGGCCGAGCGGTGCGGGATGCCCTGGCCGCGGCCCCGGGTGCTGTGCACGGTCCGGCTGGCCCGCCGGGTGCTGAGCCGTGAGGAAGCACCCAGCGTGCGGCTTGCCGCCCTGGCGCGGCTGTTCGCCGTCGCCGCGCAGCCCACCCACCGCGCCCTCGACGACGCCCGGGCCACCGTCGAGGTGCTGCACGCCCTCATCGAGCGGGTGGGCAACCAGGGCGTGTCCACCTACGCCGACCTGCGCTCGTATCTGCCGGACGTGACGCCCGCCCAGCGACGCAAGCGCGTCCTCGCCGAGGGGCTGCCCCGCCGGCCGGGCGTCTATCTGTTCCGCGGGCCGTCCGGCGAGGTGCTCTATATCGGCACCGCGGTCGACCTGCGACGCCGGGTGAACCAGTACTTCACCGGCGCCGATCCCCGCGGCCGGATGAAGGAGATGGTCAACCTCGCCACCGCGGTCGACCACGTCGAGTGCGCGCACGCGCTCGAGGCGGGGGTGCGTGAGTTGCGGCTGCTGGCCGCGCACGCCCCGCCGTACAACCGCCGGTCGAGGTTTCCGCACCGGTGGTGGTGGGTGACGCTGACCGACGAGGCGTTTCCCCGCCTGTCGGTGATGCGGGCGCCGCGGCACGACCGTGCGATCGGCCCGTTCCGGTCCCGCGCCGACGCCGCCGATACGGCCGCCCTGTTCGCCCGGTTCACCGGGCTGCGGACGTGCACGGCGCGGCTGGCGCGCTCGGGGTTGCACGGCCCGGCCTGTCCCCCGCTGGAGGTGTCGCCCTGCCCCGCCGTCCGCGAGGCGACGGCCATCCAGTACGCCGCCGCCGTGGCCCGCGCCGCGGCCCTGATCGACGGATCGGACAACTCGGCCCTGGCCGAGGCCGTACAGCAGGTGACCGCGCTCGCCGAGCACCATCATTTCGAGAGCGCCGCGCGGCTGCGCGACCGCACCGCCGTCGCCGTCGAGGCCCTGTGGCGGGGTCAGCGGCTGCGCGCCCTGGCCGCGATGCCCGAGCTGACCGCCGCCGCACCCGACGGCCAGGGCGGATACCAGCTCGCCGTGATCCGCCACGGTCAGCTCGCCGCGGCCGGCACCGCCAGACGCGGTGTGCCCCCGATGCCGGTGATCGACGCGATTCATGCAGGGGCGCAAGCGATCCTGCCGGCGGCGTCCCCCCTCGGCGGCGCGCTCGTCGAGGAGACCGCGCTCATCGCGCGATGGCTGGCCGGCCCGGGCGTGCGCATCGTGCGGGTCGCCGACGCCTCGGACGAGGGCTGGGCCTCCCCGCTGCGGTCGGCCGGCGCCTGGGCGGCCTGGGCGGCGGCGGCGCGGTCGGCCCGGCTGGCGGGCGAGCAGCTGCGGGACTCAGACCTGCTGGCCGAACCGCACCCATCGCGCGAGCAGCTGTTCGGCAGCCCCGGAGTCGATGGCCGCGGCGGCGCGCTGCAGCCCGTCCTCCCACGCCGGCAACCATTCGGCGCGGCTGGATAGCCCGGCGTGCGCGACAATCGCCCCGGCCGCGTTGAGCACGACGGCGTCCCGGACCGGCCCCGTCGCGCCGGAGAACACCGCACGCACCTCCGCCGCGTTGGCCTCGGCGTCGCCGCCCAACAGGTCGGCGAGGTCGGCCCGGGCGAAACCGAACCCGGCCGGGTCGAAGGTCAGCCGGTCCACCGTGCCTGCCTGCACCCGCCAGATCGTGCTCGTGGTCGTCGTCGTCAACTCGTCGAGCCCGTCGTCGCCGTGCACCACCAGCACGCTGGCCCGGCGCGCCGCGAACACGCCCGCCATCACCTCGGCCAGGTCGGCGAACGCGCAGCCGATCAACCCTGCGCGCGGCCGCGCCGGATTGGTCAGCGGCCCAAGGAGATTGAACACGGTCGGCACCCCGATCTCCCGGCGCACCACGGACGCGTGCCGGTACGACGGGTGAAACAGCGGCGCGAAGCAGAACCCGATACCGACCTCGGCGAGGCTCTGCGCGACCTGGTCGGGCCCGAGGTCGATGCGCACCCCGAGCGCCTCGAGCGTGTCCGCGCCGCCGGACAGCGACGACGACGCCCGATTGCCGTGCTTGACCACCGGCACGCCGGCGGCCGCCACCACGATCGCCGCCATCGTGGACAGGTTGACGGTGTTGACGCCGTCCCCGCCGGTGCCGACGATGTCGACGGCGTCGCCGGGGATCGCGTCGGCGGGCAGCCGGCGCGCGTGGGTCAGCATGACCTCGGCCAGTTCGCCGATCTCGGCCGCCGTCGGGACCTTCATCTGCATCGCCACCGCGAAGGCCGCGATCTGGGCCGGCTGCGCGCTCCCCGTCATGATCTGGTCCATCGCCCAGGCGGCCTGGCCGCGCGCCAGTTCCCGCCCCCCGATCAGACGCCCCAGGACCTGCGGCCACGACGGAACCGGGCCCGGCGCGGGAGCGGCGGATGCTTGAGTCACGCGCCGATGGTCGCACGCGGCCCGACCACCCCCCAACCGTTGCCGAACCCCCGCCCGCACCCGCCCCGGCGCGACGCGGGAACACCAATTGGCCACCCGGGTAGAGTTCGACAACTACAAAGCGTCATACTTGCGGATGTGACCAGCGCTGTAGGGACCTCGGGTACTGCGATCACGTCGCGAGTTCATTCGCTGAACCGGCCGAATATGGTCAGTGTCGGCACGATAGTGTGGCTTTCCAGCGAGCTCATGTTCTTTGCTGGTCTGTTCGCGATGTACTTCACCGCGCGCTCGCAGGCCGGCGGGAAGTGGCCGCCGCCGCCGACCGAGCTGAACCTTTATCAGGCCGTGCCGGTGACGCTCGTGCTGATCGCGTCGTCGTTCACCTGCCAGATGGGCGTCTTTGCCGCGGAGCGGGGCGACGTCTTCGGCCTGCGCCGGTGGTACGTGATCACCTTCCTGATGGGGCTGTTCTTCATCCTCGGCCAGGGCTACGAGTACTACCACCTGGCCACCCACGGCACGACCATCCATGGCAGCGCCTACGGCAGCGTGTTCTATCTGGCCACCGGCTTCCACGGCCTGCACGTCACCGGCGGCCTGATCGCCTTCATCTTCCTGCTAGCCCGCACCGCGATGACCAAATTCACCCCGGCGCAGGCTACGGCCAGCATCGTCGTCTCCTATTACTGGCATTTCGTCGACATCGTGTGGATCGCGCTGTTCGCCGTGATCTATTTCATTCGATGAGCAGGCGCTGGACGAACAGGAGTGCTCGGTTGAAGAAATTGGGGTCTAAGAGATCCGGCCGCGACTCGGTGGAACGCAGCCCCCGCAAAGGCGGGTCGGATCGCTCGCGCCGGCGGCTCCGCCGCCGCATGTCGGGCGGTTTGCTGCTGCTGATCGCCCTGACGATCGCGGGCGGCCTGGCGGCCATCCTGACGCCGAGGCCGCAGGTGGCCGTCGCCGACGAGTCCTCCTCGGCGATGCTGCGCACCGGCAAGCAGCTGTTCGACACCTCGTGCGTGTCGTGCCACGGCGCCAACCTGCAGGGCGTGCCCGACCACGGGCCCAGCCTGATCGGTGTCGGCGAGGCGGCGATCTACTTCCAGGTGTCGACGGGCCGGATGCCGGCGATGCGCGGGGAGGCACAGGCGCCCCGTAAGGAGCCGATCTTCGACGAGGCGCAGATCGACGCGATCGGTGCGTACGTGCAGGCCAACGGCGGCGGTCCCACGGTGGAGCGCAACCCCGACGGCAGCCTGGCGATGCGATCGCTGCGGGGCGACGACCTGGGCCGCGGCGGTGACCTGTTCCGCCTGAACTGCTCGTCCTGCCACAACTTCACCGGACGGGGCGGGGCGCTGTCGTCGGGCAAGTACGCGCCCACGCTGGACCCGGCCAACGAGCAGCAGATCCTGGCGGCGATGCGGACCGGTCCGCAGAACATGCCGAAGTTCTCCGACCGCCAGCTGTCGCTGGACGCGAAGAAGGACATCATCGGCTACGTCAAGGCCGTGAGCGAGGAGCGTCAGCCCGGCGGCTACGGCCTCGGCGGCTTCGGGCCGGCACCCGAGGGCATGGCGGCCTGGATCATCGGCATGGTCGCGGCCATCGGCCTCGCGCTGTGGATCGGGGCACGAGCATCGTGACCCGCGCCGAGACGATGCGAAACGAAGCGATGTGGAGGAACGGCGCAAAATGAGCGACGCGAACGCCGTGGGCTCTGACACCGACAAGGGCACGGGCGGACCCCAGGAACCCGACGAGGCGGCCCTGGCCGCGATGTCGCACGACGAGCTGGTCGCGTTGGGCGGCAAGCTCGACGGCGTCGAGACCGTCTTCAAGGTCCCGCGCTGGCCCGTCGAGGGCACGAAGGCCGAGAAGCGTGCCGAGCGCTCGGTTGCGCGGTGGTTGCTGCTGGGTGGCGGCTTCGGGCTGGCGCTGCTGCTGGTCTTCCTGTTCTGGCCGTGGGAGTACAAGCCGAAGAGCGCCCCGGGCAGCCTGCTGTATGACCTGGCCACGCCGCTGTACGGGCTGACCTTCGGGATGTCGATCCTGTCGATCGCCATCGGCACGATCCTCTACCAGAAACGCTTTATCCCCGAAGAGATCTCGATCCAGCAGCGCCACGACGGGGTGTCCCGCGACATCGACCGCAAGACCGTGGTGGCCAACCTGACCGACGCGTTCGAGGGCTCCACGGTCGGGCGGCGCAAGCTCATCGGGTTGTCGCTCGGTGTGGGCATGGGCGCCTTCGGGCTGTCCACCCTGGTGGCGTTTGCGGGCGGCCTGATCAAGAACCCGTGGAAGCCGGTCGTGCCCACCGCCGACGGCAAGAAGGCGGTCCTGTGGACGTCGGGCTGGACCCCGAAGTACAAGGGCGAGACCATTTACCTCGCCCGGGCCACCGGCTCTGCCACCAACTCGCCGTTCATCAAGATGCGCCCCGAGGACATCGACGCCGGCGGCATGGAGACGGTCTTCCCGTGGCGCGAATCCGACGGCGACGGGACCACCCCGGAATCGCAGGAGAAGCTCCGCGCGATCAACCAGGGCGTCCGCAACCCCGTCATGCTCATCCGGATCCGGCCCACCGACATGTCGCGCGTGGTCAAGCGGCAGGGCCAGGAGAGCTTCAACTTCGGCGAGCTGTTCGCCTACACCAAGGTGTGCTCGCATCTGGGGTGCCCGGCATCGCTTTACGAAGAGCAGTCCTACCGAATCCTGTGCCCTTGCCACCAGTCGCAGTTCGACGCCCTGCACTTCGCCAAGCCGATCTTCGGCCCGGCGGCGCGCGCGTTGGCGCAACTGCCCATCACGATCGACTCCAACGGGTATCTGGTTGCCAACGGTGACTTCGTCGAGCCCGTCGGACCGGCATTCTGGGAGCGCACGACATCATGAGTCCAAAACTGAGTCCCCCCAAGCCGCCCAAGATCGGCGATGTGCTGGCCCGCCAGGGTGAGGAAATCGACACCCGCTATCACCCGGCGGCGGCCGTCCGCAGGCAGCTCAACAAGGTCTTCCCGACGCACTGGTCGTTCCTGCTGGGTGAGATCGCGATGTACAGCTTCATCGTGTTGCTGCTCACCGGCGTCTACCTGACCCTGTTCTTCGACCCATCGATGGCCGAGGTCACGTACAACGGCGCCTACCAACCGCTGCGCGGCGTCGATATGTCGAAGGCCTTCGCCTCGACGCTCGACATCTCCTTCGAGGTGCGGGGCGGCCTGTTCGTCCGCCAGGTTCACCACTGGGCGGCGCTGATCTTCGCCGCGTCGATCATGGTGCACCTGGCCCGCATCTTCTTCACCGGTGCCTTCCGGCGGCCGCGTGAGGCCAACTGGGTCATCGGCTCGCTGCTGCTGATCCTGGCCATGTTCGAGGGTTACTTCGGCTACTCGCTGCCCGACGACCTGCTGTCCGGCATCGGGCTGCGCGCCGCCCTGTCCTCGATCACGTTGGGGATGCCGGTGATCGGCACCTGGCTGCACTGGGCGCTGTTCGGCGGCGACTTCCCCTGTGGGGGCGTGGGCAACGAGTGCGCGACGGCGGGCTACATCATCCCGCGCATGTACGCCCTGCACATCCTGCTGCTGCCGGGGATCATCCTGGCGCTCATCGGGCTGCACCTGGCGATGGTGTGGTTCCAGAAGCACACCCAGTTCCCCGGCCCGGGCCGCACGGAGCACAACGTGGTCGGCGTGCGGGTCATGCCGATCTTCGCGGTCAAGTCCGGCGCGTTCTTCGCGGCGATCGTCGGCGTGCTCGGCCTGATGGGCGGCCTGCTGCAGATCAACCCGATCTGGAACCTGGGCCCCTACAAGCCATCTCACGTCTCGGCCGGCTCGCAGCCCGACTTCTACATGATGTGGACCGAAGGCCTGGCGCGCATCTGGCCGCCATGGGAGTTTTACTTCTGGCACCACACCATTCCGGCAGCGGTCTGGGTGGCGCTCATCATGGGCCTGATCTTCATCCTGCTGATCATCTACCCGTTCCTGGAAAAGCGGTTCAGCGGCGACAAGGCGCACCACAACCTGCTGCAGCGGCCCCGGGACGTTCCGGTGCGCACGTCGATCGGCGCGATGGCGATCTCGTTCTACATGCTGCTGACGCTGGCGGCGATGAACGACATCATCGCGTTCAAGTTCGAGATCTCGCTGAACGCGACCACGTGGATCGGGCGCATCGGGATGGTGATCCTGCCGCCGTTCGTCTACTTCATCACCTACCGGTGGTGCATCGGGTTGCAGCGCAGCGACCGTGAGGTGCTGGAGCACGGCATCGAGACCGGGATCATCAAGCGGTTGCCGCACGGGGCGTACGTCGAGCTGCACCAGCCGCTCGGCCCCGTCGACGATCACGGTCACCCGTTGCCGCTGGCCTACCAGGGTGCCGCCCTGCCCAAGCGGATGAACAAGCTGGGCTCGGGTGGATCGCCCGGTAGCGGTAGCTTCCTGCGCGCCGACCCGGCGTCGGAGGATGCGGCGTTGCGCGAGGCGGCGCACACCTCGGAGCACCGTCTGCTCACCGCGCTGCGCGAACACCAGGAAAGCAGCGTCGGCTCGAATGGGTCAGACGGGGAGCATTAGCCGGATCGACCACGGGGGCCGCGCGATTGCGCGGCCCCCGTTGCGTTGGGGCACATGCCCGTCCGAAGGGCGGTTAACTGGTGTCCTATGTGCGTTGTGGGCTTCCAGTGTGCGCTGAGGGCGGCGCTCGTCGGCATGTCGCCTACCCAGGCGCACAGTCAACGCCTTGAACGCACACTCAAATGCCCGTGGCGTTCCAGTCACCCTCAACGACTTCAACTATCCCGCAACAACTTCGAGTGTGCGCTCAGGGCCTCGAGCGTGCGCTGGCGGCGGCCCCACTCGGCGTGTCGCCTACCCAGCCACACGCCCAAGACGCCAGCCGCAACAACTTCGAGTGTGCGGCGACGGCCCGTCAGCCCTCGGCGACCACGCGCCTGAGCTGCCGAATGTGCACCCACTCGACGGCCGGCAACCCCGCGGCGACGGCGCCGGCGAGCCCGTAACCCACCCAGGACGCGCCGTCGTGACCCACGGCCATCAGATACGTCGCGGCCGCGACCGCGATCAGGGCAACGCCCATGGTGCCCGCCAGCAAGACGGTGCCGCGCAACCAGATCCGATCCACCGCGGTCCCCGACCATTCCCCGGCCACACCGGTGGATTGCACCCGCGCCTGATGGGCCCGTTCGGGCCTGGGACGCAACCCCGCTCCCCCCAGCCGCACGGGAGGCCTGCCGGGGCCTCCAGGGGCGGTCATCGCCTGAGCGGCCGGCTCGGCCTGCGACATGCGACGAGCCCGAATCAGGACCGGAACTGCACCGGCAATGATCAGTGCGGACACGATGATCACGGCGTACAGCACCCAGGTGGTGTGTGGGCTGCTGGAAGCCTTGTGGAACCCCCGGCCCAGATCCACCAGCGCGACCACGGCGGCCACGCTGACGCCCAGCCAGACCAGCCAGACGGCGGCGCACGACGCGATCAGGATCCGGTCGATGACTTCCGGCGGAATGCTGTCGTCGCCGCGCCGGTATGCGGCGTATCTGCTGACCATCAGCAGTTCGTCTGCGGTCCGTCGTTGGTGTTCGACGAGAGCACCGTTCCGTCACTTGTGGTGATCGAGCAGTTGAGTTTGCTCACCCGGAACAGGCTGGACGCCTCGACCGAGCCGACATCGGACTGCGATATCGGGGTGACCGTGATGGACCATGGGATGTACACGTTGTGCTGCGTGCGCCGCCGCCCCGAGGCGTCGACGTAGGTCACGGAGATGATGTCGCCCGGCGCTTTCGTGCCCGTCACCGAGTACGTCACCTGTCGCGGGCCTGCCGGGGTGGTGGTCGTCGGCGGCGGAGCCGCGGTCGTGGTCACCGGCGGCGGCGCCGCGGTGGACGTCGCGGGCGGCGGCGGTGGCGGCGGAGGGCTGGGTGTCACCGTCACTGTCTGGGTCTCCGTGGCTGTCGGGGTCTCGGGGCTGGGCGGTGGTGGCGGGGTGCTCGGAGGCGGCGGGGGCGGCGCCTTGGTGGTGGTTATCTCGTCTTGCATCGGCGGCATGGACGGGGTGGTGGTGCCGGGGGTGGCCAGCTTGTTGGTGTCGGTCCCGGCGACCAGCAGGGACACCGACACCACGAGCGCGATCGCGGCCACGATCGCGGCGACCCCGACCACCCAGGGCCAGCGCGGGGCGCGGTGCTCGTCGTCGAAATCCGACGAGTCGTCGTATCCCTCGTAGTCGTAGAGCCGCGGGTCCGCCGGCACGTAGGGCCCGGTGACGAAATGTTCCGATTCCGGCGCCGAGTAGGCCCGGGAATACGCGTCCGTCTGGCCCGTCTGATCCGCCGCCGGAATCTCGGTGCTGTCGTCGAATGGTTCCAGGTCGCCGGCGGAATCCGAATCGTCGTGGGGCTCCCATTGGTCGTGGGGCCGGCCGCCGGAATCCGGGCCCGCGCCGAGGTCGCCCGCGGAATTCGCTTCTTCCGGCTCCCATTCCGGGGGATTCGGCCCGCTCATTCTTGCCTGCCCTGTCCGACTGCTTCACCAGCGCGCGGGGCCCCGCGGTTACCTCGTTGCGCGCGCGCTTGGGAATTCCTCATGGTGCTTGGGCAAACCCTACCGAACGGTGTGGAGCAAAGACCTCCCGGCGAAGGCCCACCGATCAACTGGTGCCCTGATTGTGACCTTCGAGGCGCAAGTCAGTGCTTCTCGGGCCCGATGTAGTACTCGAACACCAGGCCGGCGACGGACGCGAGGATGAAGGCCACCCCGGCGGCGATCAGCCAAGGCAACCAGAGCGCGATGCCCACCGCGGCCACCGAGCCGGACAGCGCAATGAGGATCGGCCACCAGCTGTGCGGGCTGAAAAATCCCAATTCGCCTGCGCCATCACTGATCTCGGCGCCCTCGTAGTCCTCGGGCCGGGTGTCGATCCGGCGCGCGACGAACCGGAAGAAGGTCGCCACGATCAAGGCGAGGCCGCCGGTCAGCGCCAGCGCGGTGGCGCCGGCCCACTCAGTGCCGCCGGTGGCGAAGAGCGCGGTCAGCACCGTGTACAGCACCGCCGCGAAGACGAAAAACCCGGCGACGAATTCGAATAGCCTGGCTTCGATATGCATTGGGGGTCCTCACCTACTGGCTTTGGGTCAGTTCGCCGCGACGCGTGTCAAACGGGTGGGTGGTCACCGCCAGCGGCGGCTGCGCGATCGCCTGCAAAGCCTCGGCGTTGTTCTTTCCGCCCATCCGCTGCTGCATGTACGCCTTGAAATCGTTGGGCGCCACCGCACGCACCTCGAAGTTCATCATGGAGTGGTAGGTGCCGCAGAATTCGGCGCAGTGCCCCACAAACGCACCGGGCTTGGTGATCTCGTCGACCTGGAAGACGTTGACGGAGTTGTTTGCCTCCGCGTTGGGAATGACGTCGCGCTTGAACAGGAATTCGGGCACCCAGAACGTGTGAACGACGTCCGCCGACGCCAGCCGGAACTGAATGCGTTTGCCGGTGGGCAACACCAAAACGGGGATTTCGGTGGGCGTCCCGAGGGTCTCCACCTTGTCGAAGTTCAGGTACGTCCGGTCCGAGGTGTTGAGCCCGCGAATGGGCCCGACGCGCTCCTCCCCGTGGGCGTCCTTGCCTTCCGGCTTGGACACCATGGCGTTCTTCCGGGCCAGGTCGGTGCCGTCGTATGTCAGCGTGCCGTCCTTGAAGTCGACGCGCTGGTAACCGAACTTCCAGTTCCACTGGAAGGCCGTGACGTCGATCACCACCTCGGGGTCCTTGTCGACGTGCAGCATCTTCTCCTGCACCACCACGGTGAAGTAGAAGAGCACCGAGATGATGAGGAACGGGGTGACCGTGAGCACCAGTTCCAGGGGCATGTTGTAGCCGAACTGCCGGGGCAGCTCGGTGTCGGTGGCCTTCTTCCGGTGAAAGGCCGACGACCAGAACATCAGGCCCCACACGATGACGCCGACGGCCAGGGCCGCGATCACCGATCCGATCCACAGTTCCCGGTTCCAGTGGGCCTGCGGAGTGACACCCTCGGGCCAGCCCATCGCCAGCACGTGCGTCCAGCTGCAGCCGCTCAGGCTGACGGCCAGCACGCCCAGGGTCCCGGCCAGCGCGAGCGGCCGAAGACGACGGCCGAGGGTCCGGTCAGCGCGTCGGGAACGGTCGCGCAAAAGGCCCCTTAACCTGCCCTGCGACATACGTTGCGAACGGACCTGCCCGCGAGGTGTCACGTCGGCGCCTCCTGCTCGGATATCGAATACTACGCAGCGTAGACCACGCCGCTGACGCGGGCGAAGAAACCCCGGCGGGTCGGCCGGATGGGCGCTTCGCGACCTCCCGGGTGCGCCGGCCACACACGCCGCCGAAGTGCGGCATACTGGGGCGCCGTGTGTGGACTGTTGGCGTTCGTCGCGGGCCCGGCCGGTTCGGTCAACGATGCCGACGACGCCATCGCGCGCTCGTCGCACCTGATGCGCCACCGCGGGCCCGACGAGCCGGGAACCTGGTCCGACGGCGACGGATCCGTCGTCTTCGGGTTCAACCGGCTCTCCATCATCGACATCGCCCACTCGCACCAGCCGCTGCGCTGGGGTCCCCCGGACGCGCCCGATCGCTACGTGTTGGTGTTCAACGGCGAGATCTACAACTACCTCGAGCTGCGCGAGGAGCTGACCGCCCAGTACGGCGCGGCCTTTGCCACCGACGGCGACGGCGAGGCGATCGTCGCCGGCTACCACCACTGGGGCACCGAGGTGCTGACGCGGCTGCGCGGCATGTTCGCCTTCGCGCTGTGGGACACCGTCGCCAACGAGTTGTTGTGCGCGCGTGACCCTTTCGGCATCAAGCCGCTGTTCGTGGCGACGGGCGCCGGGGGCACGGCCGTGGCCAGCGAGAAGAAGTGTCTGTTGGACCTGGCCGAGCTGATCGGCTTCGACACCCGCATCGACGAGCGCGCGGTGCAGCACTACACGGTGCTGCAATACGTGCCGGAACCCGAGACGCTGCACCGCGGCGTGCGCCGGCTGGAATCGGGTTGCTACGCCCGCATCCGGCCGGGGCAACTCCCCCAGGTCACCCGGTACTTCACGCCGCGATTCGCGGCCACGCCGATCACCCGCGACACCGAGCAGGCCCGGTACGACGAGATCACCGCGGTACTCGAGGATTCGGTCGCCAAGCACATGCGCGCCGACGTCACGGTGGGGGCGTTCCTGTCCGGAGGGATCGACTCGACGGCCATCGCGGCGCTGGCCATCCGGCACAACCCGCGGCTGATCACGTTCACCACCGGTTTCGAGCGGGAGGGGTTCTCCGAGATCGACGTGGCGGTGGCGTCGGCGGAGGCGATCGGCGCGCGCCACATCGCCAAGGTGGTCCACCCGGAGGAGTTCGTCGCCGCCCTGCCCGAAATCGTCTGGTACCTCGACGAGCCGGTCGCCGACCCCGCGCTGGTGCCCCTGTTCTTCGTCGCTCGCGAGGCCCGCAAGCACGTCAAGGTGGTGCTGTCCGGGGAGGGCGCCGACGAGCTGTTCGGCGGCTACACGATCTACCGGGAGCCGCTGTCGCTCAAGCCGTTCGACTACCTGCCCCGGCCGCTGCGGCGCTCGATGGGCAAGGTGTCCAAGCCGCTGCCGGAGGGCCTGCGCGGCAAGAGCCTGCTGCACCGCGGGTCCCTGACGCTCGAGGAGCGGTACTACGGCAACGCGCGCAGCTTCTCCGACGCCCAGCTGCGCGACGTGCTCCCGGGGTTCCGTCCCGACTGGACGCACACCGACGTGACCGCGCCGGTGTACGCCGAGTCGGCGGGCTGGGACCCGGTGGCCCGCATGCAGCACGTCGACCTGTTCACCTGGCTGCGCGGCGACATCCTGGTCAAGGCCGACAAGATGACGATGGCCAACTCGCTGGAACTCCGCGTCCCGTTCCTGGACCCGGAGGTGTTCGCCGTCGCCTCCCGGTTGCCCGTCGACGCCAAGATCACCCGCACCACCACGAAGTACGCGCTGCGGCGCGCGCTGGAGCCGATCGTCCCGGCGCATGTGCTGCACCGGCCCAAGCTCGGCTTCCCGGTGCCGATCCGGCATTGGCTGCGCGCGGGCGAACTGCTCGAGTGGGCCCACGCGCTAGTGGCGGCGTCGCAAGCCGGTCACCTGGTGGACCTGGACGCCGTGCGGCGCATGCTCGACGAGCACCGCAACGGCGTCAGCGATCACAGCCGCCGGCTATGGACGCTGCTGATCTTCATGCTGTGGCACGCGATCTTCGTCGAGCACAGCGTGACTCCGCAGATCAGCGAGCCCGTCTACCCCGTTCAGCTCTAGCGCCGAGCAGACGCAAAAGCACCGCGACACGCCGATTCACGGGTGTTTTTGCGTCTGCTGGCCGGGCTTAGGCGAGCACCGCGGTGATCTCGGCGGCGGCGTCGTCGCCGTAGGCCCCGGCCAGCCGGGTGGCCGCGACCTCGTGGTCCCACTTCCACTCCTGGGTCCCGGTCGACTCCAGCACCAGCACGGCGACCAGCGAGCCGAGCTGCGCGGAACGCTCCAGGCTCAGCCCCGCGCTGCGCCCGGTCAGGAAGCCGGCCCGGAAGGCGTCACCGACGCCGGTGGGGTCCACCTGGCTGGTCTCGGGGACCACGTCGACGTGCGTGATGGTCCCGTCGGGCTCGACGATGTCGACGCCCTTGGGGCCGAGCGTGGTCACCCGCAGCTCGACCTGCGCCATCACGTCGGCCTCGGTCCAGCCGGTCTTGGACAGCATCAGGTCCCATTCGTAGTCGTTGGTGAACAGGTACTTGGCACCGTCCACCAGCGTGCGAATCTCGTCCCCGGACAGCCGGGCCAGCTGCTGGGAGGGGTCGGCGGCGAAGGGCAGCCCGAGCTTGCGGCACTCGTCGGTGTGCACCCGCATGGCGTCGGGGTCGTTGGCGCCGACGATCACCAGATCCGGCGCGCCGATGGCCGACACCACGTCGGCCAGCTTGATGTTGCGGGCCTCGGACATGGCGCCGGGGTAGAACGACGCGATCTGGGCCATGTCGACGTCGGTGGTGCAGGTGAAGCGTGCCGTGTGCGCCGCGTCAGAGATCAGGACGCTATCGCAGTTGACGCCGTGGGCCTGCAGCCATTCGCGGTAGTTGGCGAAGTCCTTGCCGGCCGCGCCGACCAGCGCGACGTCACCGCCCAGCACACCGATGGCGAACGCGATGTTCCCGGCTACCCCGCCCCGGTGGATCACCAGGTCGTCGACCAGGAAGCTGAGCGACACCTTGTGCAGGTGCTCGGGCAGCAGCTGCTCGGAAAACTTGCCCGGAAACCGCATCAGATGGTCCGTCGCTATCGAACCTGTCACCACGATCGTCACGAAAATTCCACCCTTCGTTAGTAAGGCTGCCTAGCTTACTCACGCCCCATCTACCACCGTTGTTTCCGCGGTCGGCGGAAACGCGTGCGCTAGCCTGCCCTAGAGCAACCACGTCGCTGGAACCCGAACGCGGGCGCTAAGCCCGCTCGTGGTCCCGTCTACCACCGTAGGAGACCTTCGATGGCCGGTCCGCACCCGCCGAACGACGCTGTCGGCAGCTCCGGACATCAACCCCCCGGGGAGACCCGTCCACTCGAGTATCCCCCCGACCCCGGCGCCCCGCCCTTCAATCCCGCCGGCGGCGACCCGGGACCCCCACCGGCCAATTATCCCGGTCAGGCGCCGGTGCCGTACCCGGTACGGCGATCCAAGCGGCGGTTGGTCATCGGCATCGCGCTGGCCCTCGCGGTGGTGGCGGCGCTGACGATGGCGATCGTGTACGGGGTCCGCACCAACGGGGCCGGCACCGGCGGCGCGTTCTCCGAAGGGGCGACCAAATCCGCGATCCAGGGCTACCTGACGGCGCTCGAGCGTCGCGACGTAGACGAGATCGTCCGTAACGCCCTGTGCGGCATGTACGACGGCGTCCGAGACAAGCGCTCCGACCAGGCCTTGGCGCGCCTGAGCAGCGACGCGTTCCGCAAGCAGTTCTCCGAGGTCGACGTGACCTCGATCGACAAGATCGTGTACCTGTCGCAGTACCAGGCGCAGGCGCTGTTCACCATGCGCGTCAGGCCGGCCACGGGCGGACCGACGCGCGATCAGGTTCAGGGCATCGCGCAGATGCTGTTTCAGCGCGGCCAGATCACGGTGTGCTCTTACGTGCTGCGCACCGGCGGAACGTACTAGCGGGACCCCTACCGGGTCAGTTGAACGAGTCGCCGCAGGCGCAGGAGCCCGTGGCGTTGGGGTTGTCGATCGTGAAGCCCTGCTTCTCGATGGTGTCGACGAAGTCGATGGAGGCGCCCTCAACGTACGGCGCGCTCATCCGGTCCACCGTCAGGGTCACACCGCCGAACTCCGCTGTCAGATCGCCGTCCAGCGCCCGGTCGTCGAAGAAGAGGTTGTAGCGCAGCCCGGCGCACCCGCCCGGCTGGACCGCGATGCGCAGCGCCAGGTCGTCGCGCCCCTCCTGGTCGAGCAGGGACTTCGCCTTGGAGGCGGCGGCCTCGGTCAGGATCACGCCGTGGGTCTTGGCGGTCGACTCGTTTTGCACCGTCATTGCTTCTCCTACATGCCTAATTGTTTGGTGGGTCTCCGCGGGTGCGCAATCAGGGCAGAACCCACATCCTCAACGGTACCTTGCAGGACCGCTATTCCCGAGCCTCGCGGCCACCTGTGACGCCAATCCCATGAGCTGATTGGCCGCGTCGGCCTGCGCCAACCGCACGGATCCGGCGTAGTCGGCGATCGACAGGGCCGACATGATGCCCGACGAGCGCACCACCGAGTTCTCCAGCCCGACCTGGCCGGCCAGCACGATCACCGGGATTCCCAGCGGCGTGGCGGCGCCGACGAGCGAGCCGACCACCTTTCCGTGCAGGGACTGCTCGTCGAACCGGCCCTCGCCGGTGAGGATCATGTCGGCGGTCTCGAGGTCGTCGGCCAGGTGCGTGTGCTCGGCGATGATCGCCGCGCCGGACTCGCAGCGGCCGCCGAGCGCGAGCAGTCCCGCGCCGATGCCGCCCGCGGCGGCCGCCCCGGGCTCCGAGCTGACGTCGCGTCCGGCGAAGGCCTCCAATTCGAGCGCCCACGCCTCCAGCCGGACCTCCATGGCCGCGACCGCGGCCGTGTCCGCGCCCTTCTGCGGCCCGAACACCCTGGCCGCGCCCCACGGCCCGACCAGCGGGTATTCGGTGTCCGAGGCGGCGATCAGGTCGACGTCGGCCAGCTTTTCGCGGGCCGCGGCGAGGCCGCCGAGTTCGGTGATCATGCCCTGGCCGCCGTCACTGCACGCGCTGCCGCCGAGGCCGACCACGATCCGTCTGGCCCCGATGCGCAGCGCCTCGGCGATGAGCTGCCCGACGCCCCTGCTGTGGGCCGCCAGCGCGGTTTCCGCGGTGGGCGGACCGTCCAGCAGGGCCAGTCCGCACGCCTGCGCACACTCCAGGTAGGCCGTCATGGAAGCGTGGTCGTACACCCACTCGGCGGTCACCGCGTCGTCGAGCGGCCCGGATACCCGCAACCGCCGCTTCCCCCCTAGCCGCTCGGCCAGCACCTCGACGAAGCCGGGGCCCCCGTCGGACTGCGGGGCGACGATGAACCTATCGGCCGGGCGGGAGCGGGTCCACCCGGTGGCGATGGCGGCGGCGGCCTCCACGGCCGACAGGGTGTCGCCGTAGCAATCGGGGGCCACCAACACCAACATGGCCGGTAACTGGAGGCGGCCGGGCGCGGGGCCGACGTCATCCGGGGCCATGGTGCCATTCATCACAGGTAGCCGTTCATTAGAGATAAGGGTAGGGCCAACGAGTCGGCTGGCGCATGCCTAATAGATACGCAGTCGAGACAATTTCGGTACCGAACAACTGCACAGTAACCTGGCGACTGTGAAGCTGATGGGCCGCAAGAAGGGCCAGGAAGAAGACGCCGAGGCTGCGGGCGCCGCCCAGGGCGTGGCCGACGCCGCCGGTTCGCCGGACGCCGCACTTGGCGGCTCGCGCAGGACCGGACCGAAGGGGCGGCCGACGCCCAAGCGAAACGACATCCGGCGTAAGCCGGTCGCGCCCGCGCCGATGACCTCCGCCGAGGCGCGGGCCCGCCGCAAGGCGCTGTCCGGCCCCAAGCTCAGCCGCGCGGAGCGCAGGGCCGACCGCACCGCCAGCCGCGCCCGCATGACCGAGCGGCGCGAGCGGATGATGGCCGGCGAAGAGGCCTACCTGCTGCCGCGCGATCAGGGGCCCGTGCGGCGCTATGCGCGCGACATCGTCGACTCCCGGCGCAACGCCCTCGGGTTGTTCATGCCGTCGACGCTCGCGCTGCTGTTCGTCATGTTCGCCCTCCCGCAGCTGCAGCTCTACGTCTCCCCGGCGATGCTGGTGCTCATGGCCGTGATGGGTGCCGACGGGCTCATCCTGGGCCGCAAGGTGAGCAGGATGGTCGACGAGAAGTTCCCCGACAACACCGAAAGCCGTTGGAAGCTAGGTCTTTACGCCGCCGGGCGCGCTTCGCAGATGCGGCGGATGCGCGCGCCCAAGCCCCAGGTGGAGCGCGGCAGCCGTGTCGACTGACCGGCGTGCCGGCGCCTTCTGACCCGGTGCGCACGCTGGTGCTCGGCGGAATCAGGTCGGGCAAATCCCGGTGGGCGGAGGGCGCCATCGCCCGGTCGGTGCCGCCGGACGGGCCGGTGCGCTACCTGGCCCCCGGTCCGGCCGTGGGCGACGACGCGGCCTGGGCGCGGCGGGTCGAGACACACCGCGGCCGCCGGCCCACACACTGGTCCACGGTCGAGACCGCCGACGTCGCTGGGCAGTTGCGCGACGCCCGGAAGCTCCCGACGCTCGTCGACGACCTGGGCGGGTGGCTGACCTGCGCGCTGGACCGCGACAACGCGTGGGCGGGCGGTTCCGTCGCCGGGCCGGTCGACGATTTGCTGTCTGCCGTCGACGCTTACGCGGCGGCGCTCGTGCTGGTCAGCCCGGAGGTGGGCCTGACCGTCGTGCCCGCGACCGAGTCGGGACGCCGGTTCGCCGACGAGCTGGGCAGCCTCAACCAGCGCATGGCCGCGCTGTGCGACGAGGTGGTGCTGGTGGTCGCCGGGCAGGCGCTGCCGATCAAGCGGGCGGGCGGCTGATGGACTTCCCACCGGTGTCACCGCCGGACGAGGGGACCGCCGCGGCCGCCCGCGCGCGACAGGACACGCTGACCAAGCCCCGCGGCGCCCTCGGCCGGCTGGAGGACCTGTCGGTGTGGGTCGCGGCGTGCCAGGGACATTGTCCGCCAAGGCAATTCGAACGCGCCCGGGTGGTGGTGTTCGCCGGTGACCACGGCGTTGCGCGGTCCGGGGTCTCGGCCTATCCGGCCGAGGTGACCGCCCAGATGGTCGCCAACATCGACGCCGGCGGCGCCGCGATCAACGTGTTGGCCGGCATCGCCGGCGCGACGGTGCGGATCGCGGATCTCGCGGTCGACTCCGACCCACTGTCGCCGCAGATCGGCGCCCACAAGGTGCGGCGCGGCAGCGGCGACATCACGGCGCACGACGCGCTCACCGACGAGGAGACCGCCGCCGCGATCGCGGCCGGCCGGGCGATCGCCGACGACGAGGTGGATTCGGGCGCCGACCTGCTCATCGCCGGCGACATGGGGATCGGGAACACCACCGCGGCGGCGGTGCTGGTGGCCGCGCTGACCAACGCCGAGCCCGTCGCGGTCGTCGGTTTCGGCACCGGGATCGACGACGCGGGCTGGGCGCGCAAGACGGCCGCGATCCGGGACGCGCTGTTCCGCGCGCGTCCGGTCCTGCCGGATCCCGTCGCGCTGCTGCGTTCCTGCGGCGGCGCGGACCTCGCCGCGCTGGCGGGGTTCTGCGCCCAGGCGGCGGTGCGGCGCACCCCGTTGCTGCTCGACGGGTTGGCGGTGACGGCCGCCGCGCTGGTTGCGGAGCACCTGGCGCCCGGCGCCCGCCAGTGGTGGCAGGCCGGTCACCGGTCCACCGAGCCCGCACACGCACTGGCCCTGGCCGCACTCCACCTGGACCCGATCCTCGACCTGCGCATGCGCCTCGGAGAAGGAACCGGGGCCGCGCTCGCGCTGCCGGTGCTGCGCGCGGCGGTGGCCACGCTCTCGTCGATGGCGACGTTCACGGGCGCCGGCGTCTCCGGCCCGTCGGCGTCGTGATCCGCTCACTGGCAACGGCGTTCGCGTTCGGAACGGTCCTGCCGGTCCCGCGCGGCGGCGACGCGCCGATGGGCCGCGGCGCGATGACCGCGCTGCCGGCCGTGGGCGCCGCCCTGGGGGCGCTGGCCGCGGCCGTGACGTGGGGCGGCGGGCTGGCCTTCGGCCCGCCCAGCGCGCTGCCCGGGCTGCTGGCCGTGGCCGCCCTGCTACTTGCGACCCGCGGCCTGCACATCGACGGCGTGGCCGACACGGCCGACGGGCTGGGTTGCTACGGCCCCCCGCCGCGTGCGCTGGCGGTGATGCGCGACGGGTCGACCGGGCCGTTCGGGGTGGCGGCCGTCGCGATGGTGATCCTGCTGCAAGGGCTTGCGTTCGCGGCGCTCGGGGCGGCGGGGCGGCCGGCGGCGATCGTCATCGCCGTGGCCGCCGGGCGCGTTGCGTCGGTGCTGGCCTGCCGCCGGTCAATCCCCTCGGCCGAGGGCAGCGCCCTGGGCGTGCGGGTGGCCGGCAGTCAACCGCTGCCCATCGCGGCGGCCTGGGTGGCGGTACTGCTCGCCTTCGCGCTGGTGGCGGGCCCGCGGCCGTGGCAGGGACCGGTCGCGGTGCTCGTGGCGCTGGGCTGCGGGGCGGGGCTGGTCGCTCATTGCGTGCACCGGTTCGGCGGCATCACCGGCGACGTGCTGGGCGCCGCGATCGAACTGACGACGACGGTGTGCGCGGTGGCGCTGGCCGCTTTTCACTGACGAGCAGACGCAAAAGCCCCCGACACGCCGCGCACGAGGGGGCTTTTGCGTCTGCTCGCGCTAGTTAGCCAAGCCGGGCCATCCAGCCGTGGGTGTCGGCGAAGGTGCCGCGCTGGATGCCGGTGAGCGTGTCGCGCAGCGCCATCGTCACCTCACCCGGCTGGCCGTCGGCGACGGTGAAGTCGCTGTCGCCGTACTTCACCCGCGACACGGGAGTGATGACCGCGGCCGTGCCGCAGGCGAACACCTCGGTGATCTCGCCGGCGGCGGCCTTCTTCTGCCATTCGTCGATGTCGATCTTGCGTTCCTCGACGGAGAACCCGGCGTCGATGGCCAACTGCAGCAAGGAATCCCGGGTGATGCCGGGCAACAGCGAACCGGACAGCTCGGGGGTGACCAGCCGCGCGGAGCCGCCGCTGCCGAACACGAAGAAGATGTTCATCCCGCCCATCTCCTCGACGTACCGCCGTTCGACGGCGTCCAGCCACACCACCTGGTCGCACCCGTTGTCCGCGGCCTCGGCCTGAGCCAGCAGCGAGGCGGCGTAATTGCCGCCAAACTTGGCCGCGCCCGTGCCGCCGGGGCTCGCCCGCACGTAGTCCGTCGAGACCCACACGGTCACCGGGCTGACGCCGCCCTTGAAATACGCCCCAGCCGGCGAGGCGATCAGCAGGTAGCGGTACTGCTTGGACGGACGCACCCCCAACCCCGGCTCGGTGGCGATCATGAACGGCCGCAGGTAGAGCGCCTCCTCCCCGCCGACCGCGGGCACCCAGGCGCTGTCCACCGCGACCAGCTGGCACAGCGACCCCATGAACAGCTCGTCGGGCAGCTCGGGCATGGCGAGCCGCCGCGCCGACCCCCGCATCCGGGCCGCGTTGGCCTCGGCGCGAAACGACACGATCGAACCGTCGGCCCAGCGGTAGGCCTTCAGCCCCTCGAAGACCTCCTGCGCGTAGTGCAGGACGATGGCCGACGGATCCAGCTCGATCGGACCGTACGGAATCACCCGCGCGTTGTGCCAGCCCCGGCCCTCCGCGTAGTCGATCGACACCATGTGGTCGGTGAAATATTTCCCGAAACCCGGCTCAGCCAGGATGGATTCGCGCTCGGCGTCCGTCGCGGGATGGGCCGAGCGCGACACCGTGAACTCGAGGGAGCCGCTGGTCATGGGCATGATTCTATATGCGTCTGCTACCGGGTTTTGGTGTCGACGAACGGCGGGCGCACCACTTCGCACTCGACGGCCCGGCCGCGGACGTCGACGGTGACGCGCTGACCGTCGTCGACGCCGGCGTCGGTGTCGATCAACGCCAGCCCGATCCCGACCTGCAGCGTCGGCGAAAACGTGCCGGACGTGGTGACCCCGACCGGCGTGTCCCCGGCGAGCACGGTCAGACCGGGCCGCAGCACGCCGCGGCCGACCATCCGCAGGCCGCGCAGCAGCCGCCGCGGACCCGCGGCCTTCTCGGCCAGCAGCGCGTCCCGGCCGAAGAACGCGTCCTTCTTCCAGCCGATCGCCCAGCCGCAGCGGGCCTGCAGCGGCGAGATGTCGAGCGAAAGTTCGTGCCCGTGCAACGGGTAACCCATCTCGGTGCGCAGGGTGTCGCGCGCGCCCAGGCCGGCCGGCTCGCCGCCGGCGGCGCTCACCGCCGCGGCGAGCGCGTCGAACACGACACCCGCGGAGTCCCACGGCGGGAGCAGCTCGTAGCCGTGCTCGCCCGTGTATCCGGTGCGGCACACCCGCACCGGGACACCCGCGTAGGAGGCGTCGACGTAGGCCATGTAGTCCATGTCGGCGGGCAGGCCGAGCTCGGTGAGCACGCCCGGCGACCGCGGCCCCTGGACGGCCAGGACCGCGTAGGAGCGGTGCTGGTTGGTGACGGTCACGCCCGCCGGGGCGGCGGCCCGCAGCGCCTCGACCACCGCGGCGGTGTTGGCGGCGTTGGGCACCAGGAAGATCTCGTCGTCGTCGACGTAGTAGGCGATCAGGTCGTCGATCACGCCCCCGGAGTCATTGCAGCACAACGTGTATTGCGCCTTGCCGGGCCCGATGCGGCCGAGGTCGTTGGTGAGCGCGGAGTTGACGAAGCCGGCGGCGCCCGGTCCGCGGACCAACGCCTTGCCGAGGTGACTGACGTCGAACAGGCCGACGGCGTTGCGGGTCGCGTTGTGCTCGCTGACGGTGCCGGCGTAGGACACCGGCATCAGCCAGCCGCCGAATTCGGCGAAGGCGGCGCCCAGGTCGCGGTGGCGATCTTCCAGGGGTCCGTGCTGCAGCTCGTCGGTCACGACGATTCACCCTAATCGCCCATGCCGGCACACTTGGGCGGGTGGCCGATTCCCCGGACTTCGCGGCGCTGGCGGCCGCCGGGATCGCCGATCCGCGCGAGCGCACCGACCTGATCAAGTGCCTGGCCGGGCTCGGGTTCACGGTCGCCGAGATGGTCGAGGCCGAACGCCGCGGCCGGCTCTTCGGCCTGGCCGGTGACGTGCTGCAGTGGTCGGGCGCCCCGATCTACACGCTGCAGACCGCGGCCGAGCGGCTCGGCCTGTCGGCTGCCGACGTGGCACACGCGTGGGGGCTGCCCGGCCTGACCGTCGCCGGACCGGACGTTCCCGCGCTGAGCCAGGCCGACGTCGACGCCCTGTCGACGTGGGTCGCGCTCAAGGGCATCGTCGGCGAGGACGGCGCGTTCGGCCTGCTGCGAGTGCTCGGCGACGAGGTGATGTGGGTGAGTGCGTCGCCCCCAGCGGCTCGCCCGGGCGGCGATCGACCTCGTCGAACATCCGCGGGCCCGGGAGGCGGGCCTGCAGGTGCGCGCCGGTCTCGCGTTCGGCACCGTCCTGACCATCAACGGGGACTACTTCGGCACCCCCGTCATCCTGGCCACGCGTTTGGTGGCGGCCGCGGCGCCCGGCCAGGTCCTGGCCTCGTCGCAGTTGCACGAGGAATTGCCGGCCTGGCCCGTAGTGGCCCATGGGCCGTTGAGCCTCAAAGGTTTTGACGCCCCCGTGCCCGCCTTCGAGCTGCGGGCCCGGGACGCGCCGAGCCGAGCGGCGCCCGCGGTGACTAGGGTGTTTTCCGTGTCCACCGAACCGGGTTATCAGTCTCCTGCCGTCACCGTCGCGACATCGCTGCCCAAGCGGGGCGTGGGTTCCGCCGTCCTGATCGTGCCGGTCGTCTCGACCGGCGACGACGAGCGCCCCGGCGCCGCCGTGGCGTCGGCCGGACCGTTCCTCTCCGCCGACGCGATCGCCGAGATCGAGGCCGGGCTGCGGGCGCTGGACGCCACGGGCGGCAGCGAACAGGTGCACCGCCTGGTGGTGCCGTCGCTGCCGGTGGCCAGCGTGCTGGCCGTCGGCCTGGGCAAGCCGAGATCGGCGTGGCCGGCCGACACCATTCGCCGGGCCGCCGGGGTCGCCGCCCGGTCGCTCGGCGGCGCCGAGGCGGTACTCACCACGCTGGCCGAGTTGCCCGGCGAGGGCGTCTGCGAGGCCGCCGTCGAGGGCCTGATCCTCGGCAGCTACCGGTTCACCGACTTCCGCAGCCCGAAGACGGCGCCGAAGGACAAGGGGCTGCGCAAGATCACCGTGCTCGCCACCGGCAGGGATGCCAAGAAGGAGGCGGCGCACGCGGCGGCCGTCGCGACCGCGGTCGCCACCGCGCGCGACTTCGTCAACACTCCCCCCAGCCACCTGTTCCCTGCCGAGTTCGCCGCCCGGGCAAAGGCTTTGGGTGAGGCCGCCGGCCTCGAGGTGCAGGTGCTCGACGAGAAGGCGCTGCAGAGGGCGGGTTACGGCGGGGTGATCGGCGTCGGCCAGGGCTCCTCGCGGCCGCCGCGGCTGGTGCGCCTCACCCACCGGGGCGCCAAGGGCAGGCGGGGCAAGGCCAAGCGGGTCGCGCTGGTCGGCAAGGGCGTCACCTTCGACACCGGCGGCATCTCGATCAAGCCGGCGGCGGGAATGCAGCACATGACTTCCGACATGGGCGGCGCCGCCGCGGTGATCGCGACAGTCGTCCTGGCCGCGCAGCTGCAGCTGCCGATCGACGTGATCGCCACGGTGCCGATGGCCGAGAACATGCCGTCGGGCACGGCGCAGCGGCCCGGCGACGTGCTGACCCAGTACGGCGGCATCACGGTCGAGGTGCAGAACACCGACGCCGAGGGCCGGCTGATCCTGGCCGACGCGATCGTCCGCGCGTGCGAGGACAACCCGGATTACCTGATCGAGACGTCCACCCTGACTGGCGCGCAGACGGTGGCGCTGGGCGCCCGGATCCCCGGGGTGATGGGCAGCGACGAGTTCCGCGATCGGGTCGCCGCGATCTCGCAGCGGGTCGGCGAGAACGGCTGGCCGATGCCGCTGCCCGACGAGCTCAAGGACGAGCTGAAATCGACCGTCGCCGACCTGTCGAACATCAGCGGTCAGCGCTTCGCCGGCATGCTGGTCGCCGGGGTGTTCCTGCGCGAGTTCGTGGCCGACGGGGTGGACTGGGCACACATCGATGTGGCCGGTCCGGCGTACAACACCGGCAGCCCCTGGGGGTATTCGCCGAAGGGCGCCACCGGCGTGCCGACGCGGACCATGTTCGCCGTGATCGAGGACATCGCCCAGAACGGCTGAGGCCGGCGCTACTTCGTCAGCAGCGACAGCACCGCGCGGTTGACCCGGCGGCGCGGCCAGCCCGTCACACCGTCGGCGGCCAGCGCGGCCCTCGCCGCGTTACGCCCACAGGCGCCGTGCACCGAGCCGCCCGGGGTGGCCGACGCGCTGCCCAGATAGAGCCGTTCCACCGGGGTTTCGGCCCGGCCCAGCCCGGGCGCCGGCCGGAAGATCAGCATCTGCGGCAGTTGCGCGGTTCCGCCGTTGAGGGCGCCGAGATGCAGGTTCGCGTCGCTGGCCTCCAGGTCCGACGGACGCTGCACGAACCGGTCGATCACCGCAGCACCGAACCCCGGCGCGTGTTCTTCGATGACCTGGTCCATCGACTTGGCGAGTTGCTCGGCCGAAGCGTCGTCGTTGATGTTGCGTGGCAAATGCGTGTAGGCCCAGACGCTTTCGGTGCCCGGCGGGGACCTGGTCGGGTCGGCGGTGGTGGTCTGGCCGAGCAGCATGAACGGGCGCTCGGGCACCACCTTGGTGTTCAGGTCGGCCATCCAGCGCACCAGCCCGTCGCCGTCGGCCCCGAGGTGCACGGTCCCCGCGCCTTGCAGGGCCCTGCCCCGCCACGGGATGCGCCCGTTCAGGGCATAGTTCACCTTCACCACCGACGGGTCCCAGATGTAGTTCTCGAAATCCCGACGCAGCTTGGCCGGCACCGCGTCCGCGGGCAGCATCTCGCAGAACAGCCGCGGCGCCGTCACGTCCGCCACGACCGCACGGCGCGCCCGCACCGCGCGCCCGTCCGTCGTTGTCACACCCACCGCGCGGCCGCCGCTCACCTCGATGCGAGAAACGTTGTGATTGCAGTCGATTCGCGCGCCTGCCGACCGGGCCCGGTTGACCAGCGCGGCCGTCAGCTGACCGGATCCGCCGACCGGCACCGGCCACCCGCCGTCCTGGGCCAGCATCGTCATCAGGAAGCCCATGGCGCCGCTGATCGGGGCATCGGGCGGGACGTCGGCGTGCATTGCGTTGCCCATCAACAACACTCGCGGCGCGTTTCCGTCGAACAACTGGTCGGCCATCGCGTCGGCGGGCTGCACCAGCAGGCGCGCCAGCCGCAGCGCATCCGACGTGCCAAGCCTGCGCAGCAGCCGGATCATCGGGCGCACCGGCGGGAACGGCGCCAGCATGGCGTCCAGCAGCGGCGCCTTGATCTTCTGCCACAGCTCGACGACGCGCCACCAGTTGTCGCCGTCGGCGGGCTCGCGCCGGGCCAGTTCGGCCGCGGTGCGGGCGGGGTCGTGGTAGACCATCGGCGGGTCGTCGTCGTCCGGGTCGCGGGGATGCCCGAGCACCGCGGGCGCGTGCGACCAACGCAGCCCGTGGTCTTCCAGTTGCAGCGCCGCCATCGCGGGCGAGGCCACCGTCATCGGGTAGTAGGAGCTGAACAGGTCGGTGATGTAGCCCGGCGTCAGCTCGGCGCTGCGCACCGCGCCGCCCGGTTCCGGCTGGGCTTCGAGCACCAGCACGTCCCAGCCCGCGTCGGCGAGCATCGCCGCGGCGACCAGTCCGTGGTGTCCGGCTCCGATGACGACGGCGTCGACGGTCTCGGCCACGCGCCTATTTGACCTGGCTCGGCTCGAGGCGCTCGGCGAGCGCGGTCAGCCGCCACAGACACTCGCGGTTGCGCGGGTACACGGCGGCCAGCACCAGGCGGTCCGGGATGAGGTTGACCGGTCCCTCGGCCGGTGTCTCGATCATTTCGATCCGGCACCCGCCGTCCGGCAGGTCCTCGAGGCGCAGCGTGATCAGCATGGCGCCGAGCGGTCCGATGCCCGCGCGCAGCACGAGTTCCTCACCGGGCGTGCAGCTTTCGACCACGGTCTGGTCGCTGATGACCAGCGGCCACACCCCCACCGAGTGCTTGATCGCCGAGCCCGGCTCGGGCCATTTCGGGTCCACGGCCCGGGTGCGGCTGTTGCCCACCACCCACTGCGCGTACGTCCATCCGTTGGCCATCGCGTCCCAGATCTGCTGGCGGGAAGCCCTCACCTCTCGTGTCGTGGCCATCTGTCGGGTCGTTGTCATCGACCATCCTTTCGCACCGGCATGATGCCTACGGGTACCCGTGTCGGCGCGAATAATGCGCGGGCGCCACCCCCGGGCGGTTTAGCCGTCGGAGCCAGTGGCTATTAGGCCGTTACGAACGGGCTGCGATCTGGAGGCGAATCATGACGGTGCGACGGTTGATCATCGCGGTGGGCGCCGTGCTCTTGCTGGCGGGTGTGATCGGGCTGCTGGTCCCGGTGTCGGTGTCGGATCCCAACGGCCATTCCGTCGGTTGCGGCAACGCGGTCGCCGAGGACCTCTCCGAAGCCAGAAACGCCAACAACACGGGCGTGGCGAACGTGCCGATCCTGAACCAGATCGTGCCGCACACCGACTACGTCGCGCAGTGCCAGTCGGCGGTGGGCAGCCGGCGAACCTGGACGATCCCGCTGGCGGTCCTGGGGATCATCGCGATCGCCGGCCCGCTGCTGATGAGCCGGCAAGGGGCGCCGCGAACGGGCGTCTAGAGGGGATGGCCTGCGCGGCCGCCGCGCCCGCGCCGAACCGAAACTGCGGTGACGGTCGCACATCACCCCGGTGGATTCATACGGTCAATGCATCATCCCTGATTTTGGAGGTTGCAATGCCGACTAGATCACCCGCACGCGCGCGGTGCTGCGCAGCGCCTGCGGCGCGAGGCGCGAAAGTCCGTACATCGCATAAGCTTCCGGCGCGACCGGGCGGATCGGCTTGTTCTTCGCCACCGACGACGTGATGGCCGCGGCGACCTTCTCCGGCCCGTAGTGGCGCAGCGCGAACGCCCGCTTGAGCTGCCCGTGCCGCCCCTCGACGTCCTCCTCCCCCCTGCCCGTCGGGGCGTGGAAGCTCGTGGTGTTGATGATGTTGGTGTTGATGACGCCGGGGCAGATCGTCGTCAGGCCGACCCCGGCGGCGTCGAGTTCGGCCCGCAGGCAGTCCGAGAACATGAACGTCGCGGCCTTGGAGCTGCAGTAGGCGCTCAGCGACTGCAAGGGCGTGTAGGCGGCCATCGACGCCACGTTGACGATGTGGCCGCCGGTACCGCGGTCGACCAGGCGCCGCCCGAACGATCGGCAGCCGTTGACGACGCCGCCGAAGTTGACGTCGAGCACCCGGCCGAACTGCTCGGCGGGGGTATCCAGGAACGCGCCCGCCTGGCCGATGCCGGCGTTGTTGACCACGATGTCGGGCACGCCGTGTTCGGCGCTGACCCGCTCGGCGAACGCCTCGACCGCGTCGCCGTCGGACACGTCGAGCACATAGGCGTGGGCCACGCCGCCGCGGGCGGCGATCTCGGCAGCGGTCTCCTTCGCGGCGGCCTCGTCGATGTCGCTGACCACCACCTCGGCGCCCTTGCGCGCGAACGCGAACGCGGTCTCCCGGCCGATTCCGCTGCCGGCGCCGGTCACGGCGACCAGGGTGTCGCCGAACTCGTCGCGCGGACGCCCGACCTGCGCGCGCAGCAGCTCCCGGCTCGGCCGCTTGCCTTCCGCCAGATCGGCGAAGTCGTGCACGGCGGCGGCCATCACCTGCGGGTGCGACATCGGCGAGAAGTGGCCGGCCTTGATGTCGCGGCGCCACAGCCGCGGCACCCAGCGAGCGGTCTCGTCGTAACCGTAGGGACGCACGTAGGGGTCCGCCGTATTGACGACGAGCTGCACCGGCACGTCGACGACGGGGACCGGCCGCCTCCGGGAGAACGCCCGAAAATAGTTGGCGGGATAGGTCTTCACCGAATGAGCGGCATCCCGGGCCAGCTTGTCCGAGTGATGGATGCGGTCGGCGGGGATGTTGTCGACCATGTTGCGCCGAACCGCCGCACTCGACAGCGTCAGCCGCAGCACCAGCGGCGTCAGCACCGGTAACGAGAAGAGCACCATGTAGGTCAGCCGCAGGGCCTGACTGAGGGCCCGCGCAAACCTTCGCGGCCGCCAGGGCCGGCGCAGGCCGCCGACGATGTAGTCGACGAGTTGGTCCTGGCTCGGACCGGACACCGACGTGAACGACGCGACCCCGTCATCGGCGCCGGGCCGGGTGAGGTACTCCCAGATGCCCACCGAACCCCAGTCGTGGGCGAGCACGTGCACTGGCGCGCCGGGGCTCAGCTCGCCGGCCACCGCGGCGAAGTCGTCCGCGTAGCGCTCCATGCCGTAGGCGGACACCGCCTTGGGCACCGTGGACTCACCGACACCGCGGTTGTCGTAACGGATGATCCGAAACCGCTCGGCCAGCAGGGGAACGACGCCGTCCCACAGCACGTGGGAGTCGGGGAACCCGTGGACCAGGACGACCGTCGGGCCCTCGCTGTTGCCCTCCTCATAGACCGCGATGCGCGCCCCGTCCGCGCTCTCGACGAACTGCTGGTGTGCTGCCGGCATAGGGACCTCCGCGTCTCGCCACGTCGGCACACCGTAGCAAGCGGGTCCGCGCGGGCACGGCGTTTGAGAGCGCCTGCCCTGACTGTGTGGCGACCAATCCGCAATGACAGGATGGTGCCGGATAACTCCGTACGACGAACCCCGACCCACGAGCGATCGAGGAGTCAAAAGACATGGCCTTCTCCGTCCAGATGCCGGCACTCGGTGAAAGCGTCACCGAGGGGACGGTCACCCGCTGGCTCAAGCAGGAGGGCGACACCGTCGAGGTCGACGAGCCCCTCGTCGAGGTCTCGACCGACAAGGTCGACACGGAGATCCCGTCGCCGGCGGCGGGGGTGTTGACCAAGATCGTCGCGCAGGAGGACGACACGGTCGAGGTGGGTGGCGAGCTGGCCATCATCGGCGATTCCGCGGAAGGCGGCAGCGGTTCGTCGGAGCCGGCCCCGGCCGCGGGCCAACCCGAGCCCCAGGCAGAGGCCGAGCCCCGGGCGGAGGCCGAGCCCCAGGCGGAGGCCCCACCCGAGCCGAAGCCGCAAGCGGCGCCCGAACCGGCCGCACCGGCGCAGCAGCAGTCGGGCGGGGGATCCGGCGACACGACGCCGGTGCTGATGCCCGAGCTGGGCGAGTCGGTGGCCGAGGGCACGGTGACCCGCTGGCTGAAAAAGGTGGGCGACTCGGTTCAGGTGGACGACCCGCTGGTGGAGGTGTCCACCGACAAGGTGGACACCGAGATCCCGTCGCCGGTGGCCGGCGTCCTGGTCAGCATCACCGCCCAAGAGGACGACATCGTCGCGGTGGGCGGCGAGTTGGCGCGAATCGGTGCCGGCGCCGAGTCCGGCGGCTCCCCCACCCCGCAACCCGAACCGAAGCCGGAGCCGAAAACCGAACCGAAGCCGGAGCCCAGGCCCCAGGCCGAGGCGAAACCCGAGCCGAAGCCGCAACCCGCGCCCGAGCCGGCGCCCAAGCCTCAGCCGGCGCCGGCCCAGCCGGCCGCCGAGCCAAGCGGCTCGGACGGCACCCCCTACGTGACGCCGCTCGTGCGAAAGCTGGCCGTGGAGAACGGCATCGACCTCAACGAGGTCACCGGCACGGGGGTGGGCGGCCGCATCCGCAAGCAGGACGTGCTCGCCGCGGCGGAGCAGAAGCAGCGCGCGCAGCAGGCCCCGGCGGCAGCACCCACCGCCCCCACCGCACCCACGGCCCCCGCCGTCCCCTCGGCGCCGGCGGCCCCACCCCCGGCACCGGCCCTGGGCCACCTGCGCGGCACCACGCAGAAGGCCAGCCGGATCCGCCAGATCACGGCGGCCAAGACCCGGGAGTCGCTGCAGGCCACGGCGCAGCTGACCCAGACGCACGAGGTCGACATGACCCGGATCGTCGGGCTGCGGGCCAGGGCGAAGGCGGCGTTCGCCGAGCGCGAGGGCGTCAACCTGACGTTCCTGCCGTTCATCGCGCGGGCCGTCATCGACGCGCTGAAGACGCACCCGAACATCAACGCCAGCTACAACGAGGACACCAAGGAGATCACCTACTACGACGCCGAGCACCTAGGCTTCGCGGTCGACACCGACCAGGGCCTGCTGTCCCCCGTGATCCACAACGCCGGCGATCTGTCGCTGGCGGGGCTGGCCCGGGCGATCGCGGACATCGCCGCGCGCGCCCGCTCGGGCAACCTCAAGCCCGACGAGTTGTCCGGCGGCACATTCACCATCACCAACATCGGCAGCCAGGGCGCGTTGTTCGACACCCCGATCCTGGTGCCGCCGCAGGCGGCCATGCTGGGCACCGGCGCGATCGTGAAGCGGCCACGGGTGATCGCCGACGAGTTCGGCAACGAATCGATCGGGGTCCGGTCGGTCTGCTACCTCCCGCTGACCTACGACCACCGCCTGATCGACGGCGCCGACGCGGGCCGCTTCCTGACGACGATCAAGCACCGGCTCGAAGAGGGAGCGTTCGAGGCCGATTTGGGGCTTTAGAAAGGCTTGGTGAACGTGCCCAAGCCCGTCGTAGCGATAGCGGGTTCGTCCGGCCTGATCGGCTCCGCGCTGGCCGCCGCGCTCCGCGCCGCCGATCACCGGGTGCTGCGGATCGTGCGCCGCACGCCGGCGAATTCCGATGAGGTGCACTGGAATCCGGAGAGCGGCGAGTTCTACGCCGAGGCGCTGAGCGGCGTCGACGCCGTCGTCAACCTCTGCGGCGTCAACATCGGGCGACGCCGGTGGTCGGGGGCGTTCAAGCAGAGCCTGCGGGACAGCCGCATCGCCCCCACCGAGGTGCTCGCCAACGCCGTCGCCGATGCGGGCGTCGAAACTTTCGTCAACGCCAGCGCCGTCGGCTACTACGGCAACACCAAGGACCGGGTGGTCGACGAGAACGCCCGAGCCGGCGACGGCTTCCTGGCCCAGCTGTGCGAAGACTGGGAGGCGGCGACGCTGCCGGCCCAGTACGGCGGCGCCCGGGTGGTGCTCGCGCGCACCGGCCTGGTGCTGTCCCCGGCGGGCGGCGTGCTGCGCATGATGCGGCCGGTGTTCTCGACGGGCCTAGGCGCCCGGCTGGGCAACGGCCGCCAGTACATGTCGTGGGTCAGCCTCGAAGACGAGGTGCGGGCGCTGCTGTTCGCGATCGACAATCCGACGCTGTCGGGCCCGGTCAACATGACCGGGCCGGCGCCCGTGACCAACGCCGAATTCACCACCGCGTTCGGGCGCGCGCTCAACCGGCCGACGCCGCTCATGGTGCCCGGGTTCGCGATTCGCGCCGCCCTCGGGGAGTTCGCCGACGAGGGGCTGCTGATCGGGCAACGCGCCATCCCATCCGCGCTCGAAAGCGCCGGGTTCCAGTTCCACCACAACACGATCGGCGAGGCGCTGTCCTACGCCACCGCCCGCCGCGACCGCGACTGAAACCCGCTCGGCGGGCCGCGGTCCGGGTGGGGCGAGTAGCGTCACGAGCGTGAGCAGTTCCATCCGGTCGCAGTCGACCGCGATCGACGTCCGCCAGTTGGGGGTGGTCGACTACCGCACGGCCTGGCAGTTGCAGCGCGACCTGGCCGACGCCCGGGTCACCGGCGGCGCCGACACGCTGCTGCTGCTCGAGCACCCGGCGGTCTACACCGCGGGCCGGCGCACGGAACCGCACGAGCGACCCCCGGAAGGCACCGGCGGCACCCCGGTGGTCGACACCGACCGCGGCGGCAAGATCACCTGGCACGGTCCCGGCCAGCTGGTCGGCTATCCGATCATCGGGCTGGCCGAACCGCTCGATGTGGTGAATTACGTTCGGCGCCTCGAGGAGGCGTTGATCGAGGTGTGCGGCCACCTGGGGCTGGACACCGTCCGCGTCGACGGCCGGTCCGGGGTGTGGGTGCCGGCCGGCGGGGGTCGGCCCGCACGCAAGATCGCCGCGATCGGTGTTCGCGTGTCGCGCGCGACCACCCTGCACGGGTTCGCGCTGAACTGCGATTGCGACCTGGGCGCCTACGGCGCCATCGTGCCGTGCGGCATCAGCGACGCCGGGGTGACGTCCCTGTCCGCCGAACTGCAGCGAGCGGTGACCGTCGACGACGTCCGGGCGCCGGTCGCCGCCGCGGTCTGCGACGCCCTGGACGGCGTCCTGCCGGTACGGGAGCATCCCGGCGCCCGCGTAACATCGGCGGGGTGACTGTCGCACCCGAAGGCCGGCGCTTGCTGCGGCTCGAGGTGCGCAATGCGCAGACTCCGATCGAGCGCAAGCCGCCGTGGATCCGGGTCCGCGCCCGGATGGGGCCGGAGTACACCCAACTCAAGGGCCTGGTCCAGCGGGAGGGTCTGCACACGGTCTGTGAAGAGGCCGGCTGCCCCAACATCTTCGAGTGCTGGGAAGACCGGGAGGCCACCTTCCTGATCGGTGGCGATCAGTGCACCCGCCGCTGCGACTTCTGCCAGATCGACACCGGCAAGCCCGCGGCCCTGGACCGCGACGAACCGCGGCGCGTCGCCGAAAGCGTCCAGACCATGGGATTGCGGTACGCGACGGTCACCGGCGTGGCCCGCGACGACCTGCCCGACGGCGGGGCCTGGCTCTACGCCGAGACGGTGCGCGCCATCAAGCAACTCAACCCGTCGACCGGCGTCGAACTGTTGATCCCTGACTTCAACGGCGAGCCCGCGCGGCTCGCCGAGGTGTTCGCACCCCGCCCCGAAGTTCTGGCGCACAACGTCGAAACCGTGCCCCGCATCTTCAAGCGGATCCGGCCCGCCTTCAGCTACCGGCGCAGCCTCGACGTCATCACCGCGGCGCGCGACGCCGGGCTGGTCACCAAGAGCAACCTGATCCTCGGCCTCGGGGAAACCCCCGACGAGGTGCGCACCGCCCTGGCCGACCTGCGCGCCGCCGGCTGCGACATCGTCACCATCACCCAGTACCTGCGCCCGTCGACCCGGCATCACCCCGTGGAGCGCTGGGTCACTCCCGAGGAGTTCGTCGAGTTCGCGCAGCACGCCGAAGGTCTCGGCTTCGCGGGCGTGCTGGCCGGGCCGTTGGTGCGTTCGTCCTATCGGGCCGGACGCCTGTACCAGCAGGCCGCGGTCGAACGCGGCTCGGCGCCGTAGGCGCAAGGCGCGTACGTATCCTTTGACCTATGGCGAAACCCCGCAACGTCGCTGAGAACAAAGCCGCGAGGGCGCAGGCAACGGCCGCCCGCAAGGCCGCCGCGAAGGAGCGCCGCGCCCAGCTGTGGCAGGCGTTCAACATGCAGCGCCAGGAGGACAAGCTCCTCCTGCCGTTCATGATCGGCGCGTTCGTGCTGATCGTCGGCGTCTCGGTGGCCGTCGGGGTGTGGGCCGGCGGACTCACCATGCTCACCGTGATCCCGTTCGGCGTGCTTCTGGGCGGCCTGGTGACGTTCATCATCTTCAGCCGCCGGGCCCAGCGGTCGATCTTCAAGAAGGCCGAGGGCCAGACCGGCGCAGCGGCCTGGGTGCTCGACAACCTGCGCGGCAAGTGGCGGGTAACCCCCGGGGTAGCCGCCACCGGCCACTTCGACGCCGTGCACCGGGTGCTCGGCCGGCCCGGCGTCATCCTGGTCGGCGAGGGGTCGGCGGCCCGGGTCAAACCGCTGCTGGCCCAGGAGAAGAAGCGGACCGCCCGGCTCATCGGCGAGGTGCCGATCTACGACATCGTCGTCGGCAACGGCGACGGCGAGGTGCCCCTGGCCAAGCTGGAGCGCCACCTCACCCGCTTGCCGCACAACATCACCACCAAGCAGCTGGACTCGCTGGAGTCGCGACTGGCGGCGCTGGGGTCACGGGCCGGCGCCGCGGTCATGCCGAAGGGGCCGATGCCCAATGCCGGCAAGATGCGCGGTGTGCAGCGCACGGTCCGCCGGCGCTGATACTCGGGGCTCTTGACAAGCCCTTCGGGCTCTTACCGCCGAAATCGCTGTGAGGGTCGCGCTTTGCCGGGCGGTTTCAAGGGATCGCGACCAACGCGGCAATCTCGCCGCGCGACAAGCGGCGCCACTCTTAGCGCCGCACCACGGCGGTTCCGCTCACCCGATCGTGGATGCCGCGCCCATCCCAGTCGGTGAACAGCGCCGGGACGACCAGCGCGAGGAGCAGCCCCCGCACCACCAGCCGCCCGACCCCCACCGGCGCCCTGCCGTCGACCGCCACCACCTGCAGCCGCAGCGCCAGCTGCCCCGGCGTGAAGCTGAAGAGCCGCACCGCGACCACGCCGAGCACCAGCCAGATCACCAGCACCGCCGTCGACAACATGTGCTCCGAGAGCGCGCCGAACCGCTCGGCCAGCGCCGCGAGGCCGTAGGCGATCAGCCAGTCGATCATCAGGGCGGCCAACCGCCGTCCCATCGGGGCCAGCGATCCGGGCCCGCGCTCGGGCAGCCCGAGCCGCTCGCCGGGGTACGCCGACCGTGCCCCCTGGGTCATCGGCGGGCCACGCCCCGCAGAGAGCGATGCCCCGGGCAAACGGTGCGTCCGGGCACCGGACCAGATACGATCTTGCGGTCCATGCCCCCCACAATAGAACCCGCCGTAGACCCGGCCTCTGTTGCGGACAGCCTGGCCGCGTAACCTGCGCGCAACACGGGTTTGACTGGCGGGCAACATCTGCTCCATAGCGTCAGGCCGCGGATCTCACCAAGAAAAGGAGCATTCTGTGACGGAAACGACGCCCGACGACGTCTTCAAACTCGTAAAAGACCAAGGCATCGAGTTTGTCGACGTCCGGTTCTGTGACTTGCCGGGCATCATGCAGCACTTCACAATTCCGGTTTCGTTTTTCGACGAAAGCGTCTTCGAGGACGGCCTGGCCTTCGACGGGTCGTCGATCCGCGGGTTCCAGTCGATCCATGAATCCGACATGTTGCTGCTTCCCGACCCGGCCACCGCGCAGATCGATCTGTTCACCGAAGCCCCGACGCTGAACCTCAACTTCTTCGTGCACGACCCGTTCACCCTCGAGCCGTATTCGCGCGACCCCCGCAACATCGCCCGCAAGGCCGAGAACTACTTGGTCAGCACCGGCGTCGCCGACACCGCCTACTTCGGCGCCGAGGCGGAGTTCTACATCTTCGACTCGATCAGCTTCGACTCGCGCACCAACGGCTCGTTCTACGAGATCGACGCGATCTCGGGGTGGTGGAACACCGGCTCGCCGACCGAACTCGACGGCAGCCCGAACCGCGGCTACAAGGTGCGCCCCAAGGGTGGCTACTTCCCCGTCGCCCCCGTCGACCACTACGTCGACCTCCGCGGCAAGATGCTGCAGAACCTGATCAAGGCGGGCTTCAGCCTGGAGAAGGGCCACCACGAGGTGGGCACCGGCGGCCAGGCCGAGATCAACTACAAGTTCAACACGCTGCTGCACGCTGCCGACGACATGCAGCTGTACAAGTACATCGTCAAGAACACCGCGTGGCAGAACGGCAAGACGGTCACCTTCATGCCGAAGCCGCTGTTCGGCGACAACGGCTCCGGGATGCACACCCACCAGTCGCTGTGGAAGGACGGCAACCCGCTGATGTACGACGAGACCGGCTACGCCGGCCTGTCGGACATCGCCCGCCACTACATCGGCGGCCTGCTGCACCACGCCCCGTCGCTGCTGGCCTTCACCAACCCGACGGTGAACTCGTACAAGCGCCTGGTCCCCGGCTTCGAGGCGCCGATCAACCTGGTCTACAGCCAGCGCAACCGCTCGGCGTGCGTGCGCATCCCGATCACCGGCAGCAACCCGAAGGCCAAGCGGCTGGAGTTCCGTTGCCCCGACTCGTCGGGCAACCCGTACCTGGCCTTCGCCGCCATGCTGATGGCGGGCCTGGACGGCATCAAGAACAAGATCGAGCCGCAGGCGCCGGTCGACAAGGACCTCTACGAGCTCCCGCCCGAGGAGGCCGCCAACATCCCGCAGGCGCCCACCCAGCTGTCCGCGGTGATCGACCGCCTCGAAGAGGACCACGAGTACCTCACCGAGGGTGGCGTCTTCACGCCCGACCTGATCGAGACGTGGATCAGCTTCAAGCGGGAGAACGAGATCCTGCCGGTCCAGATCCGCCCGCACCCGTACGAGTTCGCGCTCTACTACGACGTCTAAGCCGGCAAATCTCTGCCAGCTGCGGGAACCCGGTCGGTGAGGTCCGCACCCACCAGTAAGCCGTCCGGGTCCCGCAGCGGCGCCGGCCTCGGAGCGCGGGTCGCGCCAGTCGCTAGATGAGTGAGCGCACCAGCTTCTTGTTGACGAATTCGTCCATGCCGTAGCGGCCCAGCTCACGACCGAAGCCGGACCGCTTCACCCCACCGAACGGGGTCTCGGCCTGGTCGAGCGATACGCCGTTGATGTACACCATGCCGGCGTCGATGCGGTCGGCTACCCGGTACGCCTGCTCACGGTCTGTGGTGAAGACGTACGAGCCCAGACCGTAGGGAGTGTCGTTTGCGACCGAAATCGCCTCCTTCTCGCTTCCGACCCTGAACACCATGGCGACGGGACCGAAGAATTCCTGCAGGTAAGCATCGCTGTCGGCGGTGACGCCCGTCAGTACGCCGGGCGGAAAGAACGCGCCGTGCCGTTCGCCGGCGGCGACGAACTGTGCACCCGCGTCAACCGCCTGACGGATTTGGGCCGCGAGCCGGCTGGCCGCCGCCACCGAGGACAGCGGCGCGAGGTCGTCGCTGCCCGCTGCGAGCATCTTGGCCGTGAAGCGCTCGAGGAACTCGTCGTAGAGCTCATCGATCACGATGAACCTCTTCGCCGCGTTGCACGACTGACCGGTGTTGTCCAGGCGCGCAGCCACCGCGGCGTCCACAACAGCGTCCAGGTCGCCGGTGCTCAACAGGATGAACGGGTCGGATCCGCCGAGCTCCAATACAACCTTCTTGAGATTTCGGCCGGCGACCTCTGCGACGGCCGCACCGGCGCGTTCGGACCCGGTCAGCGAGACACCGGTGATCCGCGGGTCGGCGATCATGGCGGCGGCCTGTTCGTTGGTGGCGTAGACATTCACGTAACAGCCGGAGGGGAAGCCGACGTCGTCATAGATCTTCTGGATCGCGGCCGCCGAGCTTGGGCACTGAGGTGCATGCTTCAGCACGATCGTGTTGCCGATCATGAGGTTCGGGGCCGCGAACCGGGCGACCTGATAGTAGGGGAAGTTCCACGGCATGATCCCGAGTAGCGGACCCAGTGGCGCGCGCTTCACCACGGCGGTTCCCTCGGCGTCAGGCCCCAAGTTCACGGGCTCGTCGGCTAACAGCGCCTCACCATGTTGGGCGTAGTACGTATAGATGTCGGCGCTGAAGTCGACCTCTGCCGCAGAGTCGGCGAAGGGCTTGCCCATCTCGGTGACGATGATGCGTGCGAGCTCGTCGCGGCGTTCGCGGTGCAGTTCGGCGACGGCGCGCAGGAGGGATGCGCGCTCAGCCGGCGCCGTCGACCGTCCCCACGACGTGGCAGCCGAGGCCGCCGCTTGCAGGGCGGACTCGATCTGTCCGTCGGTCGCCTCGGGGAAAGTCTCCACGATCTCCCCCGTCGCTGGATCGGTGACCACGTAGCTACTCACTGGATTCCTTTCTGATGGTGTGAAATACCCCAACCACGGGCCTACCGAGCCGCCGTGACGTCGCCACCCACGCGCTGCGCGAGCCACACCGGGATGGCAGCGACAACGGTGAGCACCGCGGCGGCGACGTTGATCACGGGCGCCTGGTTGGGGCGGAAGAGGTTGTCGAAGATCCACAGCGGCAGCGTCTTCGTCGACCCGGCAGTGAACGTGGTGACGACGATCTCGTCGAAGCTCAGCGCGAAAGCCAACAGCCCGCCGGCGACCAGCGCGCCGCGCAACTGCGGGAACGTCACCCATCGAAAGGTCTGCCAGGCGGTGGCGCCAAGGTCTGACGATGCATCTTCGAGGCTGGACCCCATCCGACGCAGGCGCGCCTGGACGTTGTTGAACACCACCACGATGCAAAAGGTGGCGTGGGCGACGATGACGGTCGCAAGGGTCAGCCGGACACCGAGCACCGAGGTGAACGTCGTGCTCAGCGCGATGCCCGTGACGATGCCCGGAAGGGTGATGGGCATCGTGAGCAGCAGGCTGACACCCTGACGCCCGAAGAATTGGTAGCGCTGCAGCGCGAAGGCCGCCATGGTCCCCAGGGCCAGTGCGATCGCTGCGGCGCAGGCACCGACGAGCAGGCTGGCCGCCAAGGCCTGCCACGCCCCGCTGCTGTGGGCGGCCGCCCGCCACCATTGCAGCGTGAGACCGGAGGGCGGAAAGGCGAACGTCCGCGAGACGTTGAAGGAATTCACGACCACGAAGATCAGCGGGAGGTAGAGAAGTACCAGAACCGATACGGCCCATGCCGCTGTGAACCGTCGCAGACCCCGCGACAGCACCATTACGACCCCTCCTCGAGAACCCCGGTGGCACGCAGCGCGAACAGATACATCAGCACCGCGGCGAGGGGCACGTAGCACAGCGCCGCCGCAAGCGGTTGGTTGTTCGCGGTGACCAGCTGCCCGTAGATCACGTTGCCGAGCAGCTGCGCCTTGCCGCCGACGATCTGCACGGCGATGTAGTCGCCCAGCGACAACGAGAAAGTGAAGATCGACCCCGCCGCGATGCCCGGAAACATCAACGGCGCCGCGATCCGGCGAAGGGTTGTGCCGCCCCCGGCGCCCAGGTCGGAGCTCGCCTCCCACAAGGAGTCCGGAACACGGTCGAATGCCGTGAAGACCGGGAGGATCATGTACGGCAACCACAGGTAGGACAACGTGATGATGGTGGCCGGCAGCCCGTAGCCCACGGCGTGCCCGCCGGTCAGCCAGTCGAGCGGGCCGGACGGCGCAAGCAGGCCCCGCCAGGCGTAGGCCTTCACCAGATAGTTCGCCCACAGCGGCGTCGTCACGGCGACGACGAGGCCGACGCGCGCCCGCGGTGGCGCGATCTTGGCCATGAACAGCGCGACGGGGACCGCCAGCAGCGCGTCGATCACGGTGACCGCGAGCGCAACCAGGATGGTGCGGACCGTCACGGTGCGGAAGAGGGGATCGCTGAACACGGCCTGGAAGTTCGCCAGGGTGTAGACGCGCGAGACTTCCCCGGTGAAGTCGTTCACCGACCAGAACGCGCTGACCAACAGCACCGCCATCGAGGCCAGGTAGGCCACCGTCAGCCATCCGAGCGGAGGCAGCAGTAGCAGCGTCAGACGCAGCCGCGACCGTCCGGCGAGCAACGCCGATTGGGCGCCGGCGGCAGCCCGGGGCAGGCGTGTCAACCCTTGATCTGCTGCCATTTGTCGACCCATTCGTTGTAGGCCGTGCAGTTGTCGCCGCTGCCGTCGACGCACTGTTTCTGCGGCGACGTCCAGTAGTGGATGTCGGCGGCGAACTTCTCGTCGGTCGCGTGGTAGACGTCGCAGAAGTCCTTTTGAGCAGTGTGTTCACACGCCTTGGTCTGCGCGGGAGCCTCGCCGAAGTATTCGGCGACCTGCGCGTTGATCTCCGGCGACGAGATCCAGTTCATCCACTTGTACATGCAGTTGGGGTGTGCGGCTTTCGCCGAGACCATCCAGGTGTCCGACCATCCCGTGGCGCCCTGGGTCGGCAGCACGGTGTTCACCCGCACCTTGTTGTCGGACCCTATGGTGTTGGCGATGACCTGCCAGGCCGTGCCGATCACCGAGGTACCGGACTCGAACGCCTGAACTTCCTTGGTGTAGTCCGACCAGTACTCACCGATGTTTTCGCGTTGCTTTTTGAGCAAGTCGACCGCGGCGTCGAGCTGTCGGGAAGTCAGCGAATACGGGTCCTTGATCCCCAGCTCCGGCTTGGTCTTCGACAGGTAGAGCGCCGCATCGGCGATGTAGATCGGTGAGTCGTAGGCCGTGACCTTGCCCTTGTACTTGCCGGCGTCGTCGAATACCGCCGCCCATGAATTGGGTGCGTCACGCACCACGTCGACGTTGTACATCAGCAGGTTGGCACCCCAGCCGTGCGGGATGCCGTACATCTGACCGTCGACGGAGTTCCACGGCTTCTGCTTGAGGAACGGCGCGATGGTCGCGTAGTTGGGCACCAGGGCGGTGTTGACGGGTGCGACCGCACCGCCGTAGATCATTCGCAGCGAGGCGTCGCCGGAGGCGGAGACGCCGTCGTACTGGCCCGTGCGCATCAACTGCACCATCTCGTCGGAGGTGTTGGCGACCTTGACGTTCACCTGGCAGCCGGTCTGGGTGGCGAACGGGTGCACCCAGTCGTCGGACTTGTTGTTGGAGCCGTCCTCGGCGTAGCCGGCCCAGGCGATGATGCTGAGCTGTCCCTCGCCGTTGCCCAGCGTCTGCAGCTGGGCGATAGTGGGCGGCTTGGTGCCGCCGGTGCCCTGTGTCGCCGGTTTCGATGACGAGCAACCGCCCACCGCCGAGGCGAGCGCCACAAGAGCGGAGCCGAGCGCGGCGGCGGCTTTGAGCCTGATGTTCAACTGTTGTCTCCTCTGCTTGGTTCCGGCCCCGGCCGGTCAGCCGGCGAGCGGGTGCAGGGCGTCCTCCGACCAGGCGAGCGTGACCTTGTCGCCACGGCGCACCGGATCGGCATTGCCGGCGGTGTTGAGGTTGGTGACCGTCAGCGTCGTGGCACCCACGTCGGCCAGGAACCGTGTGCTGGCGCCGGCGTATACGACCTCTGCCACCGTGGCGGTGCGGGCGGTGCGTCCGATGGGGACGTCCTGACCGTCAGGGACGATCGCGATCTTCTCCGGGCGCAGCGCCCAGGTGCCGCGACGCCCCAGCACCTGCTCGGCGGTCGTGTCCGACAGCACGTTCGATGTGCCGACGAATCCTGCGACGAAGCGGTTGGCGGGGGCCTCGTAAACCTCACGCGCGGGTCCCACCTGCTCGATCCGTCCCTCGTTGAACACGGCCAACCGATCGCAGAGCGTGAGCGCCTCGTCCTGGTCGTGGGTGACGAACACGAAGGTGATGCCGACTTCGCGTTGAATCGCCTTGAGCTCGACCTGCATCTGCTCGCGCAGCTTGAGGTCGAGTGCGCCAAGCGGCTCGTCGAGCAACAAGATCGCCGGGCGGCATACCAGCGCGCGGGCGAGCGCGACCCGCTGGCGCTGGCCACCCGACAGCTGGTGCGGCTTCTGCTTGCCGCGGCCCCCCAGCCGGACCATCTCCAGCGCGTCGGCTACTCGCTTGGCGCGCTCGGCCTTGGGCACCTTCTTGACTCTCAGGCCGTAGGCGACGTTCTCCCCGACGTTCAGGTGCGGGAACAAGGCGTAGTCCTGGAAGACGGTGTTGACGTCGCGACGAAACGGTGGCAGGCCGGTCGCGTCGGTGCCACCGAGCGCGACGACGCCGCGGGTCGGCTGCTCGAACCCGGCGATCATCCGCAGCACTGTCGTCTTGCCCGACCCCGAAGGGCCGAGCATCGCGAAGAGCTCGCCGGCGAAGATATCGAGGTCGACGCCGGCGACGGCCGTCGTGGATCCAAAGGTCTTGCGGACATCCCGCAGGGAAATTGCCGGTGTCTGGCAGGTGGCCCGGCTGCTCACGGCGAAAATCTATAACCTTAGTTTTTATATCGCAACCGGTACGGCAGAATGACACCGGGCGTCAGAGAGGATGCGATGGCACGGCACTACTACGGGCACGCGACAGCGGCGGTTTTCGCCCCGCTGAAGCCGACGTTTCGCGCCGAATTCGTGGTCCGGCGACTTCGCGACGCCATCGCTCTGGGTCTGCTTCCGGACGGAACCCAACTGCCGGGCGAAGCAGACCTCGCGGCGTCCCTCGGTGTGTCGACCGTGACGGTGCGTGAAGCGCTTGCCGCGCTGCGTAACGACAGGCTGCTGGAAACGCGACGGGGACGCGGCGGCGGGAGCTTCGTTGTGCTGCCGCCGGGTGGTGCCACCACGATCATCCGCCGCCGGCTCCACGACCTGAGCCTGCTCGACCTCCGCGACCTGGGGGACTTTTACACGGCAGTGTCCGGAGCGACCGCGGCCTACGCGGCTCGACGCGGTACGACGGACGAAGTCGACCAGATCTGCCTCGCGGGCGACCAGTTCGCCGCCGCTTCCGACGTGGGCGCCAGGCGCCAGGCCGACGCGCGCTTACGCCTGCTGATCGCCGCCACCGCACAGTCGCCCCGGCTCTACACCGCCGAGGTCGAATTGCAGGCCGAGATCGGCACGCTGCTCCGGCTGACTCTCGAGCTGGACGATTCTTACCGCCGCGACGTGGCACTTGTGACGGAGTTGTGCGCTGCGCTTCGCGATTCCGACGAGACGCGGGCCCGGCAGGCCGCCGAGCAGCGAGTGCGTGAGGCGACCGCCCGACTGATCGAATTGCGGATCGACCGGGAACATCAGTGAGATTGACTGCAACGCGACAGCAACTCGATGCCGTCCTGGACGGCCTGGCCCGCCTGGCGGGGGAAGCCTTCTCCGCGGCCGATCGCATCCAAGCGGCGGTCGGCGCCCAGCTCGGGGACGGCCTGCGACCCACTCGCGACGATCTCGCCCTCGTCGAGCCCGTGGCCACCGAAGTGCTCACTGCTGCCGAGTCCAACATCGAAGGTGTCGGGTTCGTGGTCGCGGCGGGCCTAATGCCGGAAGCCCGACTCTGGCTCGAGTGGTTCGTGCGTGACAGGCACGGGCGCGCGAGCCGACTTGAAGTCCACCCGGACCCGCTGGATACGGGTCTGCAGGACTACGAGCAACTCCCCTGGTACGCCGTTCCGCGCACTAGCCGTGCGCGCCACGTGACCGGCCCGTACCTCGACAGCCTGTGCAGTGAGGATTACATGCTTACATTCACCCAGCCCATGACGGTGAATGGCACGTTCCTCGGCGTCTCCGGAGCCGACATCACGGTTCGCGCAGCCGAGCGGACCCTGCTCCCGATTCTTCGTTCCATCGCATCGCCCGTGGCCGTCGTCAATTCACAGGGACGCACACTGATCAGCAACACAGGCGCGCTCCTGTGCGGCGAACTTGTCGGGAGACCTGTGGATGAACTCAGCGCCCTCTCGCTACCGGGGATACCCCTACACGTGGTCGCGCTCGACGAGCGTCGCTGACGCCGGTTCGCCTCGGCCCCCCGTGACACTGCAGTCACGTTGACGTCCGAGCGTGACAGCAGTGTCACGCTCGCCGGAGGATCCAGCCACCCACCGTGCGCCCCACGATTGACCGTCGGCACTGACACCGCGCGCCTGATCGACCGGCCTAGCCGTCGAGCGCCAGATCCTTGCGGAACCGCCGCATGCCGTCGATCTTGTCGTCCAGGCTGGCATCCGGGCCCGCATAGAACATCCACGGCATCGTGATGATCCCCGTGATGCCCGCGTCGGCGGCGCGCCGGTAGTCGGCGGTGGTGAAGGCGTCGGTGAGCGGCGTCAGAACGGTGAAATCGTCCAGCGACAAACCGCTTTCGGCCCGCAGTTCGCGCAAGCGGCCCACCGCCTCGATCGCGCGATCGGTCTTGATCAGGTCGCCGATCCAGCCGTCGTTACGGGCCGCTCGGCGCAGCGCGGCGTCACTGAGCCCGCCGACGTAGACGGGGATGGGCGGCGGCGTCGGTTGCATCTCCAGCCGCGGCGCCCGGTAGAACTCTCCGTCGAACTCCGTCCAGCCGGGCTGCCACAGTGCCCGCATCAGGGCGATCATCTCGTCGGTGCGTTTGCCGCGCGCGTCGAATCGCTCGCCCATCAAGGCGAATTCCTCCCGGCACCAGCCGACGCCGATGCCGAGCTCCACGCGGCCCGAGGCCAGAACCGCGGCCGTGCCAATGGCTTTCGCCGCCGAGTACGGGTTGCGCATCGCCGGGATGTACACGGTGGTGACGAACCGCAGCCGGCTGGTGACCTGTGCCAGCGCGCCGGCGAGCACCCAGGGATCGGGCCAATCGGTGAACGGCTGCCAGCGCCGTTGCCCGTCCTTGGTGTAGGGGTACGGGGTGTCCAGGGTCTCCAGGTTGACGACGTGGTCTGGGATCCCGATGCCGTCGTAGCCCAGTTCGTCCGCGGCCCTGGCGATCTCGACGATCTCCCGGGTGTTCAGGAAGGCGCTGCTGACGTAGAACTTCAACGCGACTCCCGCGCCCACGACGGCTCGATGAAGACGCCGTCGGCCTCGACGGTGACACCCGCGGCGTCCGAAATAGTGCCGCGCGCAAAGGCTTTCACGCCCTCCTTGCGGTCGATCCACGCATCGCAACGAAGCGGTCCCAGCGGCGTTCCGCGCAGGTATTTCACGGTGATGGTTCCGGTGAAACGTGGCTTGGCCAGCCCCTCGCTGGCCGCCTCCCCGAGCATGTGGTCGAGCACCAAGGCGCTCACACCGCCGTGCACCAGGCTGGGCGGACCCTCGTAGGCCGACCCGAGGACGAACTCGCTCCAGCAGCGGCCGCCGCCCTCGTGGTGCACGACGATGGGCGGGGCGATCGGGTTGCACACGCCGACCGCCGCGTTGCCCAGGGGCAGCGCGCGGCCGTCGACGCGGTAGCTCACCCCGACCGGCCGCGTGCGCTGCCGCAACGAGGCGGTGACGGCCTCGACCGCGGACCGCGCCTCGGCGATGACGTCGTCGTCGGCCTCCGTCCGAATGGTGGCGTCGATGAGTTCGCGGACGGCGTCGGCCAACGGGGCGTACAGCGCCTTCACCCGATCCGCCTCCGCCGCGCTGAGCACCTCGAATATGGCATCCAACGCGCCGACCTCCCGACTCAACTACCGAACACCTTCCGCACCACGGCCTTTGCCCGGCGCGTCACCCGAAGATAGTTGTCCAGGAATTCCCCGCCGTCGTCGGTCGGCCAACCCGCCGCGACGGCGACCGCGTTGAGCTGGCGGCCGGGCCCGGGCAGCTGATCGGTCGGCTTGCCGCGCACCAGCACCAGCGCGTTGCGGGCCCGCGTCGCGGTCAGCCAGGCCTGCCGAAGCAGGTCTACCTCCTCGGCCGGCACCAGCTCCGCCGCGGCGATCGCGTCCAGAGATTCCAGCGTCGAGGTGTTGTGCAGCGCCGGGATTTCGTGCGCGTGCCGCAGTTGCATGAGCTGGACGGTCCACTCGACGTCGGCCAGGCCGCCGCGGCCCAGCTTGGTGTGGGTGTTGGGGTCGGCGCCCCGGGGCAGCCGCTCGGACTCGACGCGGGCCTTCATGCGGCGGATCTCCTGCACCGCCTCGGCCGAGACGCCGTCGGGCGGGTAGCGGGTCTTGTCGGCCATCAGCAGGAACCGCTCCCCCAGGTCCGCGTCGCCGGCCACCGCGTGCGCGCGCAGCAGGGCCTGAACCTCCCACGGCTGCGCCCACTGCTCGTAGTAGGCGGCATAGGCACCCAGCGTGCGGACCAGCGGACCGCTGCGGCCCTCGGGCCGCAGGTTCGCGTCGACCTCCAGCGGGGGATCCACGCTCGGGGTGCCCAAGAGCGCGCGCACCTGCTCGGCGACCGTCGCCGACCAACGGATGGCCTGAGAGTCCTCGACACCGCGAGAGGGTTCGCAGACGAACATGACGTCGGCGTCGGAGCCGTAGCCCAGCTCGGCGCCGCCGAGGCGTCCCATCCCGATCACCGCGATCTTCGCCGGCACCTGGCCGCCGGCCGGCAGGTTGGCCGAAATCATCGCGTCCAGCGCGGCCTGCAGGACGGCCACCCACACCGAGGTCAGCGCCCGGCACACCTCCCGGACTTCCAGAAGTCCCAGCAGGTCCGCAGACCCGATGCGCGCCAGCTCGCGGCGGCGCAGCGTCCGCGCGGCGGCGATGGCCCGCACGGGATCGCGATGGCGCGCGGCCGACGTGATCAGGCCTCGGGCCACGGCCTCGGGCTCGGTTCCGAGCAGTTTGGGGCCGTGCGGGCCGTCGCCGTAATCCTGGATGACGCTGGACGCGCGCAGCAGCAGGTCGGGGACGTACGCCGAGGTACCGAGCACGTGCATGAGCCGCTTGGCCACTGCGGGCTTGTCCCGAAGCGTCGAAAGGTACCAGCGCTCCCCCGCCAGCGCCTCGGACAGCCGCCGGTAGGACAGCAGCCCGGCGTCCGGGTCCGGCGCGTACGACAGCCAGTTCAGCAGCCTGGGCAGCAGCACCGCCTGCACCCGGCCGCGGCGGCCGCTCTGGTTGACCAGGGCGGACATGTGCTTCAGCGCCGTCTGCGGCCCCTCGTAACCCAGCGCGGCCAGCTGCCGCTCGGCGGCCTCCGACGTCATGCCGTTGGAGATCTCCAGGCCGGTCGGCCCGATCGATTCCAGCAGCGGCTGATAGAAGAGCTTGGCGTGCAGCTGGGAGACGCGCACGTTCTGGTGGCGCAGTTCCTCGCGCAGCACACCCGCCGCGTCGTGCCGCCCGTCGGGCCGGATGTGGGCCGCGCGCGCCAGCCACCGCACGGCCTCCTCGTCGTCCGCCTCGGGCAGCAGGTGGGTGCGCTTGAGCCGCTGCAGCTGCAGGCGGTGCTCGAGCAGCCGCAGGAACTCGTACGAGGCGGTGAGGTTCGCGGCGTCCTCCCGCCCGATGTAGCCGCGCTGCCCCAGCGCGGCCAGGGCATCCACGGTCGACGCCACGTGCAACGACTCGTCGCTGCGGCCGTGTACCAGCTGTAGCAGCTGCACGGCGAATTCGACGTCCCGCAATCCGCCGCTGCCCAGCTTGATCTCGCGGGCGCGGACGTCGGCGGGCACCAGTTGCTCGACGCGGCGGCGCATGGCCTGCACCTCGCCCACGAAATCCTCGCGCTCGCAGGCGACCCACACCATCGGCATCAACGCGGCCAGGTATTGCTCACCAAGATCCTTGTCCCCCACCGCCATTCGGGCTTTGAGCAGCGCTTGGAACTCCCAGGTCTTGGCCCAGCGCTGGTAGTAGGCCACGTGCGACTCGAGCGTGCGGACCAACTCGCCACTGCGGCCTTCCGGCCGCAGCCCGGCGTCCACCTGGAAGAAGGCCTCCGACGCCACCTTCATCATCTCGCCGGCCACGCGGGCGCTCAGCGCGTCGGCGCGTTCGGCGACGAAGATGACGTCGACGTCGCTGACGTAGTTGAGTTCGCGCGCACCGCATTTGCCCATCGCGATGACCGCCAGCCGCGGCGGTGTGCGGTTCCCGCACACGCTGACCTCGGCGACCCGCAGCGCGGCCGCCAGCGCGGCGTCCGCCAGGTCCGACAGCTGGGCGGCCACCACGGTGAACGGCACGACGGGCTCGTCTTCGACGGTCGCGGCCACGTCCAGCGCGGCCAGCACCATCAACTGGTCGCGGTACAGCGTGCGCAGCCGGGTGAGCGCCGAACCCGGTCCGGCCAGCGCCTCGTCGACGCACTGGGTGAACATTTCCAGCAGCTGGTCGCGCGTGGGGAGTTTGACGCTGCCGCGCAGCAGCTTCCACGACTGCGGATTGGCCACCAGGTGATCGCCGAGGGCCAGCGACGCGCCCAGCACGGCGAACAGCCGGCCGCGCAGGGGGCGTTCGGCGAGCAGGGCGGCGTCGAGCTCGTCCCACCCGGTGTCGGGATTCTCGGACATCCGCACCAGGGCCCGCAGCGCCGCGTCGGGGTCCGGCGCGCGCGACAGCGACCACAGTCGGTCCACGTAGGCGCGGTCGTCGCGGCCGTACCAGCCCAGCTCCGTGAGGCGGTCGCTCGCCGGGGGGTCCACCAACCCGAGCCGTCCGACGCTGGGCAACCTGGGGCGCTGCGTCTCGGGTTTCGTCACGCCCACGACGGTAGCGCAACGCGTTCGTCTCTCAGCCGAGACGGCACGCCGCGGGGCGAGGACGGGCTACAGCGAGAGGTAGGTGCTCAGCTCGTAGGGCGTGACGTGGCTGCGGTAGTTGGCCCACTCGGTGCGCTTGTTGCGCAGGAAGAAGTCAAAGACGTGCTCCCCCAACGTCTCCGCGACCAGTTCGGAGGCCTCCATCGCCCTGAGCGCGCTGTCGAGGCTGGTGGGCAGCTCGCGGTAGCCCATCGTGAGGCGTTCCTCGGGGGTCAGGTCCCACACGTTGTCCTCGGCCTGCGGCCCCAGCACGTAGCCCTTCTCCACCCCGCGCAGCCCGGCGGCGAGCAGCACGGCGAACGCCAGGTAGGGGTTGCAGGCCGAGTCGGGGCTGCGCACCTCGATCCGCCGCGACGACGTCTTGTGGGGCGTGTACATCGGCACCCGGACCAGCGCCGACCGGTTGGCCGCCCCCCACGACGCGTTCGTGGGCGCCTCGCCCCCCTGCACCAGGCGCTTGTAGGAGTTCACCCACTGGTTGGTGACCGCGCTGATCTCCGAGGCGTGCTCGATGATCCCCGCGATGAACGACTTGCCCACGTCCGACAGCTGCAGCGGGTCGTCGGTGCTGTGGAACGCGTTGACGTCGCCCTCGAACAGGCTCATGTGGGTGTGCATGGCCGAGCCGGGGTGCTCGCCAAAGGGCTTGGGCATGAACGACGCTCGCGCGCCGTTCTCGATCGCCACCTCCTTGATGACGTAGCGGAACGTCATCACGTTGTCGGCCATCGACAGGGCGTCGGCGAAGCGCAGGTCGATCTCCTGCTGGCCCGGCGCGCCCTCGTGGTGGCTGAATTCGACCGAGATGCCCATGAATTCGAGCGCCTCGATGGCGTGTCGACGGAAGTTCGATGCCGAGTCGTGCACGGCCTGGTCGAAGTAACCCGCCGTGTCCACGGGCACCGGCCTCGACCCGTCGTCGGGGCCGGGCTTCAGCAGGAAGAACTCGATCTCCGGGTGCACGTAGCAGGAGAACCCGAGGTCGTTGGCCTTCTGCAGCTGGCGGCGCAACACGTGCCGCGGGTCGGCCCATGACGGCGAGCCGTCCGGCATGGTGATGTCGCAGAACATCCGCGCGGAATGATGGTGGCCGGACGAGGTTGCCCAGGGCAGCACCTGGAACGTCGACGGATCCGGGTTGGCCACTGTGTCGGATTCGGAAACGCGCGCGAAGCCCTCGATGGAGGACCCGTCAAAGCCGATACCTTCCTCGAACGCGCCCTCGAGTTCCGCCGGGGCGATGGCGACCGACTTGAGGTAACCGAGCACATCTGTGAACCAGAGCCGAACGAAGCGGATGTCTCGTTCCTCCAGCGTGCGGAGGACGAATTCCTTCTGTCGATCCATGACCCGACAGTATGCGGCGCCTGTTAAATCCGTGTTACCCCTAGTATTAAATAGCCCGCTCAGAACCGTTGCGCCGCCCCGGGCGCGCAGCTCAGGGCTGGCAGCGCAGCGACGCCGGGGGCACCGTCAGGTTGACCAAGTAGCGCACCACCGTCGTGTCCACGCACTGGTCGCCGTTGAAAACCGCGGTGTGCTGGGTTCCGTCGTAGGTGATCAGCGGGGCGCCCAGCTGGCGCGCCAGGTCGACGCCGGACTGATACGGCGTGGCCGGGTCGTGAGTGGTGGAGACCACGACGACCTTGCCGGGCGCGACGCGCGGCGCAGGGTGCGGCGTCAGCGTGGCGGGCAGCGGCCACAGCCCGCACAAATCACGCGGCGCATTTCCGGTGAACTGCCCGTAGCTCAGGAACGGCGCCGCCTGGCGAATCCGCTGATCGGCCGACACCCAGCTCGCCGAGTCCGTCGGTGCAGGCGCGTCCACGCACCGCACGCCGTTGAACGCGTCCTGGTCGTTGTTGTAGTGCCCCGTCTTGTCGCGGCCCTCGTAGTCGTCGGCGAGCATCAGCAGGTCCCCGGCGTCAGTGCCGCGCGCCAGCCCCAGCAGTCCGCTCGTCAGGTATTTCCACCGCTCCGGCGTGTAAAGCGCGTTGATGGTGCCGGTGGTCGCGTCCGCGTAGCTCAGACCTCGCGGGTCCGACGTCCGACCCGGCCGCGCCACGAGCGGGTCGACCAGGGCGTGGTACCGGGCGACGAATTGGGCCGGGTTGGTGCCCAGCGGGCAGCCCGCCGATCGGGCACAGTCGGTGGCGTAGTCGTTGAACGCCGTCTGGAATCCCGCCATCTGCGTGACGTTTTCGTCCACCGGCCCGACCGTGGGGTCGATCGCGCCGTCGAGCACCATCGCGCGCACGTGGGTGCTGAACTTCTCCAGGTAGGCGGTGCCCAGCTCGGTGCCGTAGCTGTAGCCGAGGTAGTTGATCTGGTCCTCGCCGAGCGCCTGGCGAACGAGGTCCATGTCGCGGGCGACGGACGCGGTGCCCACGTTGGCCAGGAACGCGGCGCCCATTCGGTTGACGCACTGCTGGGCCAGCTGCCGGTAGAGCTGTTCGATGTGCGCCACACCGGCGGGGCTGTAGTCCACCATGGGTTCGCGCCGGTAGGCGTCGAACTCGGCGTCGGTGCGGCACCGCAGCGACGGCGTGGAGTGACCTACGCCCCGCGGGTCGAAGCCCACCAGGTCGAAGTCGCGCCGGATGTCGGAATTCTCCAGGCCCGACGCCATCCCGGCGACCATGTCCACCGCGGACGCCCCCGGGCCCCCCGGATTGATCAGCAGCGATCCGATCCGCTTGCCGGTCGCGGGCACGCGGATGACGGCCAGTTTGGCCTGGGCCGCACCCGGATTGTTGTAGTCCACCGGGACCGACACGGTGGTGCAGCGGGCGGTGGTCGGGAGGTCGCTGGTGTCGGTCAGGATCTGGCTGCAACTGCCCCAACTGGGCCCCGACACCGCGGCTTGCGCCGGCGTGGGGGCCGGGGTCTGCCCGGCACCCGGTTCCGGGGTCGCCCCCACCACCGGTGCCTGCGCCGCGGCCAGCATCCCGAACGACAGCAGCGCCGAACTCAGCGGTCTCAGGCGCGGCATGGGTCTAGATCGTTGCAGCCGTGCGTACCCGTGACAGCGCGAAACGATTACGCCTTGGTCTCGCCTCCGCGTGTCGTCGAGCTTTTCGCGCGTCCGACCGCCCCGTTCGAGCCGAGCGAGCGTGCGCGAAGTGCCAGCCTGCCCAGCGTGTCGTCGTGCCGACACGCACGCTCGCCGGGAGAAGGGTCAGCAGCCCATCAGCACTTGGCGCCGCTCGGCGGGGTGTTGCCGCCGATGAGATACGTCGTCACGTAGTCGTCGATGCAGCTGTCGCCCTGGAAGACCACCGTGTGCTGGGTGCCGTCGAACGTCAGCAGCGATCCGCGCAGCTCGTTCGCCAGGTCGACGCCCGCCTTGTACGGGGTGGCCGGGTCGTGGGTGGTCGACACGACCACAGTGGGTGCCAGGCCGGGCGCCGTGATGGTGTGCGGCTTGCTGGTGGGCGGCACCGGCCAGAACGCGCAGGTGCCCAGCGGCGCGTCCCCGGTGAAGGTCCCGTAGCTCATGAACGGGGCGATCTCTCGGGAGCGGCGATCCTCGTCGATGACCTTGGCGCGGTCCGTGATCGGGGGCTGGTCAACGCAATTGACGGCCACCCGGGCGTCGGTGGCGTTGCTGTAGTGGCCGTGCGCGTCGCGGCGCATGTACATGTCGGCCAGCGCCAGCATGGTGTCGCCGCGGTGGTCGACCAGCTCGCTCAGGCCGTCGGTCAGGTGGCGCCACAGGGTCGGCGAATACAGGGCCATGATGGTGCCCACGATGGCGTCGCTGTAGCTCAGGCCCCGCGGGTCGTTGGTATGGGCGGGCCTGCCGACCATCAGGTTGTTCGGATCGACCAGCGGGTCGACCAGGCTGTGGTAGACGTCGACCGCTTTGGCCGGGTCCGTCCCCAGGGGGCAGTTCGCCTGCTTGGCGCAGTCGGTGGCGTAGTCGTTGAACGCGTCCTGAAAGCCCTTGGCCTGCCGCAGGTCCGCCTCGATCTGGTCGGCGTTGGGGTCGACGGCGCCGTCGAGGATCATCGCCCGCACCTTTGTCGGGTAGGCCTCCGCGTAGGCCGAGCCGATCCGGGTGCCGTACGAGTAGCCGAGGTAGGTCAGCTTGTCGTCGCCCAGCGCGGCGCGGATAGCGTCCAGGTCCTTGGCGACGCTGACCGTCCCGACGTTGGCGAGGAAGCTCTTGCCCATCTTGTCGACGCAGCGACCGACGAACTCCTTGGTCTCGTCCTCGATGTGAGCGACCCCGGCCGGGCTGTAGTCGACGTTGGGCTCGGTGCGCAGCCGGTCGTTGTCGGCGTCGGAGTTGCACCAGATGGCCGGCCGCGACGAGCCCACCCCGCGCGGATCGAAGCCCACCAGGTCGAAGCGTTCGCGCACCCGCTTGGGCAGCGTCTGGACGACGCCCAGGGCGGCGTCGATCCCGGACTCGCCCGGGCCGCCGGGGTTGATCACCAGCGAGCCGATCTTGTCGCCGGTCGCCGGGAAGCGGATCAAGGCCAGGACGGCCACATCACCATCGTCGGTGTGGTCGTAATCGACGGGGACGGCCAGCTTCCCGCACATCGCCCCGGCCGGGATCTTGGCCTTGGGGTTGGACGAACGGCACGGCGTCCACTCGATCGGCTGGCCCAGCTTGGGCCCGAACATGACGGCCCGGCCGCCGACCACCCGGACGCAGCCCCCGATGAGCAGGGCCACGATAGCCAACACCGTCCAGATCAGCAGCGTGCGCGCGATCCTGTCGCGGCGAGTCGGGCCCATGCCCACCTATGCTGCCAGAGCCAACCTGAGATTCTGATGAGCGCCACCACCGTTGGCTACGCGGTAGCTGCGAGCAGCTCCTCCAGGACGATCGGGAACTCGTCGGCCAGCTCCCACAGGTCCGGGAGCAGCTCCGGGCACGAGATCAGCCCGACGTCGAGTTTGCCGTTGAGCGACATCGCGGTGATGTTGAGGCCGGAGCCGTGAAAGATCGGGCCCAGCGGGTACATCGCCTTCACCTCGCAGCCCAGCAGGTACAGCGGAACCTGCGGGCCGGGGACGTTGGAGACCACCAGGTTGTGCACCGGGATGCTGTTCGTCAACCGGCTCCTCGCGTAGACCCGCATCGCCACCCCGAAGACGGCGGGCGCGGCAAACTGTGACCAGTCCTGCAGCAGCGTGGCTCCGATGGCCGAACTGTGTTCCTTGGCAATCGAATTGGCCTCGGCGATGGCCTCCAGGCGGGCAACGGGATCGGCGATCTCGGTGTGCAGGGTGGAGAACATCGCCGACACCTGGTTGCGGCCGGGGCGGTCCGACTGGCCGTGCACCGAGACCGGGACCGACGCCACCAGCGACGAGCCCGGCAGGGCGTTCCGCTCGGCCAGGTACTGCCGCAGCACCCCGGCCACCAGGGCCATCACCACGTCGTTGACCTTGACGCCGAAGTGGTTCTTCACCGCCTTGACGTCCTCGAGATCCAGCTGGGCGTAGGCGATGTTGCGGCGACCGGTGATCTTGGCGTTGAAGACGGTCGGGGGCGCCGTGAACGGGCGCGCCATGGTCAGACCCTGCCGGGCGCGCAGCAGGGTGCCCACCACCGAGGAGACGGTGTCGGGCACCATGTTGGCCAGCCGCAACGGGCGGGCGGCGAACCTGAGCAACCCGCCGGCGGCGATCTGCCACCCGGTGCCGCCGCCGACGCCGTCGACCGGGTCGGGCGCCGGCGCGTCGGCCTCGGTGCTGCACAGCTGCGACATCAGGTTGGCGCCGGTGACCCCGTCGACGCCGGCGTGGTGCACCTTGGTCATGATCGCCAGCCGGCCATCCCGATGGCAGTCGGTGCCCGCCACGCCCTCGATGACCCACATCTCCCATAGGGGCCGGCGGCGGTCCAATTGCAGCGAGGCGATGTGGCCGCAGATTTCGGCGAGTTCGGTGCGCCCGCCCGGGGGCGGCAGCCCGATGCGGTGCAGGTGGCGGTTGATGTCGAAGGTGTCGTCGTCCACCCACACCGGATGGTCGAGGTTGAGCGGATTGTTGGCGAGCTTCTCGCGGAACTCGGGCATCGCCTTGATGCGCAACGACAACGCGTCGCGCAACCGGTCGAACGTGTAGCCGCCGGGCATCGTGGACGTGTCCACGTCGAGGATCGAGCACACATGCATGGGCTGATCGGGCGTCTCGAGATAGAGGAAGCTGGCGTCGAGTCCACTGAGCCGCTGCATGGGCTGCATGGTATGTCTCACACGAGGGCGGCGGTGCAACTGCGCAAAAGAGGTGGCAGAATGACGGGGTCAGACGAACCCGGGGACCCGGCCAGGATTTCGCTCACCTGATAGGGCCACGAGGAGCGACGACCCGACCGATTTGAGGACAATGATGTCTGAGCAGAACGTCTATGGTGCCGACTCGCCTGCACACTCGCAGCCGCTCACCAAGATCCGCACCCACCACCTGCAGAAGATGAAGGCCGAGGGCCACAAGTGGGCCATGCTCACGGCCTACGACTACTCCACCGCCCGCGTGTTCGACGAGGCCGGCATTCCCGTCTTGTTGGTCGGCGACTCGGCGGCCAACGTCGTCTACGGCTACGACACGACGGTGCCCGTCTCGATCGACGAGCTGATCCCGTTGGTGCGCGGCGTGGTGCGCGGCGCCCCGCACGCTCTGGTCGTCGCCGACCTTCCGTTCGGCAGTTACGAGGCCGGACCGGCCGCGGCGCTCGCCTCGGCCACCCGGTTTATGAAGGAGGGCGGTGCGCACGCCGTCAAGCTCGAGGGCGGTGAGCGGGTCGCCGAGCAGATCGCCTGCCTGACCGCGGCGGGCATTCCCGTGATGGCGCACATCGGCTTCACCCCGCAGAGCGTGAACGGTTTGGGCGGCTTCCGCGTACAGGGCCGCGGCGACGCGGCGGAGCAGACCATCGCCGACGCGATCGCCGTCGCCGAAGCCGGGGCGTTCTCGGTCGTCATGGAGATGGTGCCCGCCGACCTGGCCACCCAGATCACCGGCAAGTTGACCATTCCGACGATCGGCATCGGCGCCGGGCCCAATTGCGACGCCCAGGTGCTCGTCTGGCAGGACATGGCCGGGATGAGCGGCGGCAAGGCCGCCCGCTTCGTCAAGCGGTTCGCCGATGTCGGCGCCGAATTGCGCCGGGCCGCAATGCAATACGCCCAAGAGGTGGCCGGAGGGGTCTTCCCCGCCGACGAGCACTGCTTCTGATCCGCCCGCCCGGCTGCTGGTCTGTCACCGATTTCCCCCGGGCCGCCTGCGTAAACACGATCCCGGCGCCCGGACCGAAAACCGTTGTGCGTCAAGAGTGTACGATCGACGTCAGAGGCCATCTCGACTCCGAGAGCAGGGTGAACACATCAACCGGGCGAACTGCGGCGGCTTGCTGCCCCGTCGAACGGTGCTGAAGTCGCTGCTATCACTTGCCGCGGGCACGGCGGCGATGCAAGCGCCCCGCGCCACCGCGCAACCGCCGGGCACCCGGCCCGACGGGGGACGGTGGTCGGCCGAGCGGGCCAACCGCTGGTATCAGCAGCAGGGTTGGCTGGTCGGCGCGAATTACGTCACGTCCAACGCCGTCAACCAGTTGGAGATGTTCCAGTCCGACAGCTACGACCCCCGCCGCATCGACACCGAGCTGGGCTGGGCGCGATCCAACGGATTCAACACGGTGCGGGTCTTCCTGCACGACTTGCTCTGGGCGCAGGATCGCCGCGGCTTCCAGGCCCGGCTCGCGCAGTTCGTCGACATCGCGGCCGCCCGCGGCATCAAGCCCCTGTTCGTGCTCTTCGACTCGTGCTGGGACCCATTCCCGCAGGCCGGCCCGCAGCGCGCCCCAAGGCCCGGTGTCCACAACTCCGGTTGGGTGCAAAGCCCCGGTGCCACACGCCTCGACGACCGTGGCTACGCCCGTACCCTGCAGGGGTACGTCACCGGGGTGCTGACCCAATTCCGCAGCGACGACCGGGTTCTGGGGTGGGACCTGTGGAACGAGCCCGACAATCCCTCCCGCTACTATCGCCAGGTCGAGCGGCCGGACAAGCTGGACCGCGTGGCCGATCTGCTTCCCCAGGTGTTCGCCTGGGCCCGGTCGGTCGATCCCAGCCAACCCCTGACGAGCGGCGTCTGGGACGGCGAATGGGCGGATCCGGGAGGACGCAGTGCAATCGCCGGCATCCAGCTCGATAACTCCGACGTGATCACCTTCCACAACTACGGCGACTCGTCGGAGTTCGAGGGCCGGATCACCGAGCTCGCCCCGCAGGGCCGCCCGATCCTGTGCACCGAGTACATGGCGCGGCCGCTGGGCAGCACGGTTCTCGACATCCTGCCAATCGCCAAGCGCCACAACGTTGGCGCGTTCAACTGGGGGCTGGTGGTGGGCAAGACTCAGACGTTCTTCCCGTGGGACTCATGGGAGCATCCCTACACCGCGATGCCGGACGTTTGGTTTCACGACCTGTTGGCACCGGACGGGCGGCCGTTCCAGGACGCCGAGGTGCAGATCATCCGGGAACTCAGTGGCCTGGCCATGCACCTGCGCGACGACGGCGGACCGCCGCCGTCGTAGCCGCCGGTGTCGCGGGCGGACCCACCACCCAGGTATGGCACGCTATGAGTGCCCATCCCCCCTACGGAGCCAATATGCCTGCAAAAGCGCCGAAGACCTCGCAGCATCTCGAGGTGGAGCGCAAGTTCGACGTCGTCGAGTCCACCGTGTCCCCGTCGTTCGAAGGCATCGCCGCGGTGGCCCGCGTGGAGAAGTCGCCGACGCAATCGCTGGACGCGACATACTTCGACACGCCTGCGCAGGACCTGGCCCGCAACAAGATCACCCTGCGGCGACGCACCGGCGGCCACGACGCGGGCTGGCACCTCAAGCTGCCGGGCGGCGCCGCCGACACCCGCACCGAGATCCACGCGCCACTGACCGACGGGCCTGACGGAAACGACAGCGTGCCGGACGAGCTGCGCGACGTCGTGCTCGCGATCGTCCGTGACCGCCCCCTGCAACCGGTCGCCCGCATCACCACCCGGCGCGAAAGCCAGCTGCTGTACCGCGCCGACGGCACGCCGCTGGCGGAGTTCAGCAACGACCACGTCACCGCGTGGGCGGCGAACGACCCTGGGAACGGCGAATCCGCTCCGGCCGAACAGGAATGGCGCGAGTGGGAACTCGAGCTCGTCGAGGGTGACGGGGCAGCCGACACCGCGTTGCTGGACCGGTTGAGCAATCGACTGCTCGACGCGGGCGCCGCGCCGGCCGGCCACGCCTCGAAACTGGCCCGGGTGCTCGGCGCGACGCAGCGCCCGGGCGGCGCGCCCCAAGCCGAGGAACCGTTGCGGCGGGCGCTGATCGAGCAACTCGGCGAACTGCTGGTGTGGGACCGGGCCGTGCGCGCCGACGCCCCCGACTCCATCCATCAGATGCGGGTGACCACCCGCAAGATCCGCGGCCTGCTGCGCGACTACCAGGAGTCGTTCGGCTTGCCCGAGGACACCTGGATCATGGACGAACTGCGCGAGCTGGCCGGCATCCTGGGCATCGCGCGCGATGCCGAGGTGCTCGCGGAGCGCTACGAGCGCGAATTGGGCAGCCTGGCACCGGAGTTGATCCGCGGACCCGTCCGCGAGCGCCTTGTCGACGGCGCCCTGCGCCGCTACCAGACCGGGCTGCGCCGGTCGCTGATCGCCATGCGGTCGCAGCGGTACTTCCGGCTGCTCGACGCGCTCGACGCCCTGGTCGCGCAGAGCCCGGCCGAAGTCACGGGCGAGGAGCACGCGCCGGTCACCATCGACGCCGCCTACAAGAAGGTCCGCAAGGCCGCGAAGGCCGCCGCGCAGGTCGCCTCCGGCAGCCTGGACGACGAGCACGCACGCGACGAGTCCCTGCATCGGATCCGCAAGCGCGCCAAGCGTCTTCGCTACACCGCCGCCGCGACCGGAGCGAGCAAGGTGTCCGAGCAGGCCAAGGCCATCCAGTCGCTGCTGGGCGACCACCAGGACAGCGTGGTCAGCCGGGAGCATTTGAGTCACGAGGCCGAGGTCGCGCACGCCGCCGGGGAGGACACGTTCACCTACGGGCTGCTGTACCAGCAGGAGTCGGACCTCGCCGAGCGCTGCCGCCTGCAGCTGGACGACGCGCTGCGCAAGCTGGCCAAGTCGGTGCGCAAAGCCTGACGCGGGCCTCCCGAAGGGGGCGGGCGAGTTGGCCTGTAAGCCGGATTCTGTTCCCCGCCGCCGTGCGTTGAGCAACGGCGGCGGAGCGGCGACCATCCATCTGGGCACACCGTCGCCGGGTGCCTCGAGCGGCCTACCCGCAGGCTCGGGCGAGCAGCCCTCGGGCGCCTGCGCAGCCGCACTCGCGTGCGGCCTTCTTGGCCTTGCTTCGGGTGGGGTTTGCCTAGCCACGCCGGTCACCCGGCGTGCTGGTGCGCTCTTACCGCACCGTTTCACCCTTACCACCCGCGCGGGTGGCGGTTTGTTTTCTGTGGCACTGTCCCGCGAGTCACCTCGGATTGCCGTTAGCAATCACCCTGCTCTGTGAAGTCCGGACTTTCCTCGAACCGCCTTTCGGCGGTCCGCGGCCGCCCGGCCAACTCGTCCGCGACGATCTACGGTACTACCTGCGCGATGCCGGGGCCAGCAACGATCGCGGGTCGGCGCTACTCGGCCCGCCGCAACGCGATGACGTTGTCGGCAACGGTGGCCGTTTGGCCGTCGAACACCATCTCGCGGTCGACGGACTCGGTTCGCACGCGCGTCCAGGCGCCCGCGTCGAGCCCCAGCGCCGCGATCACCTGCTCGATCCCGAGGAAGGAGTGGTCGTGTTGCGGCGCCCACGGCGGAACGGCCCCATGGTCCACGATCAGCAGCGCGCCGCCGGGGTTGACCCGCCCGGCCGCCCGCCGCAGCACCGCCTCGCGGTCCAGCCGGGCCGGGGAATGAAAATACTGGGCCGACACCAGGTCGAATGTCCCGTCGGGGAACGTCTCGTTGAGGTCGTGGCGCTGAGAGTTGATGCAGCCAGCTAGGTTTCGCGTCGACGCGGCCTCGGCCGCGCGCTGCAGCGCGGTGGCCGAGACGTCAACGGCCACCACGCGCCAGCCGCGCTCGGCGAGCCAGAGCGCGTCGGCGCCCTCCCCGCAGCCCAGGTCGAGGGCCCGGCCGGGTGGCAGGTCGGCGGCCACCTCGGCAAGACGCGCATTGACCCGTCCGCTCCACACCCGCTCCGCCGAGCGGTAGCGCTCCTCCCAGAACCGCCGGGCGTCATCGGATTTGCAAGAGGTTTCCATGCCGCCGAGCTTGCCCAGCCGCGTCGGAATTGCCAAGCTGATTTGCCATGCAGGCAAAGACCGCGCCGGACATCGACCTCCGGGTGCGCCGGCGGCTGCGCGAGCTGCGCATCCAGCGCGGCATGACGCTGCAGGAGGTGGGTGAGGGCGCCGGAATCGACGTCTCGACGCTCAGCCGCCTCGAGTCGGGGAAGCGCCGGCTCGCGCTCGACCACCTGCCGCGCCTGGCGCGGGCCCTGTCGGTCAGCACCGACGAGCTGTTGCAGCCCTCGGAGGCCCCCGATCCGCGGGTGCGCGGAGCCGCGCATACCCACCACGGGGTGACCTATTGGCCGCTGACGCGCCAGGGCCCGGCCGGCGGTTTACACGCCTTCAAGATTCGGGTCAGCCCCCGTCGCCGGACCCCGCCCGCGGAACTGCCGGTGCACGAGGGGCGGGACTGGATGTACGTCCTCGCCGGCCGGTTGAGGCTGGTGCTGGACGATCGCGACTTCACGATCGCCCCGGGTGAGGCGGTCGAATTCTCCACGTGGACCCCGCATTGGTTCGGGGTCGTCGACGGCCCGGCGGAGGCCATCGTGATCTTCGGGCCGCACGGCGAGCGGCTTCACCTGCACAGTTGACCGCCAGCGCCGATTGTGCACCCGCTTAGCATTGACCATTGCCCAGCGTGGACGTTGGTGCCAGGCTGACCCTCATGACAGATACGGAAGGGTTCGTCGACCAGGCGGTGACGGGTCTGGCGGAGCCGCAGCCGATGTACAAGGCGTTGCGCGAATCGAGCCCGGTCTTCCGGTCGCCGCAGGCGGTGGTGCTCAGCCGCCTGTCCGACATCGAGATGGCTCTCAAGCGCACCGAGCTGTTCTCGTCGAACATGGACGCCGTCGATCTCGGCAACATCCGGCCGATGATCCCGTTGCAGATCGACCCGCCCGAGCACGCGAAGTACCGGCGCATCCTCGATCCGCTGTTCACGCCGCGGGAGATGGCCCGGCGCGAGCCGGGCGTGACGGCGCTGGTCAATGAGATGATCGACCGCTTCGCCGGCCGGGGCGAGTGCGATTTCCACGAGGAGTTCGCGGTTCCCCTGCCGTGCACGGTGTTCCTGCAGCTGCTGGGCCTGCCGCTGGAGGACCTGGACCAGTTCCTGGTCTGGAAGGACGGCATCATCCGCCCGGAGGGCGCCGGGTACGACGGTCGCCACGAGGCCGGCGCGGACGTCGCGCAGCAGATCTACGACTACTTCGAGCGCGCCATCGACGACCACATCGCCAGCCCCCGCGATGACGTGCTGACGGCGATGATCGCGGCCGACATCGCGGGGCAACCGCTGTCGCGCGAGGAGTTACTCGACATCTGCTTCCTGTTCCTCATTGCGGGGCTCGACACCGTCACCGACTCGCTGGACTGCTTTTTCGTGTACCTTGCGCGGCATCCGGAGCACCGCCGCCAGCTCGTCGCGCAGCCCGACGTGCTTCCCGGCGCCGTCGAGGAGCTGTTGCGCTGGGAGACGCCGGTGCCCGGAGTGGTGCGCGTGGCGATGCAGGACGTCGAGGTGGGCGGTTGCCCCATCAGCAAGGGGGAACGGGTCAGCCCGCTGCTCGGCGCGGCCAACACCGACCCCGCCGAGTTCGCCGAGCCGGAGCTGGTGGATTTTCGTCGCAACCCCAACCGGCACCGAGCGTTCGGCGGAGGCCCGCACCGCTGCCTCGGATCGCACCTGGCCCGCATGGAGCTGCGGGTGGCGTTGCGCGAATTCCACCGGCGCATCCCGGAATACGAGATCAAGCCCGGCGCTCAGCTGACCTATACCGCCGCGCTGCGGTCGGTGGAATCGCTGCCGCTGATCTTCCCGGTGGCATGACCCGCGTCCTCGTAGACGCCGACCGCTGCACCGGGCACGGGCGCTGTTACACCTTGGCGCCCGACGTCTTCGACGCCGACGAGGTGGGCCATTGCGTCGCGCTCGTCGGTGACGTAGCCGGCGAGCTCGAGGCTCAGGCCGTCACCGCCGAGCAGAACTGCCCGGAGGGCGCGATCACGCTGTCGCGCTGAGGCGGGCCGCGGTGCGGATTCCGCGGCGCCCAGGCCATCGAGTCTGCACTCAGGCCGTCGAGTGTGCATTCAGAGCGCAAAATCCGCGGATTCCCCATCCTGAATGCACAGTCGAATACCTGAACGCACACTCAATCGCCGGCAGCCACACCGCCGGCCGCGCCGACGATCAGCGGCCGACGATCAGCCCAATGCCGGTAGATCATCGCCACGTCGAGGTGGTGCCGCTCGGCCATCGCCTCGACGCTGAACCGCTCGACGCCCCAGCGGGCCAGCTCGTCGAGCCGGTACAGGCACCGCAGAAACTGCGGGCGCCTCGGCAGGCGGCATGCGTGGTTTCTTAACCAGAAATCCCGGGCGGCGGAAGTCGCCACGGTCACATTGCTCAGAGGTAGGCCGTTTGATTCACCAGCCGCACGGATGAGACACCGTCGGAATAGAACTCGGCGATGCTCAGCGACGCCAGGTCGAGGTGCAGCCGGTACAGGATGCCCGGGCCGGCTTCCAGAGCCAGCCGCAGCAGCATCTTGATCGGGGTCACGTGCGAGACCACCAGCACCGTCGAGCCCTCGTGGTTGGCGACGATCCGTTCGCGGACCCTGAGCACCCGGTCGAGCACGCTGTCGAAGCTTTCGCCCCCCGGCGGCGTGACGCCGGTGTCGCGCAGCCAGCGGCCGTGCAATTCCGGGTCGCGCTGTGCGGCCTCGTTGAATGTCAGCCCCTCCCAGGCGCCGAAGTCGGTCTCGATCAGGTCGTCGTCGACGGTGACATCCAGTCCCAGCGCCTTGGCGGCGGCCGCCGCGGTGTCGTAGGCCCGCTGCAGCGGCGAGGAGAAGACCTCGGCGATCCCGCCGCGCTCGGCAACGTATCGCGCCGCGGCGGCGGCCTGCTGGCGGCCGACGTCGGTCAGCGCGGGATTACCGCGTCCGGAATACCGGCGCTGGGCCGACAGCTCGGTCTGGCCGTGCCGCAGCAGCAGCAATCTGGTCGGCGTGCCGCGCGCACCGGTCCAGCCCGGCCCGGTCTTCTCCTGTGCCGCTGCACTTTTCGAGGAATCGGCGCGCTCCGTCGGACCACTCCGCCCTGCCGCGGCGTCCATCGCCTCGTTGGCCAATCGATCGGCGTGCGTGTTGCGGTCGCGCGGGATCCAGGTGTAGCTGACCCGCTCGAACCTCGACGCGAGCGTGCGGGCCTGCGCGTGCAGCGCGATCAGGTCCGGGTGCTTGACCTTCCACCGCCCGGACATCTGCTCGACGAGCAGCTTGGAATCCAGGAAAACCGCGGCCTCGGTCGCCCCGAGCTCCAGGGCGTGCTCCAGGCCGGCTATCAGGCCGTGGTATTCGGCGACATTGTTGGTCGCCCGGCCGATGGCCTGCTTGGCCTCGGCCAGGACGGTCGACCGATCGGCGCTGAGCACCACCGCGCCATACCCGGCCGGCCCCGGGTTGCCTCGCGACCCCCCGTCGGCCTCGATCACGGCCTTCATTGCCCGGATCCCGTGACGCGCAGCAGGATCGCGCCGCACTCGGGGCACCGCACCACCTCGTCGTCGGCGGCTGCCGAGATGCGCGCGAGTTCCCCGCGGTCAATCTCCAGCCGGCAGGCACCACACCGACGCCCGAGCAACGGCGCGGCGCCGGGCCCTCCCCCGGCCCGCTGCCGTTCGTAGAGCGCGGACAGGGCGGGGTCCAGCGTCGCGGCCAGGACTTCCCGTTGGGACGAATATGACTGGCGCGCTTGGTCGATCTCCGCGACGGCGTCCCCGACGGCCTGACCCGCCCCGGCGAGCTCCGACTCCAGCGCCGCCACGGCGTCCTGTTCCGCCGTCAGCTGCGCCTGCAGCCCCTCGCGGCGCTCCATGACCTCCAGCAGGGAGTCCTCCAGGCTGGCCTGCCGCCGCTGCAGGGTCTCCAGCTCGTGCTGCAGGTCCGACTGCCGCTTGGCGTCGGACGCACCCGACTGCAGCAGCACCCGGTCGCGGTCTTCGCGCTGGCGCACCGCCTCGATGTCCGCCTCGAACCGCAATACCTCGGTGTCCAGGTCCTCCAGGGCGATGCGCGTCGCGGCCAGCCGATCGCCGGCCGCGCCGTGGTCGGCCTGCAGCTGCTCGTAGGCCTTCCGCTCCGGCAGGTGGGAGGCCCGGTGCGCCAGACGCGACAGTTCGGCGTCGATCTTCGACAGCTCGAGCAGCGAACGTTGCTGCGCCACTTCGGCTTTCATCGATGATCTCCCTCAGCTACGTTGCCCAGGTTCCAAGGATCGGTGCGCAGGGCGCAGACGCGGACGTCCAGCGCGGCGCCGAACCGGGACCGCAGCAGGCCGGCCGCCTGTGCGCACCAGGGGAATTCGCTCGCCCAGTGCGCCACGTCGATCAGCGCCACGCCCGAGGCCCGCCGGTGCTCGTCGGCGGGGTGATGCCGCAGGTCCGCCGTGACGTAGGCCTGGACGTGCGCGCGGGCGGCGGTCGCGAGCAGTGAGTCGCCGGCGCCCCCGCACACCGCCACCCGCGACACGGGCGCGTGCGCGTCGCCCGCCGCGCGCACGCCCCACGACGTCCGCGGCAGCGCGGCCTCGACGCGGGATACGAAGGCGCGCAGCGGTTCCGGCTTTGCCAGCGCGCCGACACGGCCCAGGCCGGTGTCCGCCGGCGGCGGCGCCATCGCGAAGATATCGAACGCGGGTTCCTCGTAGGGATGGGCGGCGCGCATGGCGGCCAGCACCGCGCCGCGAATGCGCGCGGGTGCGACGACCTCGAACCGGTCCTCCTCAACCTTCTCGACGGTGCCGACGCTGCCCACCGCGGGTGAGGCCCCTTCGTGTGGCAGGAACTGGCCGATGCCCGCGACGCTCCAGCTGCAGTGCGAATAGTCGCCGATGTGGCCGGCCCCGGCCTCGAACACCGCCGCCTGCACCGCTTCGGTGTTCTCACGCGGCACGTAGACGACCCACTTGTCGAGATCGGCGGTGGGCGTGTGCGGTTCGAGTACGGCTTCCACGGTCAGTCCGAGCGCCTCGGCCAGCGCGTCGGACACGCCCGGCGCGGCCGAGTCGGCGTTGGTGTGCGCGGTGAACAGCGAACGCCCGGTCCTGATCAGCCGGTGCACCAGTGCGCCTTTCGGCGTGCTCGCCGCCACCGTGTCGACCCCCCGCAAGAGCAACGGGTGATGCGCCAGGAGGAGCCCGCCGTCAGGAACCTCGTCGACGACCGCCGCCGTCGCGTCCACCGCGACGGTCACCGAGTCCACCGCGTCGCCGGGGTCGCCGCACACCAGACCGACCGAATCCCACGACTCCGCGAGGCGCGGTGGGTAGGCCGCGTCCAGCACCTCGATGACGTCGGCCAAGCGCACGCTCATCGCGTCACCTCCGAAATCGCCTGCACCAGCAGCGGCCATTCACGACGCACCGCGGCGCGCAGGTACCGCCCGTCCAAGCCGACGAACGTATCACAGCGGCGGATGGCAATGCCGCTGCGGTGCAACCTGTTTCGTATTCGCTCGGCGTCCGGTCTGCGGAACAGCACGAACGGCGCGCGGCCGTCGACCACGTCGGCGCCCACCGACGCCAGGCCGGCCACCATCTCGGCACGCAACTCACCGAGCCGCACCGCGTCCGCCGCCGCGTCCGCGACCGCCTCGGCGGCGCAACAGGCCGCGATGGCCGTCAGCTGCAGCGTCCCAACCGGCCAGTGGGCACGCTGGGTGGTCAACCGCGCCAACAACTCCGGCGCGCCGAGCGCGTAGCCCACCCGCAAGCCGGCCAGCGCCCACGTCTTGGTCAAGCTGCGCAGCACCAGCACGTCCGGTAGCGCGTCGCCGGCCAGCGACTCCGGCTCGCCGGGGACCGAATCGGCGAACGCCTCGTCGACCACCAGGATGCGCCCGGGCCGGCGCAGCCTCAGCAGGTCCCCGCGTGGGTGCAGCACGGACGTGGGGTTGGTCGGATTGCCCACCACGACCAGGTCGGCGTCCTCGGGGATCGCCGCACCGTGCAGTCGGAACGGCGGCTCGAGCACGACGTGGTGCACGGGCACCCCGGCCGCGGTCAGCGCCACGGCCGGTTCGGTGAACGACGGCGCGACGATCGCGGCTCGCGCGGGGCGCAGGTTGCCCAGCAACGCGAAACCCTCCGCGGCGCCCGCCAGCGGCAGGACCTCCTCGCGGGCGCGGCCGTGGCGCGCGGCGGCCGCGTCCTGCGCGCACCGTTCGTCCTCGAGGCTCGGGTACCGCGCCAGGTCTGTCAGCCGGGCCGCCAGCTGCCGCGTCAGCCACTCCGGCGGCCGCGCGTGCCGGACGTTGACGGCGAAGTCGAGCATCCCGGGCGCGACGGCCTGATCGCCGTGATAACGCGCCGCCGGCGGGCTCTCGCCCACGCCGGCCATCGGGGAAGCCATCCGTGAAACACTAGTTGGCCGAGCCAGGGCCGATCACACGGCCGCTATCAACAGATCGCGCTTCGCGCGGGGTCATGGACCGTGACGAAAACGCCAACCGCCGCCGCGACCGCGTGTAACCCCCGTTGAGCACAAGCGGACCGGCGCCGCACCGCAGAGTGCGCGATGATGATCGCGGCTGCGGTTCGCGAACGCACGTCACTTCTTCAACGGAACGGACCGAAATGAAGCTTGCGACGTTCGATGTGCCCGCGGGGCGTCATGTGGGCATAGTCGAGGGCGACGAAATCATCGACCTGACGGCTGCGGATCCCTCGTTGGCAACCATGATCGATCTCTTCGAACGTGGGGCCGCCCAAGCGGCGTCGAGGAGCTCCGCGTCGGCGCCGCGCCTGCCGCGCTCGAGCGTGAAGCTCGCCGCACCGGTGCCCCGCCCGCCCAAGTTCTTGGCGATCGGCTACAACAATCCTCAACATCTCGAGGAGACGAATACGCCTCGGCCGACCCGGCAGGTCTGGTTCAACAAGCAGCAGAGCTGCATTGTCGGTCCGGGCGACGCCGTTTGGGTCCCCCGCATCGCTCCCGACGAGATCGATTACGAGGGCGAGCTGGCGGTGGTGATCGGCCGGCGGTGCAAGAACGTCCCGAACGACAAATCGGCGGTTCTGGACGTCGTGGCTGGTTTCACGATCGTCAACGACGTGAGTGTCCGCGACTGGCAAGCGCTCGAACCAGGGATGGTCGTGAGCAAGTCCTTCGACACCCACGGTCCGATCGGGCCCTGGATCGTGACTGCCGACGAAGTCGGCGATCCCCTGGACCTTGGTCTGCGCACTTACGTCAACGACGACCTCCGGCAGGACGGGCGCACCGGCGACATGATCTTCGACATCTACGAGCAGGTCTCCTACCTGTCCAGCGCTTTCACCCTTGAAGTCGGCGATGTCCTGTCGACCGGCACGCCCAGCGGCATCGCGTGGCGTCGGCCGGGCATGTACCTAAGACCGGGCGATGTCGTGCGAGTCGAGATCGACGGGATCGGGACCCTGGAGAACCCCGTCATCGCGGAGCCCGGTCACGGCGGCTGAATCCGGACACCAACATTCGAACGGGCGCCCGCATCACCGACAATGGGATGGTGACAGGCACGATCTTGACGGCCGAGCTGGTGATCTTCGACCTCGACGGCACGCTGACCGACTCGGCGGACGGAATCGTCGCCAGCTTCCGGCACGCGCTCGACCACGTCGGCGCCCCGGTGCCGGACGGCGACCTGGTGGCGCAGATCGTCGGCCCGCCCATGGACGACACCTTCCGGGACATGCTCGGCGCGGACGCCGCGGAGGCGATCGCGGCGTTCCGGGCCGAGTACGGCGCCCGCGGGTGGGCGATGAGCACACTGTTCGATGGCATCGCGCCACTGCTGGCCGACCTGCGGGCCGCCGGTGTCCGGCTGGCGGTGGCCACCTCCAAGCTGGAACCCACGGCGCGGCGCGTCCTTGCCCACTTCGGGCTGGACCAGCACTTCGAGGTGATCGCCGGCGCCAGCCCGGACGGCTCCCGCAAGACCAAGGTCGAGGTCCTCGCCCACGCGCTCGACCAGCTGCGGCCGCTGCCCGAGCGCGTGCTCATGGTCGGCGACCGCAGCCACGACGTCCACGGCGCGGCGGCCCACGGCATCGACACCGTGGTGGTGGGCTGGGGTTACGGACGGGACGACTTCGCCGAGGGGTTCGGCACCACCGGGGTGACGCACGCCGCGACGATCGACGAGCTGCGGGGGGCGCTGGGTGTCTGACCGAGAGCCGCTGCACGTCACCTTCGTCTGCACCGGGAACATCTGCCGTTCGGTGATGGCCGAGAAGATGTTCGCCGATCAGCTGCGCCGGCGCGGCCTGGGTGACGCGGTACGGGTGACCAGCGCGGGCACCGGCAACTGGCACGTCGGCAGCTGCGCCGACGAGCGGGCCGCCCGGGTGCTCGAGGCCCACGGCTATGCCGCCGACCATCGCGCCGCCCAGGTCGACGACGATCACCTCGCGGCCGACCTGGTGGTGGCCCTCGCGCGCAACCACCTTCGGATGTTGCAGCACTTGGGCGTCGAGCAGGACCGGGTCCGGATGCTGCGCTCGTTCGACCCGCGCGCGGGCGCCCATACCCCCGACGTCGACGATCCCTACTACGGCGACGACCGGGATTTCGAGCGGGCCTTCGCCGTCATCGAGGCCGCGCTGCCCGGCCTGCACGACTGGGTGGACACGCGGCTCGCGGAGAACGGATCGGGCTGATGCGCAGGCTCACTTTCCTGCTGCGGCCGGGCTGGATGGCGCTGGCACTGGTGGTGATCGCCTTCACCTACCTGTGCTTCATGGTGCTCGCGCCCTGGCAGCTGGGGAAGCACAACCGGACGTCGCGGGAGAACCAGCAGATCGAGTACTCGCTCAACACCGACCCCGTAGCGTTGAAAACGTTTTTACCGCAGCAGGATTCGTCAGCGCCCGGCGCCCAGTGGCGGCGCGTGACGGCGACCGGGCACTACCTGGCCGACGTGCAGGTGCTGGCTCGGCTGCGGGTGGTCAACTCCGACCCGGCGTTCGAAGTTCTGGCGCCGTTCGCCGTAGACGGCGGGCCCACCGTCCTGGTCGACCGTGGCTACGTGCGCCCGGAGCAAGGATCGCACGTCCCGGCCATCCCCCGCCCGCCCGCCGAACCGGTGACCATCACCGCGCGGCTGCGCGACTCCGAGCCCACCGCGCCGGGCAAGGATCCGTTCTTCGCGGACGGGGTGCAGCAGGTGTATTCGATCAACACCGCACAGGTCTCGGCGGTGACCAAGGTGCCGCTGACCGGGTCGTACCTGCAGCTGGTGGACGACCAGCCGGGCGGGCTCGGCGTGCTTGGAGTGCCGCACCTCGACGCCGGACCGTTCCTGTCGTACGGCATCCAGTGGATCTCGTTCGGCATCCTGGCACCCATTGGGCTGAGCTACTTCGCCTACTCCGAGATCAAGGCGCGCCGCAGGGAAAAGCAAGGGGCGTCCGCCCCGGCGCAGCCGGTGACGGTCGAGGACAAACTCGCCGACCGCTACGGGCGCCGGCGGTAAGACGCCAGCGCGGCGACCGACACCGCCCCCGCCTGCACCAGCCGGGACAACGCCACCGCACGGCGCAGGTCGGACACCGCGGGCTGCCGTCCGTCGCCCAGGGTGGGCCGGATCTCCAGCTCGTGGGGATACTGCGTGGGCCCGCCGAGCCGAACGCCCAATGCTCCGGCGAAGGCCGCCTCGACGACGCCGGCATTGGGGCTGGGGTGGCGGCCGGCGTCACGCCGCCAGGCCCGCAGCGCGCCCGCCGGTGACCCGCGGACCAACGGCGCGCAGAACACCACCAGCACCGCGGTCACCCGCGCGCCCACGTAGTTGGCCGCATCGTCGAGACGTGCCGCGGCCCAACCGAATCGCGCGTAGCGCGGCGAACGGTAGCCGATCATCGAGTCCAGCGTGTTGACGGCCCGGTAGCCCAGCACCCCAGGGACGCCACCCGCCGCGGCCCACAGCAGCGGCGCCACCTCGGCGTCGGACGTGTTCTCGGCGACGGACTCCAGCGCCGCGCGGGTCAGCCCCGCACGGTCCAGCGCCCACGGGTCGCGCCCGCACAGCGACGGCAGCAGCAGCCGCGCGGCGCCGACGTCGCCGCGCTCGATCAGCTCGGCCATCGCCTCGCCGGTGCGCGTTAGCGAGGTGCCGCCCAGCGACACCCAGGTGGCCAACGCGGTGGCCGCCGTCAGCCGGAAACGGCCGGCGGACCGCTGCGCGAGCGCGCCGAGCAGGGTCACGAAACCGATCAGCAGCGCGACGTGCGCGGCCCCGGCGAACCTGTCGTCGCGGTAGGTCAGCCGCTCCAGGGCTGCGGCCGCTCGCCCGAACGCGGCCACCGGGTGTCCCCGCCGCGGGTCGCCGAGGGTGACGTCGGCGGCGTATGCGACAAGCACGCCGAGGGTGCGGGGCTGCATCGCGAACACCCCGGCAGCGTCTCATACGCGGGGGCCTCGGGCCGTTAGACCGTTGGTTGGGATCTACCCCCTGCCCGCTTTCGGCCGGATCTGGCGTCCCGCCGCGCGAGTTCCGGGCAGGGATCGCCCGATATCCGTTTTACCTGCGGGACATGCGGTCTCGCGCCCGGAGAAAGCGGCGGATCGGCTGGGACTAGGGTTGGCGCCATGGCATTCCCAGCGCTCAACCATGTCGCGGTCACGGTGCGTGACCTCGAGCTCAGCGGGCCGTGGTACCGCGATCTCTTCGGCGCGGACCCGATGCTCGACGAGGTCACCGATGGCGGGTTCCGGCACTTGGTGTGGATGCTCGACGGCGGCACGATATTCGGCATTCACCAGCACGACCGCCCTGCCCCCGACGGGGATTTCAGCGAGTTCCGGGTCGGCCTCGACCACGTCGGCTTCGGCTGCGCCAACCGCGCCGAGCTGGAGAACTGGGTGGCCCGCCTCAACGACTTGGGCATCGACCACGGGGGCATCGTGGACGCGCCCTACGGCTCGGGGCTGAGCTTCCGCGACCCCGACGGCATCGCGCTGGAGTTCTTTGCCCTGCCGGGCTGACTCGGCGCCGGCGCATCAGCGGACGGTCGCGAAGAACGCGCGCACGTCGTCGACGAACAGCTCCGGCTGCTCGAAGGCGGCGAAATGCCCGCCGCGCGGCATCGTCGTCCAGCGCGTGATGTTGTAGACCGGCTCGCACCACGACCGCGGCGCACGCAGCACCTCGACGGGGAAAGACGCGACGCCCGTAGGTAATTCGACGCGGCCTTGCCCCCCGAACGTCCGGAAGCTCTCCCAGTACAAGCGGGCCGAGGAAGCGCCACTGCCGGTGACCCAATACACCATCACGTTGTCGAGAAGCTCGTCGCGGCTCAGCACGTTCTCCGGGTTGCCGTCGCAATCCATCCAGGCCCAGAACTTTTCGACGATCCAGGCCAGCTGACCGACGGGCGAGTCGACCAGCCCGTAGCCCAGGGTCTGTGGCCGCGTGGACTGCTGCTTGGAGTAGCCGGTCCCCCACTTGCGGTGATCGGCCATGGCGTGCAGGGCCTGCTGCTCCTCGGGGGTGGGATTCTTGAGGGCCTCGGGTGTCGGCTGGGCGATCGGCATGTTCAGGTGAATCGCCGCGCAGTGGCCGCCATTTCGGCCGACCTGGGTGGTGACGGCCGCACCCCAGTCGCCGCCCTGGGCGCCGTAGCGGTCGTAGCCGAGGCACAGCATCAGCGTCTCCCACGCCTCGGCGGTCTTCTCGACGCCCCACCCGGTGCGCGTGGGCTTGCCGGAGAACCCGTATCCGGGCAGCGACGGGCATACGACGTGGAAGGCGTCCTCGGCGCGCCCGGACGGCGGGTTGGTGAGCGGCTCGATCACCTTCTGGAACTCGACGACCGAGCCCGGCCAGCCATGGGTGATCACCAGCGGGAAGGCGCCGTCGTGCGACGAGCGCTGGTGGATGAAATGCAGGTCCAGGCCGTCGATTTCGGTGACGAACTGGTCGAACCGGTTGAGCGCGGCCTCGCGCGCCCGCCAGTCGTACGCGTTGGCCCAGTAGTCGGCGAGCGCCCTGGTGTAGGCGAGCGGGATGCCCTGGCTCCAGTCGTCCACGCATTCGGCGTCGGGCCACCGGGTGCGCACCAGGCGCGCCCGCAGGTCGTCGAGAACGTCGTCGGAGACATCGATGCGGAAAGGCTTCACGCGTCCATTCTGCCGCGCGGGCTTCGGCGTCAGTCGCTCCCTCCCCGGCCCGGTCGGCCGCACTTGGCGACGGGACAATTGTCCTATCAGGCTGCTACCGTGACAGGACAAAGGTCGCATTACAACGTCAGGAGTCAGCCGTGCAAATCTTCGTCACCGGCGGTACCGGCACCATCGGGTCCGCCGTCATCACCGAACTGCTTGACCACGGCCACACCGTTCTGGCGCTCGCCCGCTCGGAGGCGTCCGCGCAGGCCGTCGCGCAGGCCGGGGCCGAAGCGTTCCCGGGCGACCTGGCAGACCTCGACGCCCTGCGAGCCGGGGCCGCGCGGTCCGACGGCGTGATCCACCTGGCGTTCGGACGCGACTACAGCAGTGTGGAATCGCTCGCCCGGGCCGTCGCCGAGGAAAGTCGCGCCCTGCAGGTGATGGGAGGCGAACTCGTCGGCAGCGACCGCCCGATCGCCGCGGTCTCGGGCACACCGTGGGTGCCGGGGCGGCCCTCCACCGAGGCCGATCCGCCGGCGACGGACGGCCCGGTCGGCGGCCGCGGCCGGTCTGTGCTGGCGCTGCTGAACCTGGCCACGCGCGGGGTGCGCAGCATGGCGGTGCGCATGCCGCGCACCGTCCACAACGAGGGCAAGGGCGGTTTCGCGGGCCTGTTGACCGAAGCGGCCCGCCGTTCCGGGGTCGTGGGCTATCCGGGCGACGGCACGCAGCGCTGGCCGGCGGTGCACGCGCGCGACGCCGCGGCGTTGTTCCGGCTGGCCCTCGAATCGGCGCCGGCCGGGACGTCGTGGCATGCCGTCAGCGACGAGGGAGACGCGGTGCGCGACATCGCCAGCGTCATCGGGCGCAGGCTGGGCCTGCCGGTCGAGACCGTCCCGGAGGAAGCCTTCGGACCGTTCGGCGCGATCTTCGCGCTCGACCAGCCCGCCACCAGTGCGCACACCCGCAGCGTCCTCGGCTGGAAGCCCACTCACCCCAGCCTCCTCGAGGATCTGGAGAACATTCGGCCCTGATCACAACCGGACCCGTTGTGGCGCTTCAAATTCAGCGCTTTAGCGCCAGCGATCCGCGAGTGTGATGCGCGACAACGCGTGCCAAGAAGGGCGGTTCGAGGAGCCGCCGTGGCGGGTCGATGGGATTGGCGACGCGGCTGAGGCGCTCGGTCACGACGATGTCGCGCTCGGCGACCTCGAGGATATTGCGCCGGCTCCAGCGAACCGCGCGCTGCGACAGCGATCTGCGAGACCGGCCGGTGGTCCGATCGGAGGGCTGATTGACGGCCCAAACCGGCTTGATCAGGGTCGCGACGTCGGCATAGAAGGCTTGCGGGTCAACGGGATTGGCGCGACGGAGCTGGGTTCGTAACGCGTGTGCGTGCAGGGCGGCCATGGTCATGCCCCGGCCGTTGATGGGGTCCAGACAACACAGCGCGTCGCCGAGCACCAGCAGGCCCTGCGGGCAGCGGATGTGGTCGTAACGGCGCCAGACGCCACCGGGAGACCCGTATGTCGACACCGGAGTCAGCGGCCGTGCGGATCGAAGCGCCGGCCAGATGTGCGTCGGGACGAAATCCTCGGCGAACGCCAGCATGTCGGCAAGATCGGTTGGCAGGCCTGCGATGCCGGCACCGAGGACGACGGCGCGACCTGTCATGCGGCCTCCTTGCCGATGGGCGGCGTGCAGGCCGATGGGTGGACGGCTTTGCGGTCCCCGACCGAACGAACGCTACCACAATCTTAAGGACAATAAGATGAAGATAAGAGGACTTTAAATATCAGGGTCGTCCGGACCGTGCCGGCCGACGCGGCGGCCCAGTCCGCGCCGACGATTACGCACCCCTAGCATGCGTAACAGTCATGAGCATCTCCGACGCGTCGCTGACCGCGCTGCGGGTACTGCGCGCGGTGGCTGAGCGCGGCACCCTCGGTGCCGCGGCGGCATCGCTGGGCTACACCCAGTCGGCGGTGTCACGCCAGATCGCCTCGCTGGAACGCGCCGCGGGCACACCGCTGGTCGAGCGTCACCACAGCGGCGTGCGGTTGACCCCCGCGGGGCAGGTGGTGCTGCGCACCGCGTCCGCGGTCATCGATCGGATCGACGCCACCGCACGGGAGTTGAGCGGTCTGCCCGAGGAACGCGCCGTCGTGCGGCTGGGCTGGTTCGCCAGCGCCGGCGCGGCGCTGATCCCGCGGGCACTGGCCGCCCTGAGCCGCAGCCACCCGGGCATCACGGTGCTCTCCCGCGAGGGCAGCACCTCGGCGCTGGTGCGGGCGCTGCGCGCCGGCACCGTGGACCTCGCGGTCGTGGCGTCGAGCACACCCTTTCGAGCGTTGGACTGCGAGAGCCCGCCGCTACTGGTCGACACGCTTACCGAACGGTCACTGCGCATTGCGGTTCCCGCCGAACACGCACTGGCGCGTGGTGATTCGATCGATATAGCCGACCTGCACGGTCAGCGGTGGATCGGCGGGATCGGCAACGACCGGGTGTTCGGGGTGTGGCCGGGCCTGGACGAGCGGCCCGAGGTGGCGCACTTCGCGCGCGACTGGCTGGCCAAGCTGCAGATGGTGGCCGCGGGCTTGGGCATCACCACGCTGCCGGCGGCGTTGAGCGCAGCGGTGCCGGCCGGAGTGCGAGTGTTGCCCGTACGCGGCGGCCCGCAGGAGCGGCGCCGCATACAGTTGGCCCGGCTACCGCAACCGCCCACCGAGCCGATGGCCCGCCTGGCAGAGGCGCTGCGGGCGGCGGCCCTCGACACCGACGCCACCCTGACCTAGCCCGACCGTTAGCCCGACCGTCCACGCCAGACATTCCGTTCTCGCATACCCCGGTTGCGTTTCTCTCGCTATCTACATGGCGCTGGCGTCCCTAGCGTGGGGAGTCGACGAGCCTAACTCACTCGCCGACACCACGATCCGCGGGAAGGACCGCTCATGAGCAGGATCACCACACCATTCGGATTCGCCAGCACCGCCTTGGAAATCGCCGACGGCGTCGACTTGTCCGGCCGGCAGGCCATCGTCACCGGCACTTCCTCGGGCATCGGGGCCGAAACCGCACGCGCACTCGCCGCGGCCGGCGCCTGGGTCGTGCTGGCCGTGCGCGACGTCGGAACCGGGCGGCGCGCCGCCGTCGACATCGCCACGACCACCGGCAGCCAGCACGTCACAGTCGCACCGATGGACCTCACCGACCTGGACTCGGTGGCCGACTTCGTCGCCGATTGGTCTGAGCCACAGCATATCTCGGCCACCTCGCCGCTGCTGGACGGAATCGGGCGCCGCTACTGCGTCGGGGGCAACGCCGCCCGGTTGTGGAGCATCCCCGACGCCCTGGTCTCGCAGGTTTCCTCGACGCCGGCGGGGATGCGGTGATGAGCACATCATCTCGCGTGGCCCTGGTTACCGGCGCCACCCAGGGCCTGGGTTTCGCTCTGGCCCAAGGACTGGCCCAACGGATGAATCCCGGGGACACCGTCTACCTGACCGGCCGCAACTACGAGCGGATCGGCCACGCCATCGACTCACTCGGGTCGACCACCGCCCAGGTCCGCGGGGAAGTGCTCGACGTCGGCCACCCCGATGCGGCCGCCCAGTTGGCCACCGAACTACGGAGCCGTCACGGCGGTGTGGACTTCGTGGTCAACAACGCGGTCATGCGCGTCGGTCCGGACGACGACCCGGCGGCCGTCATCGACGAGTACTGCGAGGTCAACAACTTCGGCACTACGCGGTGCCTGCGCGCGTTCACGCCGCTGCTGCGCGCCCGCGGCCGCTTCCTGGTCGTCGCCAGCTCCTTGGGCACGCTGGAGTACCTCGCGCCCGTCCTATGGGACCACTTCGACGGGCTGAGCTCCCTCGACGACGTCGACGATCAGGTCGCCGCATGGCGTTACGCGGTCAAGGACGGCAGCGCCCGTGGCGGGCCGTGGCCCGGATTCGTCAACATCCCATCCAAAATTGGGCAGGTCGCCGCCGTGCGGGCGCTGGCCAGTCACCGGCGATCCAGCGACCTGGAGCGTGGTGTCCTACTGGCAGCGGTGTGCCCTGGGATGATGAACACCCCCACCTCCGCGGTGTGGTGGGATGTCACCGAGGCCCCCACCCCCGCGCAGGCCGCCGTGGCCGTCCTCGACCTGGTGTTCGACCCGGTCAAACCCGAGCAGTACGGGCAGCTGCTGCGCCAGGGGGAGGTGTTGGCGTGGAAGCCCCCACCGTGACCGCCGCGCAGCACTGCCTCGGTGAGGGGTGCCGATGTTGATGCCATCCGCCGTAATAGGTCTAGCCCCGAACCTCACCGGCACCTCACCGGCAGGTTGGGCCGCACGTCGGCTTGCTGGTGGGCGCGGACGGTATCGAACCGCCGACCGCTGGTGTGTAAAACCAGAGCTCTACCACTGAGCTACGCGCCCCGCCGCCCCGGGCAGGCTACACGCCCCACCCCGGGCCCCCAAAACCGTCAGCCCCTCAGCGCCGCCAGCGCGTCGGTCCACATCCGCTGGTCGCGCGACTCGCCGGGCTCCTTCATCTCGGCGAACCGAATGATCCCGGACCGATCGACGACGAAGGTGCCGCGGTTGGAGTACCCGGCGGCCTCGTTGAAAACCCCGTAGGCCCGACTGACCTCGCCGTGCGGCCAGAAGTCGGACAGCACCGGGAACGTGAAGCCGCTCTCCAGCGCCCAGATCTTGTGCGTGGGCGGGGGGCCGACCGAGATGGCCAGCGCCGCGCTGTCGTCGTTCTCGAAAACGGGCAGGTGGTCCCGCAACTGATCCAGCTCGCCCTGGCAGATCCCGGTGAACGCCAGCGGGAAGAACACCAGCAGCACGTTCTTGGCGCCGCGATACGAGCTCAGGGTGACCCGCTGCTGGTTCTGGTCGCGCAGGGTGAAGTCGGGGGCGGCCGTGCCGACGGCCAGCATCAACGCTTCCCGGTTCTGGACTTCGGCTGCACCAATCGGCTGGCGCTCCAGTCGCCCAGGTTGACCGACGAGGTCGGCATCAGGCCGGCGGTGGGGGCCGCTTCGGCGATGTCGGAGGGCAGCACGTGGCCGGGCTTGCCGGTCTTGGGCGTCAGCACCCAGATCACGCCATCCTCGGCCAGCGGGCTGATGGCGTCCATCAGGGTGTCGACCAAGTCGCCGTCCCCGTCGCGCCACCACAACAGCACCACGTCGATGACCTCGTCGCTGTCCTCGTCGAGCAGGTCACCGCCGCACGCCTCCTCCACCGCAGCGCGGATGTCGTCGTCGGTGTCGTCGTCCCAGCCCCACTCTTGGACCACTTGGTCTCGTTGGATGCCCAGTTTGCGGGCGTAGCTCGGGTCGTGATCCGCCGCGACCACCGTGGAGCCTCCTTAAACCTTCCGCGCACTGTGCGATGGGGAATATCGTCGCATAGCCGCAACCCGGTCGACACCCGTGCCTCAGAACGAAGCCAGGCACAGTTTCAGGGCCTTCGTCTTGGTGTCGTTGAGTCGATCGACGCGCCGGTTGAACTCCCCCGTCGACGCGTGGGTGCCGATGGCGTTGGCCACCCCGTGGGCCGCGTCGACGTAGGCGTTGAACGCGTCCTTCAACTGCTGCGACAGCGCATCGTTGAAGCTGTTGGAAACCGTTGAGGCGCTGTTGTTCAGCGCATCGATGGCCGGGCCTTCGGTGGGGCCGGTGTTGCGTCCCCCGTTGTAGGCCCCGACGAACGCGTTCACCTTGTCGATCGCGTCCTTGCTCGTCGTGGCCAGCGAGTCACAGGACGCACGCACCGCCCTGGTGGTCAGCGACTGCTGGCGCTGGGATTCCCGGATGCTGGACGTCGCGGACGAGGCGGACACCGAGGCCGACACCGACTGGCGGTAGGCCGGCGCCACCTTGGTATCGGGCGTGGCCGTGCCGTTGGTGACGGTGGTACAGCCGACGATGCCGATCAGCGCCACCGCGACGCAGCCGAGCGCCAGCGCAACCCGCTTCGGGGAATTCCCGGCAAGGACGGCACGCCACCCGATGAGCACGGCTTGACGTTACCGGGTGGGGTTGGCGCAGTCCCAGCACACGCCGGGTTGGTGTCCGCAAGGTGAACCGGCTCTCCCGTCGCGACCGCGGGTACCCGCCCAGGACTCAGGTGCGGCACGATAGGGGGACAGACGCACCGCCGACTACAGGAGTAGTTCGTTGACAACCGAATTCGCGCGCCACGACCTTGCCAGAAACCCCAGCAGCGCAAGCGAACCCGACCGCGTTCGGGTGATCCGCGAAGGCGTGGCGTCCTACCTGCCCGACATCGATCCCGAGGAGACGTCGGAGTGGCTGGAATCGTTCGACGAACTGCTGGAGCGCTCGGGCCCCGCCCGCGCGCGCTACCTGATGCTGCGCCTGCTGGAGCGGGCCGGTGAACAGCGCGTCGCCATCCCGTCGCTGACGTCGACCGACTACGTCAACACCATTCCGACCGAACTCGAGCCGTGGTTTCCCGGCGACGAGGACGTCGAGCGGCGATTCCGGGCATGGATCCGGTGGAACGCGGCCATCATGGTGCACCGGGCCCAGCGCCCGGGAGTCGGCGTGGGCGGCCACATTTCGACCTATGCCTCCTCCGCGGCGCTCTACGAGGTCGGCTTCAACCACTTCTTCCGCGGCAAGGCACACCCGGGCGGCGGGGACCAGGTGTTCATCCAGGGCCACGCGTCCCCCGGGATTTATGCCCGCGCCTTCCTCGAAGGAAGGCTGACCGCGGACCGGCTCGACGGATTCCGTCAGGAGCAAAGCCATCCCGGCGGCGGGCTCCCGTCCTACCCGCACCCGCGGCTGATGCCCGACTTCTGGGAATTCCCGACGGTGTCGATGGGCCTGGGCCCGATGAACGCCATCTATCAGGCGCGGTTCAACCACTACCTGCACGACCGCGGCATCAAGGACACCTCTGACCAGCACGTGTGGTGTTTCCTCGGCGACGGAGAGATGGACGAGCCGGAAAGCCGCGGGCTCGCGCACGTCGGCGCGCTCGAGGGCCTGGACAACCTGACGTTCGTGATCAACTGCAACCTGCAGCGCCTGGACGGGCCGGTGCGCGGTAACGGCAAGATCATCCAGGAGCTGGAGTCGAACTTCCGGGGGGCGGGCTGGAACGTCATCAAGGTGGTGTGGGGTCGCGAGTGGGATGCCCTGCTGCACGCCGACCGCGACGGCGCCCTGGTGAACCTGATGAACACCACCCCCGACGGCGACTACCAGACATACAAGGCCAACGACGGCGCCTACGTGCGCGACCACTTCTTCGGCCGCGACCCGCGCACCAAGGCGCTGGTGGCCGACATGTCGGACGCCGAGATCTGGAACCTCAAGCGCGGCGGCCATGACTACCGCAAGGTGTACGCCGCCTACCGGGCCGCCCTCGACCACAAGGGCCAGCCGACGGTGATCCTGGCCAAGACCATCAAGGGCTACTCGCTGGGCGCACACTTCCAGGGTCGCAACGCCACACACCAGATGAAAAAGCTTGCGCTGGAAGACCTTAAGCACTTCCGGGATTCGATGCGGATCCCGATCAGCGACGCCCAGCTGGACGAGGACCCCTACCTGCCGCCGTACTACCACCCCGGCCCGGACGCCCCGGAGATCCGCTACCTGCTCGACCGCCGTCGCACGCTGGGCGGCTTCGTGCCGGAGCGCCGCACCAAGGCCAGGGCGCTCAAGCTGCCCGACTCCAAGACCTACTCCGCCCTGAAGAAGGGATCGGGACACCAGGAGGTCGCCACCACCATGGCGACCGTCCGCACCTTCAAGGAGGTCATGCGGGACAAGGAGGTTGGCCGGCGCATCGTGCCGATCATCCCCGACGAGGCCCGCACCTTCGGCATGGACTCGTGGTTCCCGTCGCTGAAGATCTACAACCGCCTGGGCCAGCTTTACACCGCGGTGGACGCCGACCTGATGCTGGCCTACAAGGAAAGCGAAGTCGGGCAGATCCTGCACGAGGGCATCAACGAGGCGGGGTCGGTGGGGTCGTTCATCGCGGCCGGTACGTCGTATGCGACGCACGACGAGCCGATGATCCCGATCTACATCTTCTATTCGATGTTCGGGTTCCAGCGCACCGGCGACGACCTGTGGGCCGCCGGCGACCAGATGACCCGCGGCTTCCTGCTGGGGGCCACGGCCGGGCGCACCACGCTGACGGGTGAGGGCCTGCAGCACGCCGACGGCCACTCGTTGCTCCTGGCCGCCACGAACCCGGCGGTGGTGTCCTACGACCCGGCGTTCGCCTACGAGATCGCCTACATCGTCGAGAGCGGGCTGGCCCGCATGTTCGGCGAGAACCCCGAGAACGTGTACTTCTACATCACGGTCTACAACGAGCCGTACCCGCAGCCACCGGAGCCGGAAAACTTCGACCCCGACGGCCTGCTGCGGGGCCTCTACCGCTACCGGGCCGCGACCGAGCAGCGCAACAGCAAGGCCCAGATCCTGGCGTCCGGGGTGGCCATGCCCGCGGCGCTGAAGGCGGCCGACCTGCTGGCCGCCGAGTGGGACGTGGCCGCCGACGTGTGGTCGGTGACCAGTTGGGGCGAGCTGAACCGCGACGGCCTGGCCGTGGAGAGGGAGAAGCTGCGCCACCCCGACCGGCAGGCCGGCACGCCGTACGTCACGCAGGCGCTGGCGAAGACGGCCGGGCCGGTCGTCGCCGTGTCGGACTGGATGCGCGCCGTCCCGGAGCAGATCCGGCCCTGGGTGCCGGGCACCTACGTCACGCTGGGCACCGACGGGTTCGGGTTCTCCGACACCCGACCCGCGGCGCGGCGGTTCTTCAACACCGACGCCGAATCGCAGGTGGTCGCGGTGCTGGAGGCGCTGGCGCGCGACGGCGAGATCGACCCGTCGGTGCCGACGGCCGCGGCCCGCCAGTACCGGATCGACGACGTGCAGGCCGCCTCGGGGCAGTCATCCGACGCCGGGACCGCGACATAGGCCGATGGGGCCTCAGCCCACTCCGCGAGCGCCCGGCCAGCCGGGCATACGGCGACGAGCGCCCGGCCAGCCGGGCCTACGCGGTGGCGAGCGCCCGGCCAGCCGCCCTCAGCTCGCTGCGAGTGCCCGGCCAGCCGCCCTCAGCCCGCTGCGAGCGCCCGGCCAGCCGGGCATACGGCGACGAGCGCCCGGCCAGCCGGGCGTTCGACACCGCCACGACCCCGCAGTGCTTTAGCGGGAACTTCCAAAAAGGGGCGTAGGTTTTAGGGGTGAATGACAACCCGTTCGCCGGCCCGTTCGCAAAGCAGCCGCGGTCGCCGCTCGAACTGCTGGACACGGTGCCGGAGTCGGTGCTGCGCCGGCTGAAGCAGTATTCCGGGCGGCTGGCGACGGAGGCCGTGTCGGCGCTGCAGGACCGCCTGCCCTTCTTCGCCGACCTGGAAGCCTCCCAGCGGGCCAGCGTCGCGTTGGTGGTGCAGACGTCGATCAACAACTTCGTCGAGTGGATGCAGGACCCACACAGCAACGTCAGCTACACCGCGCAGGCCTTCGAATTGGTGCCCCAAGACCTGGCCCGCCGGATCGCGCTGCGGCACAGCGTGGACATGGTGCGCGTGACGATGGAGTTCTTCGAGGAGGTGCTGCCGTTGGTGGCCCGCTCCGAGGAGCAGTTGAGCGCCCTGACCGTGGGCGTCCTGAAGTACAGCCGCGACCTGGCGTTCACGGCCGCCTCCGCCTACGCGGACGCCGCGGAGGCGCGCGGCACGTGGGACAGCCGGATGGAGGCCAGCGTGGTCGACGCGGTGGTACGCGGCGACACCGGCCCCGAGCTGCTGTCGCGGGCGGCCGCGCTGAACTGGGACACCACGGCCCCGGCGACGGTGGTGGTCGGCATCCCGGCGCCCGACCGCGACGACTCGAACGGTCAGGGCGGGAACCTGCGCGCCAGCCAGCAGGTCCGCGACATCGCCGCCCGCCACGGCCGCGCCGCGCTCACTGACGTGCACGGCACCTGGCTGGTGGCGATCGTGTCCGGCCAGCTGTCGCCCACCGAGAAGTTCCTCGGCGATCTGTTGCAGGCGTTCTCCGACGGGCCCGTGGTCATCGGGCCCACCGCGCCCATGTTGACCGCGGCGTACCACAGTGCCAGCGAGGCGATTTCGGGGATGAACGCGGTCGCCGGCTGGCGCGGCGCGCCGCGGCCCGTGCTGGCGCGGGAACTCCTGCCGGAACGCGCGCTGATGGGCGACGCGTCCGCGATCGTGGCGTTGCATACCGACGTGATGGGGCCGCTCGGCGAAGCCGGCCCCACGCTCGTCGAGACCCTTGACGCTTTCTTAGATTCTGGCGGCGCCATTGAGGCTTGTGCCAGGAAGTTGTTCGTTCATCCAAATACGGTGCGGTACCGCCTCAAGCGGATCACCGACTTCACCGGCCGCGATCCCACCGATCCGCGCGATGCATACGTGCTGCGTGTGGCGTCGACTGTAGGTCAACTCAATTACCCGAAGACCCCCACAGGTGTTGGTAACAGTGCGATAACGGCGGTTCCGCTGCCGGTCAACGGGGCCACGCTGGGCAAGTCGGCGAGGCAGTGAGCCACGCCACAGGTCGCGGCACGGTATCAAACATGTAGCTTACGGAGCTATTTTGTAGGTAGTACACAAAAACCTAAGACGAGGTTCATAATCTGTTACACCCGCCAAAACCGTTTCCACAGTGTTCTCTTAGACACGTGATCGCATTACTCGCGCCCGGACAGGGCTCGCAAACCGAGGGAATGCTGGCGCCGTGGCTCGACCTGCCGGGCGCCGCGGACCAGCTCGCCCTGTGGTCGAAGGCCAGCGGCCTCGACCTGGCGCGGCTGGGCACTACCGCCTCGACCGAGGAGATCACCGACACGGCGGTCACCCAGCCGCTCGTCGTCGCCGCCACGCTGCTGGCTCACCAGGAGATGACCAAGCGCGAGTTGTTGACCGGCAGGGACCTGATCGTGGCCGGCCACTCGGTCGGCGAGATCGCCGCCTACGCGATCGCCGGGGTCATGGCCGCCGACGACGCCGTCGCGCTGGCCGCCACCCGCGGCGCCGAGATGGCCAAAGCCTGCGCCGTCGAGCCGACCGGCATGTCGGCGGTCCTCGGCGGTGACGAGGCCGAGGTGCTGAGCCGCCTCGAGCAACTCGACCTGTTCCCCGCCAACCGCAACGCCGCCGGGCAGATCGTCGCGGCCGGCCCGCTGACCGCCCTGGCCAAGCTGGCCGAGGACCCGCCGGCCAAGGCCCGGGTGCGGGCCCTCGGCGTGGCCGGCGCCTTCCACACCAAGTACATGGCCCCGGCGCTCGACCGGTACGCCGCCGCGGCGGCCGCCATCGCGACCGCCGAGCCCACCGCCACACTGCTGTCCAACCGCGACGGCAAGCCGGTCGCCTCTGCGGCGCAGGCGATGGAAACGCTTGTCGCTCAACTGATCCAGCCCGTGCGCTGGGACCTGTGCACCGCAACGATGCGGGAGCACGAAGTCACGGCGATCGTCGAGTTCCCCCCCGCGGGGACTCTCACCGGCATCGCCAAGCGTGAACTTCGGGGAGTTGCGGCCCACGCCGTCAAGTCGCCCGCAGACCTGGACGCGTTGGCGGAAATCTGACGCCGACCGCGGCCAGTACAACCACAAATTCATCACATCTGTTCGATTGATACACAACACATTACGAAGGGAAGACGCTGTGCCCGTCAGTCAGGAAGAAATCATCGCCGGTATCGCCGAGATCATCGAAGAGGTGACCGGTATCGAGCCCTCCGAGGTCACCCCGGAGAAGTCGTTCGTCGACGACCTGGACATCGACTCGCTGTCGATGGTCGAGATCGCCGTGCAGACCGAGGACAAGTACGGCGTGAAGATCCCCGACGAGGACCTCGCCGGCCTGCGCACCGTCGGTGACGTCGTCGCCTACATCCAGAAGCTCGAGGAAGAGAACCCCGAGGCGGCCCAGGCCCTGCGCGCCAAGCTGGAGACCGAAAACCCCGAGGCGGTTGCCAACGTCCAGGCAAGGCTCGAAGCGGAGAGCAAGTGACCAAGCCTTCCACTGCTAATGGCGGTTACCCCAGCGTTGTGGTAACCGCCGTCACGGCGACGACATCCATCGCGCCGGACATCGAGAGCACGTGGAAGGGCTTGTTGGCCGGCGAAAGCGGCATCCACGTCCTCGAAGACGACTTCATCACCAAGTGGGACCTGCCCGTCAAGATCGGTGGACACCTCAAGGAGCCCGTCGACAATCACATGGGCAGGCTCGACATGCGACGGATGTCGTACGTCCAGCGGATGAGCAAACTGCTGAGCGGTCAGTTATGGGAGACCGCGGGTGCCCCCGAGGTTGACCCCGACCGGTTCACGGTCGTGGTCGGCACCGGCCTCGGTGGCGCGGAGCGGATCGTGGAGAGCTATGACCTGATGAACGAGGGCGGCCCCCGCAAGGTGTCGCCGCTCGCCGTTCAGATGATCATGCCCAACGGCGCCGCGGCGACCGTCGGGCTGCAGCTGGGGGCTCGCGCCGGGGTCATGACCCCGGTGTCGGCCTGCTCCTCGGGCTCCGAGGCGATTGCCCACGCGTGGCGCCAGATCGTCATGGGTGACGCCGACGTCGCCGTCTGCGGCGGGGTCGAGGGGCCGATCGAGGCGCTGCCCATCGCGGCGTTCTCCATGATGCGGGCCATGTCGACCCGCAACGACGAGCCGGAGCGCGCGTCGCGGCCGTTCGACAGGGACCGCGACGGCTTCGTGTTCGGCGAGGCCGGGGCCCTGATGCTCATCGAGACCGAGGAGCACGCCAAGGCTCGCGGCGCCAAGCCGCTGGCCCGGCTGCTGGGTGCCGGCATCACGTCGGACGCCTTCCACATGGTGGCCCCGGCCGCCGATGGTGTGCGCGCCGGTCGGGCGATGACGCGCGCGCTGGAGCTGGCGGGCCTGTCGGCCAAGGACGTCGACCACATCAACGCGCACGGGACGGCTACGCCGATCGGGGACAGCGCGGAGGCCAATGCCATCCGCGTCGCCGGCTGCGAGCGGGCGGCCGTGTATGCGCCGAAGTCGGCGCTCGGCCACTCCATCGGTGCGGTCGGCGCGCTGGAATCGGTTCTCACGGTGCTGACCCTCCGCGACGGCATCATCCCGCCGACGCTGAACTACGAGACGCCGGATCCCGAAATCGACCTGGACGTCGTCGCCGGCGAACCCCGCTATGGCGATTTCCGTTATGCGATCAACAACTCGTTCGGGTTCGGCGGGCACAACGTGGCGCTCGCCTTCGGGCGCTACTGACTGATGGTGGTGACCCGCTCCACCCGGCCCAGCCGGGCGCACGGTCACCACTGAGCTGGATGGGTGGTGACCCGCTTCACCGGTCACCACTGAGCACGAAAGGAACGTTCGCAAGACCCATGACAGAGCTGGTTACCGGGAAATCGCTCCCGAACGTAGTCGTCACCGGCATTGCCATGACCACTGCGGTGGCGACCGATGTCGAGAACACCTGGAAGTTGTTGCTCGACGGCCAAAGCGGGATCCGTGTCCTCGACGATCCGTTCGTCGAGGAGTTCGACCTGCCGGTTCGCATCGGTGGGCACCTGCTGGAGGAATTCGACAGCCAGCTGACGCGCATCGAGCTGCGCCGGACGGGCTACCTGCAGCGGATGTCCACCGTGCTGAGCCGCCGGGTGTGGGAGAACGCCGGCTCGCCGGAGGTCGACAGCACCCGATTGCTGGTGTCCATCGGTACCGGACTGGGGTCGTCGGAAGAGATGGTCTTCAGCTATGACGACATGCGCACCCGCGGGATGAAGGCGGTCTCGCCGCTCGGCGTGCAGAAGTACATGCCCAACGGCGCCGCCGCCGCGGTGGGGCTGGAGCGGCAGGCCAAGGCCGGCGTCATCACCCCGGTCTCGGCGTGCGCGTCGGGGTCGGAGGGTATCGCCCAGGCGTGGCGCAACATCGTCTTCGGCGAGGCCGACATCGCCATCTGCGGTGGCGTGGAGACCAAGATCGAGGCGGTGCCGATCGCCGCGTTCGCCCAGATGCGCATCGTGATGTCGACCAAGAACGACGACCCCGAGGGCGCGTGCCGCCCGTTCGACAAGGATCGCACCGGCTTCGTGTTCGGCGAGGCCGGCGCGTTGATGGTGATCGAGACCGAAGAGCACGCCAAGGCCCGCGGCGCCAACATCCTGGCCCGGATCATGGGCGCCGGCATCACGTCCGACGGCTACCACATGGTGGCCCCGGACCCCAACGGCGAACGCGCCGGCGACGCGATGAGCCGCGCCATCCAGCTGGCGGGGCTCACGCCGGGCGACATCGACCACGTCAACGCCCACGCCACCGGCACCTCGGTGGGTGACCTGGCCGAGAGCAAGGCCATCAACAACGCCCTGGGCGCGCACGGTGGCAACGCGGCCGTGTACGCCCCCAAGGCGGCGTTGGGCCACTCGGTCGGTGCGGTCGGTGCGGTCGAGTCGATCCTGACCGTGCTGGCGCTGCGCGACCAGGTGGTGCCCCCGACGCTGAACCTGGTCAACCTCGACCCGGAGATCGACCTGGACGTGGTGGCGGGCAAGCCGCGACCGGGCAACTACCAGTACGCGATCAACAACTCGTTCGGATTCGGCGGGCACAACGTCGCACTCGCCTTTGGACGGTACTGAACCAACTCTCACCCAGCTGCCCATAGCACTGCTACCCCGAGCAACATCGGAAGAGGAGACCCGCGATGACGACCATGGCCCCCGAGTCGGTAGGCGAATCGCTAGACCCCCGCGACCCGCTGTTGCGCTTGAGCAACTTCTTTGACGACGGCAGCGTCGAGCTGATGCACGAGCGGGACCGCTCCGGGGTGCTGGCGGCCGCGGGGACCGTCAACGGTGTGCGGACGATCGCGTTCTGCACCGACGGGACCGTGATGGGCGGCGCCATGGGCATCGAGGGCTGCACGCACATCGTCAACGCTTACGACACCGCCATCGAGGAGCAGAGCCCGATCGTGGGCATCTGGCACTCCGGTGGTGCCCGGCTGGCCGAGGGCGTCAAGGCGCTGCACGCGGTGGGCTTGGTGTTCGAGGCCATGATCCGGGCCTCCGGCTACATCCCGCAGGTCTCGGTGGTCGTAGGTTTCGCCGCAGGCGGCGCCGCCTACGGGCCGGCGCTGACCGACGTCATCGTCATGGCGCCGGAGAGCCGCGTGTTCGTCACCGGGCCCGACGTGGTGCGCAGCGTGACCGGCGAGGACGTGGACATGTGCTCGCTCGGCGGCCCCGACACCCACCACAAGAAGTCGGGGGTGTGCCACATCGTCGCCGACGACGAGCTCGACGCCTACGAGCGCGGTCGCCGGCTGGTCGGGTTGTTCTGCCAGCAAGGGCATTTCGACCGCAGCAAGGCCGAGGCCGGTGACACCGACATCCACGCGCTGCTGCCGGAATCGGCGCGACGGGCCTACGACGTGCACCCGATCGTGACCGCGATCCTGGACTCGGATGATGACGGCACGCCCTCCTTTGACGAGTTCCAGGCCAATTGGGCGCCGTCGATGGTGGTCGGGCTCGGCCGGCTGTCCGGCCGTACCGTTGGCGTGCTCGCCAACAACCCGCTGCGGCTGGGCGGCTGCCTGAATTCCGAAAGCGCCGAGAAGGCGGCACGTTTCGTGCGGTTGTGCGACGCGTTCGGAATTCCGCTGATCGTGGTCGTCGATGTGCCCGGCTACCTGCCCGGCGTCGACCAGGAGTGGGGCGGCGTGGTGCGCCGCGGCGCCAAACTGCTGCATGCCTTCGGCGAGGCCACCGTTCCGCGGGTCACGCTGGTGACCCGAAAGACCTACGGCGGGGCCTACATTGCGATGAACTCGCGTTCGCTGAACGCCACCAAGGTGTTCGCCTGGCCGGACGCGGAGGTCGCGGTGATGGGCGCGAAGGCCGCGGTCGGCATCCTGCACAAGCGCAAGCTGGCCGCGGCTCCCGAGCACGAGCGCGAGGCGCTGCACGACCAGCTGGCCGCCGAGCACGAACGGATCGCCGGCGGGGTGGACAGCGCCATCGAGATCGGCGTCGTCGACGAGAAGATCGACCCGTCGCACACCCGCAGCAAGCTCACCGAGGCGCTGGCCCAGGCGCCGGCGCGCCGCGGTCGCCACAAGAACATCCCGCTGTAATCGCCGGCGCCTCTTCCACGGGCGTAACGCCAGGGCGCTGAATCGCGCTGAAAATCGCCACAGCGTTACGCTCGCGGAAGCTCAGCGGCGACAGAGGATCGTCGAAACCGCCCGGCGCAGCTCTGCGTCCGGGTCGGCCGGGAACTCGTCGCAACGCCAGCCCACGAAATCGTCGGGCCGGACCAGCAGCGCTCCCCCCGGCGCGAGCCCGGCAATCGCATCGCCGACGCAGTGCACGGCCAGCGGGGTCCCAAGCGCCGCCGACCTCACGACGGGCCCCCACCGGTCGTCACCGGTCAGCACGGTGAATCCAGACCCGACCAGGTCCAGCGTCGAAACCCCTTGGCCCACCCAGGCGTGCGGCACGCGGGTCCCGGGCTGGCCGCGCAGCTCCCCCACGAGTTGCACGGCGTCCGGGTCGGCGGGGGGCTCGAAGCCGACCACGGCCGTGGAGCAATACCGGTAGCCGATCAGCAGCTCGAACATCGAGCACTCCTCGTCGGCCGGCAGCGACGGGCGGTCGCCGCTCGCCGGCAGCACCGCCAGCGACGGGCCGGTCAGCGACTGACGGGCGGCGAACCGGCCGACCGGGTGGCGCTCGGCGTGGTAGGTGTCCAGCAGCGCGGGCCCGGCGGACGCGTCCAGCACGGCCGCCAGCTTCCACGCCAGGTTGTGGGCGCTCTGGATCGCGGTGTTGGCTCCCCCGGCCTTGAAAGGCGGCATGGTGTGCGCCGAGTCGCCGACGAGAAATGCTCGCCCGCAACGGAACTCGTCGGCGACCTGCTCGTAGGGCTGCCAAGCCGCCACTTCGATGACGTCGATGTCGATCGGTTCGCCGACGGCCCGGGTGAGCACCTCGCGGCACCGCTGCGGGGTGAACTGGTCCGCCGTCTCGCCCTTGCCCGGGAAGTACACGGTGATGAACATCCCCAGCTTCCCGTCGACCACCAGGAAGATGCCGTCCACGTCGGCGTTCTTGACTTGGACGGCATCGCCGTCGGCGAGGCGCGAGACGAATTTCGTCCACGGCGCCCGGAAATAGATGAACACGACGTAGATCGGCAGTGCGCCGTAGCCGGAGGTGTTGATGCCCAACCGATTCCGGACGGGGCTGTGCACGCCGTCGGCGGCGACCAGGTAGTCGGCGTGGACCGTCTCGGATCGCCCCGAATCCCGGTCCCGCACGACCGCGGTGACGCCCGAGTCTTCCTGCTCGAGGCCGACGAGTTCGGCGCCGTAGCGCACCTCGCTGCCGAGCCGGCGCGTTTCGGCGAGCAGGATCGGCTCGAGCCTGCTCTGCGGGCAGTACTGGGCCGCGGGCTCGGGGCTCAGCCCGTCGAGCCCCGCGAAGAGGGCGTTGACATCGATGGCCAGTTCCTCGGACGGGCTGTTCAGCGCCGGCTTGAGCGTCATGGTCGAGACCCGCTCGGCCACCGCGTGCACCGCGTCGCTCAGGCCCAGGCCGCGCAGGATCTCGAGGCTGCGGAAGCTCAGGTTGCGGGCCTTCGGATAGAGAAACGCTTCCCGGCGCCTCTCGACCAGCAGCGAACGAACGTCGCGCTGGGCGAGCAGCGCGGACGTGGCCAGGCCGCCGACGCCGGCCCCGACGATGAGCACGGGCACCCTCATGGCTCTTTCCGGCATAGCGATAGATACTACTTTTTGGCAGTTACTATCACAATGTCGAAGCACTAGCCGAAGCGCGCCAAAAACTCCTCGGCCACACCGACGACGCGTTCGCGATCCCGTTCCACCAGCCCGATCCGCGTCCGCCGATCGACGATGTCGCCGACCTCGAGCGCGCCCTCGTGCGTCACCGCATATTCGAACTCTGCGCGGGTCACATCGATGCCCTCCGCGACCGGGTCGGTGGGCCGCTCGCAGGCGGCGACGGCCAGGACGTTGGCCGCCTCGGCGCCGAACCGCGCCACCACCGACGCGGGCAGTTGCGCGCGCAGCCCCGTGCGCGCGCCGATCAGCGGCAGGTTGCGGGTCCGGCACGGCCCGGCGCGCAGCCCGCGCAGGCTCACCGTCCGGTCCAGGACGTCCTCGGCCATGTAGCGGTATTCGGTCAGCTTGCCGCCGATCACGCTGATCACGCCGGTGTTCGATTCGACGACGGCGTGGTCGCGCGACAAGTCGGCGGTGCGGCCCTCGGAACCGGCGGCGCCGGTGTCGATCAGGGGCCGCAGCCCGGCGTAGGCGCCGATCACGTCGCCGACCCCCAGCGACACGCCCAGCGCGGTGTTCACCGTGTCGAGCAGGAACGCCGTCTCCTCGGCCGACGGCTCGGGTACGTCCGGGATCGGCCCGGGCGCGGCTTCGTCGGTCAGCCCGAGGTAGACGCGCCCGAGTTGCTCGGGCATGGCGAACACGAACCGGTTGAGCTCGCCGGGGATCGGAATGGTCAGCGCCGCGGTCGGATTCCCGAAGGCGGCGGCGTCGAAGACGAGGTGGGTGCCCCGGCTGGGCCGCAACCGCAGCGCGTCGTCGATCTCGGCCGCCCAGACCCCGGTCGCGTTGATGACCGCGGCGGCCGACACGTCGAACGACTCCCCGGTGCGCCGGTCGGACAACCGCACCGAGCTGCCGGTCGCCTGCGAGGCGGCGACGTACGTCAGGATCCGCGCGCCGTGGCGCGCCGCGGTGCGCGCGACGGCGGTGACCAGCCGGGCGTCGTCGATCAACTGCCCGTCGTAGGCCAGGAAGCCGCCGTCGAGGCCGTCGCGGCGAACGGTCGGCGCCATCTCCACGACCCGTCGCGTCGGGACGCGGCGGGACCGGGGCAGCGTCGACGACGACGTCCCGGCCAGCGCCCGCAATGCGTCGCCGGCGACGAACCCGGCGCGGATCAGCGCGCGCTGGGCGCGGCCCATCGACGGCAACAGCGGAACCAGCTGCGGCATCGCGTGCACGAGATGAGGGGCGTTGCGCGACATCAGGATTCCGCGCTCGACGGCGCTGCGCCGGGCGATGCCGATGTTGCCGCTCGCCAGGTAGCGCAGGCCGCCGTGCACGAGTTTGGAGCTCCAGCGGCTGGTGCCGAACGCCAGATCGTGCTTCTCCACCAGCACCACCCGCAGTCCCCGCGACGCGGCGTCCAACGCGATGCCCGTTCCGGTGATGCCGCCGCCGATCACGACGACGTCGACGGGCTCGCCGTCGGCGAGCGCGGCGAGGTCGGCGGCGCGGCGGGTGGCGTTCAGAGCCGCATCGGTCACGAGAGGTATCCGTTCAGGGCGTGGGCGAGTTCGGCGTCCAGCGCGCCGGCGTCCAGGATCGGCCGGACGATGCGCTCGGACTGGATGGTCGACTGGGTGATCAGCAGGACCATGGTGGCCATCTGCAGGGGGTCGCCGGCGCGGACGCTGCCGTGGCGCTGGGCGACGCGCAGCCGCTCGGCCAGGGCGTCGATGAGCATGTGCTGGCTGGTCCCGAGGCGCTCGGTGATGTAGATCGGCGCCAGCTCCGAGTGCAGCACCGACATCACCAGCTTGTCCCGGCGCAGGAGGTCGGCGACCGTGATGATCTGCCGCACCAGCGATTCCCGGTCCTCCCCCAGCAGCGGCGCGTCTCGCATCACGTCGGTGATGTGCCGCGTCAGCAGCGCCGCCACGATCGACGGCGTGTCCGGCCAGCGGCGGTACACGGTCGGCCGGCTCACCCTCGCGCGCCGCGCGATCTCCGCCAGCGTCACCCGGTCGACGCCGAAATCGACCACACAGCTGGCGGCCGCCGCGAGGATCCGGTCCGCGGTGTCTGCGTTACTGATTGACAGCATGTGTAATACTGTAACGCATGACCAACCGCGAGGCACTCCTGCCGCCAATGAAATGGAACGCATGGGGGGACCCCGCGGCGGCCAAGCCACTGTCCGAGGGCATCCGGTCACTGCTGAAACAGGCTGTCGGCGTGGAGGATTCGACTGAGCCGGAGCTGCGGCCCGAGCAGGTCCGGGTGCGCCCGTCGGCGCTGTTGGACGACGACCGGCGGGCGCTGGCCGCGATCGTCGGCGACGAGTACTGCCGCGCCGACGACCTCGATCGGTTACTGCACGCCGGCGGCAAGTCGACGATCGACCTGCTGCGCCGCAAGGACACCGGGGTGCAGGACGCGCCCGACGCGATCCTGCTGCCCGCCGACGACGAGGCCGTCGCGGCCATCCTGCGTTACTGCTCCGAGCACTCGATTGCCGTGGTCCCGTTCGGGGGCGGCACCAGCGTGGTCGGTGGCCTGGACCCGATCCGCGACGGGTTCCCCGCGGTGGTGTCGCTCGACCTGCGCCGCTTCGACCAGCTCATCGAGCTCGACGAGGACTCCGGCCAGGCCGTCTTCGGGGCGGGCGTCACCGGCCCGGAGGCGGAGCGCCTGCTTGGCGCCCAAGGGTTTTCGCTCGGGCATTTCCCGCAGAGCTTCGAGTACGCGACGGTCGGCGGGTTCGCGGCGACGCGGTCGTCCGGGCAGGACTCGGCGGGCTACGGCCGCTTCAACGACATGGTCCGCGGGCTTCGGTTGGTCACGCCCACCGGCACGCTCGACCTGGGCCGCGGACCCGAATCCGCCGCCGGCCCCGACCTGCGCCAGCTGGCGATCGGCTCGGAGGGTGTGTTCGGCGTCATCACCCGGGTGCGGCTGCGCGTCCATCGGGCCCCGGAAGCCGTCCGCTACGAGGCGTGGTCCTTCCCCGACTTCGAGACCGGCGCCGCGGCCCTGCGCGCCGTCACCCAGACCGGTACCGGCCCGACGGTCATCCGGCTGTCCGACGAGGCCGAGACCGGAGTCAACCTCGCCACCACCGAGTCGATCGGCGAAACGCAGGTCACCGGCGGCTGCCTGGCCATCACCATGTTCGAGGGCACCACGGAACACGTCGCGAGCCGGCAGGCCGAGACCGCCGCCCTCCTCGCCGCGCGGGGCGGCACGTCGCTGGGCGAGGGGCCGGCCCAGGCGTGGGAGCGGGGCCGGTTCGGCGCGCCCTACCTGCGCGATTCGCTGCTCGCGGCCGGGGCGCTCTGCGAGACCCTCGAGACGGCCACCGACTGGTCCAACATCCCCGCGCTCAAAGCCGCCGTCACCCAAGCGCTTACCGACACCCTCGCCGGAACCGGAACACCCGCGCTGGTGATGTGCCACATCTCGCACGTCTACCCCACCGGCGCGTCCCTGTATTTCACCGTCGTCGCCGGGCAGCGCGGCAATCCGATCGAGCAGTGGCGGGCCGCCAAGCGGGCCGCCACGGACGCGATCGTCGCCGCCGGCGGGACCATCACCCACCACCACGCGGTCGGCGCCGACCACCGGCCCTGGATGCTCGACGAAGTGGGCGAGCTCGGGGTGCGGGTACTGCGGGCGGTCAAGGCGACGCTGGATCCCGCCGGAATCCTGAACCCGGGCAAGCTGATTCCGTGACTGAGCGACATCCGCGCGAGATAAGCAAGGTGATCGCCCTGACCAATCCGGTGTCCGGGCACGGCGCCGCCATCCGCGCGGCCGAACGCGCGATAGCGCGACTGCACCACCGCGGCGTGGAGGTCGTCGAGATCATCGGCGACGACGCGCAAGACGCGCGCTACCTGGTGGGCGCCGCGCTGGACAAGGGCGCCGACGCGGTGATGGCAACCGGGGGCGACGGCGTCGTCTCCAACGTCCTGCAGGTCCTCGCGGGCACCGGCGTCCCGCTGGGCGTCGTCCCGGCGGGCACCGGCAACGACCACGCGCGCGAATTCGGAATCCCCACGGGCGATCCCGAGGCCGCCGCGGACGTCGTCGTCGACGGCTGGACGGAAACCATCGACCTGGGCCGGATCCGCGACTCCACCGGCGCCGAGAAGTGGTTCGACACCGTCGCGGCCACCGGATTCGACTCACTGGTGACCGATCGCGCCAATCGGATGACCTGGCCGCACGGGCGATTGCGCTACTACCTCGCCATGCTGGCCGAACTTTCGCAGCTGCGGCTGCTGCCGTTCCGGATGGTGCTGGACGGCGGACGGGTGATCGAGGCCGACCTGACGCTGGTGGCGTTCGGCAACACCCGCAGCTACGGCGGCGGGATGCTGATCTGTCCCGGCGCCGATCCCGCCGACGGCCTGCTCGACATCACCATGGTCCACTCGGCGTCCCGCACCAAGCTGGTCCGCCTGTTCCCGACGGTGATGAAGGGGACGCACGTCAACCTCGACGAGGTCAGCACGGCGCGCGCAAAGTCGATCCACGTCGAGTGTCCGGGGATCAACGTCTACGCCGACGGCGACTTCGCGTGCCCGCTGCCCGCCGAGATCACGGCGGTCCCGGGCGCCCTGCAGGTGCTACGGCCCCGGGTCTCCGCACACCATTAGGCGATGCTCGAATGCGCTATCGCATTCAGCGGTTGTCGATGAGTCCGCCGGCCGGCTATCCGACTATCCGACGCCCCGGGTCAGCCAGGCCACCTCGCCCGCGTCGCCGCCGTCTCGGTACACCTCGAGCGCCTCGTCCCACGCCGTGCCCAGCACCGAGTCCAGCTCGGCGGCCAGCGTGTCGGCGCCCTGCGCCATCATCGACCGCAGCCGCATCTCGCCGACCATGACGTCGCCGTTGGCGCTCATCGCCCCGCTCCACAGGCCGAGCTGCGGGGTGTGGCTGAATCGATGGCCGTCCACGCCCGGGCTGGGGTCCTCGGTGACCTCGAACCGCAGCACCGACCAGGAACGCAGGGCGTTCGCCAGCCGGCCGCCGGTCCCGACGGGCCCGACCCAGTTGGTGACGGCGCGCAGCTGCCCGGGCATCGCCGGCTGCGGGGTCCAGACCAGGTTGGCCTTGGATTGCAGCGTCGACGACAACGCCCACTCGACGTGTGGGCACACCGCCGCCGGCGAGGCGTGGATGTAAACCACGCCGGTCGTCACGTCGGAGAATTGATTCGACGCACGCATTTCTGCTCCTTCAGTTCCACGAGGGACGTCTTCCCCAACGACCTGGCGGACCTGACAAGCAGATGCTGCTCACTTATTTTGTGTGTCGTGCGTGTCTATTGTGCCTCGTGATACCCATGTTGCGCTAGTGTGCGTTTTTCACCGTCTGAATAGGGCGAGGACCGCGTCGGAAAGCGCAGGCCAGGGCCGCAGCGCCCATTCTCCGAAGTCACGGTCGGTCAGCACCACCAACGCCAGCCCGGCCTCGGGATCCGCCCAGATGAACCCGCCGGCCTGCCCGAAATGGCCGTACGTGCGGGCCGAGTTGCGCGCGCCCGTCCAGTGCGGCGACTTGCCGTTGCGGATCTCGAAACCCAGCCCCCAGTCGTTGGGCCGTTGGACGCCGTAGCCCGGCAGCACGCCGTCCAGGCCGGGAAATTGCACGGTCGTCGCCTCGGCGTGCAGCTGCGCCGACACCGTCAGGGGCCGCAGCAGGTCGCCGGCGAACGCCGCCAGGTCCGCCACCGTCGAGGTCGCGCCGAATCCGGCGGCCTCGGTGCCGCCGTTCAGCCGGGTGGCGACCATGGCCAGGGGCTCACACACCGCCTCGGTGAGGTACCGGCCGAATTCGATCTCGGACTCGCGCTCCACCGCTTGGGCCAGCACGGTGAACCCGTAGTTGGAGTACATCCGCCGGGTGCCCGGCTTGGCCAGCACCTTGTCGCCGTGCATCGCCAGGCCCGACGCGTGGGCGAGCAGGTGCCGGATCGTGGCGCCGGGGGGCCCGGCGGGGGTGTCGAGTTCGACGACGCCCTCCTCGACGGCGACGTGCACGGCGCGGGCCACCAGCGGCTTGGTCACCGACGCGAGCTCGAATACCCGCGCGGTGTCGCCGTGGCTGTCCAGGATCCCGTCCGGCCCGACAACCGCGGCCGCGACGGCGGTGACGGGCCACTCGTCGACGGCGTTCAGCGCGCTCGTCATTTACGGGCGATGTAGTAGTTGTTGAAGGGGTCCGCCTCGGTCTCGGCGACCCGCACGTCGCCGAACCCGGCGTCGGCCAGCATCGCGATGGCCCGCTGAGCGCCCCAGGCCGCGCCCAGCCCGGCGCCGTCCAGCGCCAGCGACACCGTCATGCAGTGCATCAGCGAGACGGTGTAGAGGTAGATGCCCATCGGCATGCCGACGTTGTCCTCGAGCCGGCTGGACGCCTTGATGTCGGCCATCAGCAGGACGCCGCCGGGGCGCAGGGCGCGGTGGATGTTCTCCAGCACCCGGTCCGGCTGCGCCTGGTCGTGGATGGCGTCGAACACGGTGATCACGTCGTAGGTGTCGCGCTTGTCGAGCTGCGCCAGGTTGTGGCTCTCGAAGCGCACGTTGCTCAGCCCCAGGCCCCCCGCCTCGCGGACCCCGACCGCGACGGCCTCGTCGCTGAAGTCGACGCCGGTGAACCGGCTCGCCGGAAAGGCCCGCGCCAGCACGTTGACCGCATGGCCGCTGCCGCAACCGAAGTCGGCCACGTCGGCCCCCGAACGCAGCCGTTCCACGAGGCCGTCGGCCAGCGGCAGCACGACGTCAACGAGCGCGCGGTCGAATACCGCGCCGCTCTGCTCGGCCTGCAGCGTGTGGAAGCGGGGAAACGCGCTGTAGGGCACGCCGCCCCCGCGGTGGAAGCACCCGACGACCTGCTGTTCGACCTCGGCGAGCAGCGAGATGAACTGGGCCATCATGGCCAGGTTGTCCGGTCCCGCGGCGCGGGTGAGCGCGCCCGCCCGGTGGCCCGGCAACGAGTAGGTGCCGGCGTGCGGGTCGTAGTCGACGACGTGCCCGGTGGTCATGCCGCCCAGCCACTCCCGCACGTAGCGTTCGTCGAGGCCGGCGGCCTCGGCAATGCGTGCGCTGGTGGCGGGCGGCATGCCGGCCATCGTGTCGAAAAGGCCGGTCTGATGCCCGATGCTCAGCAACAGCGTCAGGCTGGCGGCGTCAATGGCCGCGACCATGCGCTCGGTGAACTCGGAGGCGCTCTCGGGAGCCGTCACGCTCAGCGACGCTACACCGAGCGCCCGTCACGCCGGACGGGCTCGGCGCCACCGGCGCAGCACCGCGCGGCGGCCGACGATAGGTTGGAGTGCATGAGTCAGACAGTGCGCGGCGTGATCTCACGCAAGAAGGGCGAACCCGTCGAATTGGTCGACATCGTCGTCCCCGACCCCGGGCCCGGCGAGGCCCTGGTGGACATCATCGCGTGCGGGGTCTGTCACACCGACCTGACCTACCGCGAGGGCGGGATCAACGACGACTACCCGTTCCTGCTGGGCCACGAGGCCGCCGGGACGGTCGAGGCCGTCGGGCCCGGCGTCACCGCGGTGGAGCCTGGCGATTTCGTGATCCTCAACTGGCGCGCAGTCTGCGGCCAGTGCCGGGCGTGCAAGCGCGGCCGGCCGCACCTGTGCTTCGACACCTTCAACGCCGCGCAGAAGATGACGCTGACGGACGGCACGGAGCTGACGCCGGCGCTGGGCATCGGGGCGTTCGCCGACAAGACGCTGGTGCACGCCGGCCAGTGCACCAAGGTCGATCCCGCCGCCGACCCGGCCGTCGCGGGCCTGCTGGGCTGCGGGGTGATGGCCGGCATCGGCGCGGCGATCAACACCGGCGGGGTCACCCGCGACGACACGGTCGCGGTGATCGGCTGTGGCGGCGTCGGCGATGCCGCGATCGCCGGCGCGGCGCTGGTCGGGGCACGGCGCATCATCGCCGTCGACACCGACGACGCCAAGCTGGACTTGGCTCGCAAGTTCGGCGCCACCCACACCGTCAACGCCCGCGAGGCCGACGTCGTCGAGACCATCCAGGAGCTTACCGACGGCTTCGGGGTCAACGTGGCGATCGACGCGGTCGGCCGGCCCGAGACGTGGAAGCAGGCGTTCTACGCCCGCGACCTCGCCGGAACCGTTGTGCTGGTCGGGGTTCCAACCCCGGACATGAAGCTCGAAATGCCGCTGATCGACTTCTTCAGCCACGGCGGGGCGCTGAAGTCGTCGTGGTACGGCGACTGCCTGCCCGAGCGCGACTTTCCCACCCTCATCGACCTCTACCTGCAGGGCCGGCTGCCCTTGGAGCAGTTCGTCTCCGAGCGCATCGGCCTGGGCGACGTCGAGGAGGCGTTCCACAAGATGCACGGCGGCAAGGTGTTGCGCTCGGTGGTGCTGCTCTGATGGTGAACATCGAGCGGGTGGTGACGCACGGGACCTTCGAACTCGACGGCGGCAGTTGGGAAGTCGACAACAACATCTGGTTGGTCGGCGACAACTCCAACGTCGTGGTGTTCGACGCCGCCCACGACGCGGCGCCGATCGTCGAGGCCGTCGCCGGCCGACATGTGGTCGCGGTCGTGTGCACGCACGGGCACAACGACCACGTCACCGTCGCGCCGGAACTCGGCAAGACTCTCGACGCGCCGGTGCTGCTGCATCCGGCCGACGAGGTGCTGTGGCGAATGACGCACCCGGACAGTGACTTCCGCCCGATTTCCGACGGTGAGACGCTCGCCGTCGGCGGGACGGAGCTGCGGGCGCTGCACACGCCCGGTCACTCCCCCGGATCGGTGTGCTGGTACATCCATGACCTGGGGGTGGTGTTCAGCGGCGACACGCTGTTCGCCGGCGGCCCCGGCGCGACCGGACGCTCCTACTCCGACTTCCCGACGATTCTGGAGTCGATCTCCGGCCGGCTCGGCAAGCTGCCCGGTGAGACGGTCGTGTACACCGGCCACGGCGATAGCACCACCATCGGCGACGAGATCGTGCACTACGAGGAGTGGGTGGCCCGAGGCCACTGAGCTTTGGCTGTAAGGCAGCGATAACGCGGCACATGGCCGGCTGGCGCCTGCGGCGCCGCGTTGGGCTCGACGCGCCGAGCCACGTGAGTGTGCGCTGACGGCTTCCCGTGTGCATCCAGGGCGCACACTTCCCGAATTTCCAACTCTGGCTACACACTGAAATGCCAGGACGCACACTCGATCGTGCACTACGGGGCGTGGGCGGCCCGAGGCCACTGTGCTTCGACGGCCTCACAGCGAAAACGTGGCAGGCAGCTGGCTGGCGCCGCCGGCATTCGCGCCGGGGGCGCTACCGCGCCACGCCGTTCGAGTGTGCACTGACGGCTTCCTGTGTGAATTCAGCGCGCTCATTCACCGGATTTCCCGCCCTGGGTTCACACTCAAATGTCTGGTGGCACACCTAAAGCAGTCGACGCGCACCGGAAGCCCCGGCCGGTGCCCGAGGCGCACACTCAACGCCCCAAGCACCCGGCCTCCCCGGGTCACACCCGAAGCGACTCAGCCCTCGTCAAGAATTCGCCGCTTCTCCGCCTCGAACTCCGCCTCGGTCAAAGCGCCCGAATCACGCAACGCGGCAAGCGTTTTCAGCCGATGCAGGCGCACGCCCTCTCCGCTGGGCTCGTACGGTGCGCCCGGTGAGACCTGAAACGCCGGCGTGGTCGACAGCACCGCCCTGCGGCGGGCACGGGCCAGCCAGATGCCCGACAACACCGCGGCGCCCAGGCCCACGACGAACAGGCCCACGGACAACCACACCAGATGTCCGGTGGAACCCTTGTGGCCGAACGCCAGCCGCGGATCGATGTACCCGTTGACCTGGCCGTCGGTGGTGACGTGGTACACCCCGGCGGCGGCGATGTGGGCCACCCACACCCGCACGTGCGAATCGTTGTTGACCGTCGTTGTGCCGCCGATGTTTTCGGTCATCACCGGCTGCGCGACGCCGTCGGGCGGGACGATCGTGACGCCCAGCGGCGGCACCGGCAGGCCCCCGCCACTGGGGCTGCCGATCACGATGGTGTGGAAGCTGACGGTGACGTCGCCGGCGGGCAGGTTAAGGCTGCCCGACCCCGGCACCGACACCTCCCCGTACTGGTTGTACTTGTCCAGGAAGAAGGCGTTGAGCACCAGGGTGATGATGAAGCCGGCGAGCGCCGCGACCATGACCGCGATGGCGACGGCCAGCGATATCTTGGCGAGCCGTCTGCTGCTCATCCAGGCAGTGTGTCACCGCCGGCGGGGCGGCGCCAGCGAACGACCGCGGCGCCGAGCACCGCGAACGCCACCACCGGCACCCAGTCGCCCAGCCGTTGGTACCAGGTGGTCGTCGACCCCAGCGGCACGTCGACCACGACGGCGCCGCGAAAGCCCGCCGGGCACCACGCCAGCCGGTGCCCGCGCGCGTCGAAAGCCGAACTGTCGCCGGACAATCCGGCGTGCACGGCCGGCCGGCCGGCCTCGACGGCGCGCACCGCGGGCTGGGCGGCCAGCTGCGGCTGCGCCCAACTGCCCTGGAACGACGACGTGGAGCTCTGATAGGCCAGCAGCGCCGCCCCCAGTTGCGCCTCGCGGCGGGCCAGGTCGGGGAAGACGGCCTCGTAGCTGATCAGCGCCCCGATCGGCAGCGCGCCGGCGCGCAGCACGACGGGCCCGGCGCCGGGCTGCCGGTCCTCGGCGGCGGCCTTGCTGCCCCGGGTGACCCATCCGAAAAGCGGTCGCAGCGGCACGTATTCGCCGAACGGAACCAGCCGGGTCTTCTGATAGCTACCCGCCAGCCCATCCGGCCCGATCAGGACAGACGACTTGCGGATCCGCCCGTCGGGCGCCCGGGCGTCGACGTTGACCAGTACGTCGGCGCCCACCCGCCGGGACAGCTCGACGAGGCGCGCCAGCGCCTCGGGGTGACTGTCCAGGTCCTGCCCCACGCTGCTTTCGCCCCAGACCACCAGGTCGGGCCGCCGGCCCACCAGCGTCGCGGTCCACAACTCGCCGGCTCCCTGCCGGGCGTCCGAGTCCGCGATGTCGCCGGGCTGCACCAGCGCCACGCGTAAAACCGGTCCCGCACCCGGGTCGGGCCCCAACAGGTACCACAGCGGGCCGACCGCCACGGACATCGCCAGGCACATCAGCGCGCCCAGGCGGCCACCACCGGCCAGCAGGCCGGCAAGGGCGGTATTGGCCGCCACCACAAGAAAACTCGTCAGCCACACCCCACCCAGCGACGCCGACGCCAGCGTCACCGGCTGGCTCGCCTGCGATGCGCCGAGCGGCGCCCACGAGCCGCCCAGCGGCGGCCAGGAGCGCGCCACCTCCGCCGCCACCCACGCGCTCGGCAGCGCGACCAGGGCGACGGTTGCCCGCCCGCCGCCGACCGGGGCGGCCAGCAGCCGGTGCGCCAGCCAGCCCCACGGCAGCCACAGCGCGCCGAGCCCGGCCGCCAGCACCGGCAGCAACAGCCCGGCGCTGCCCGCCAGCCAGTACTGGGTGGTCAGCACGAACGCGGTCGCCCCGAGCCAGCCTCGCGCCGCGCCGTCCCCCGGCCCGGGCGCGGTTCGCACCAGCCACAACAGCGGGACCACGCCGAACCACGCCACGAACCACCACGCCGGAGCGGGAAACGCCAGCGCGGGCAGCGCGCCGGCGACGAACGCCGCCACGGCGCCGCGGACGCGCTCGGGGTTCGCGGACGGCGGCATAAGGAGCACACTAGGACGTGCTCATTACCGGTAAGGAGTGATACGCATGCCCCACGATCTCGTCGCCACCGTGCCCGACCTGTCGGGGAAGCTGGTGGTCGTCACAGGAGCCAACAGCGGCCTGGGGTTCGGGCTGGCCCGGCGGCTGTCGGCCGCGGGCGCCGACGTCGTCATGGCGATTCGCAACCGCGCCAAGGGCGAGGCGGCGATCGAGGAAATCCGCCAAACCGTTCCCGATGCCAAGCTGACCATCAAATCGCTCGACCTGTCGTCGCTGGCGTCGGTCGCCGCCCTGGGTGAGCAGCTCAACGCCGAGGGCCGCCCGATCGACATCCTGATCAACAACGCCGGCGTCATGACCCCGCCGAACCGCGACACCACCGCCGACGGGTTCGAATTGCAGTTCGGCAGCAACCATCTCGGGCACTTCGCGCTGACCGCCCATCTGCTCCCGCTGCTGCGCGCCGCCACCCGCGCCCGCGTCGTCTCCCTGAGCAGCCTGGCGGCCCGCTACGGCAGCATCCACTTCGAGGACCCGCAGTTCGAGAAGTCCTACTCGGCCAATGCGGCTTACGGCCAGTCGAAACTGGCGGTGCTGATGTTCGCCCTCGAGCTCGACCGGCGCAGCCGGAAGGCTGGCTGGGGCATCGTCTCCAACGCCGCGCATCCCGGGCTGACCATGACCAACCTGCAGATCAGCGGGCCGTCGCACGGGCTCGGGAGGCCCTCGGTGATGGAACGCCTGTACAAGGCGTCGTGGCGGTGGGCGCCGTTCCTGTGGCAGGAGATCGACGACGGGATCCTGCCCGCGCTGTACGCCGCGGCCACCCCGCAGGCGGAAGGCGGCGCGTTCTACGGCCCCCTGGGGCTCCTCGAGGCAGCCGGCGGGGGCGTGAAGCCCGCCCACATACCCAAGCGCGCCCGCAACGGGGCCGACTGCCGGCGGCTGTGGGACCTCTCCGAGCGGCTCACCAAGGTCAGCTACCCGGCGTCGGACTGACTATCGTTGGTGCATGCGGCCGGAGCCCCGTCTGCCCGATTCGGGCCCCCAATCGAGCATCGTGGTCCGGCCGGAACCTACGCACAGCGCGACGTACACCCACTCGTCGCGGCTGCAGGCCGCCGGATTGGCGCAGGCGATCGCGCTCCTGCAGCGGGCCGCCGAGCAGGTGCCGCTGCCCGCACCCCCGCAGCCGATCATCGTCGCCGACTACGGCGCCGCCAACGGGCACAACTCGTTGCGGCCGATGGCCGAGGCCATCGCGGTGCTGCGTCGACGCACCCGGCACGACCACGCAATCCTGGTGGCGCACACCGACATTCCTGACAACGACTTCAGCGCCCTGTTCCGGACCCTGGAGGAAGATCCGGACAGCTACCTGAGCAAGGACACCGCGAGTTTCGCCTCGGCGATCGGCCGGTCGTTTTACGGCCAAATCGTGCCGTCCAAGACGGTCAACCTCGGCTGGTCGTCGTGGGCGACGCAGTGGTTGAGCCGGGTCCCCTGCGCGGTCGACGACCACGTGCACGTCGCCTACGGCCACGACGACGCCGCGTTCTCGGCCTACGCCGACCAGGCCGCGCTGGACTGGCACAACTTCGTCGCGTTCCGCGGCCGCGAGCTCGCCACGCACGGGCGGCTGGTGGTGCTGACGCTCGGCGTCGACGAGGATGGCAGCTTCGGCTTCGCCACCTTGCTGGACGCCATCCTCGCGGCGCTGGAGGACCTGGCCACCGAGGGGCTTCTGCACCGGGACGAATTGCGGCGCATGACAATCCCGACGTTCGGGCGCGGCGAGAAGGAATTCCGCGCGCCGTTCGCCCCGAGCGGGCGGTTCGAGGGATTGACCATCGACCATCTCGAGGCGTTCATCGCGGAGGACCGGTTCTGGGCGCGATTCCAGGTCGACGACGACGCCCACGCCTTCGCCGCCCAGTGGGCCGCGTTCGCGCGGGCCGCGCTGTTCCCGGCGTTGGTGCGTGCGCTCGACATCCGGACCGGCGATCCGCGGGCGGTCGAATTCGTCGACCGGCTGGAGACCGGCCTCGCCGCTCGGCTCGCCGGCGCGCCCGAGCCGATGCGCATCCCGCTGGCCCTGGTGTCGCTTGTCAAGTTGCGCTGACGAGAGTTTCGACACAACACCGCAATGGGTAATCGCCCTGGTGTCGGAACTGCGACTCTGAGGGGGTAGGTGCATGACCGTGCAGGACGACAAAACCGCTGGTCACGACGACGAGCGGAAGTCAGCCGAAGGCGAAGAAGACCAGGACGAGCGGGCGGCGACCGAAAAACCCGAGCCCGACGAGGACGACAAAAAAGCGGCCGCCGAAATGATGGAGGCCTATAAGGAGAAGCCGACCATCGTGCTCCCAGGCTCCAGTGGCATGGTCTCGGGTACCGCCGTCAACGAATGGCTGGACGACGACGGCAACCCCAAGTTCGAAGTTCCCGAAGACGCCGACTCCGACCTCAAGTCGAAGGCGGAGGAAATGCAGAACGACGAAGAGCACAAGAAGCGGATCGAGGAGGACAAGGCCCTCAACGACAAGCTTCGCGAAGCCGCGGCCGAGGAGAACAAAGGCGAAAAGTCCTGAGCTAGAGGCTCTTAACGCCCGATCGGGCCGACTCCGAATTCCTGCAGGATCTGGTTGATCTTATCCAGGCCGGGGATCGGCTCGTTGACCCCGGGGATCGGGGGCAGCGCCGGGATCGCCGGGGCACGCGGGATCCTCGGGGCCGGCGCGGCGACCGCGGGCGGCTCGGCCTGCGGAGTGGCGGGCGGTGCCGTGGTCGTCGGGGTTTCGGTCTCGGCGGGCGGGTTGGTGTCGGTGACCGAGGGCGGCGGGGCCTCCTGCGTCGGGGCCGGGCTGGGCGGCGGCGCCTGTGACGGGGCCGAGGGTGCCGACGTGGTGGTTCTCGGGGGCGGCGCGGTCGTGGACATGCTGCTCGGGCGCAAGGCGAAGATCATCGCGACCCCCGCGACCAGCAGCGCGAGCACCACCGCGATGACCGCCAGGGGCGGGCGCCGAAGCCGGCGCCGCTTCTTCGGCTCCGCGTCCGGCTGGGGAGTCGGCTCGGGGGCCGGGGGCGCGGACTCCTCGGGAGGCAGCGTCGCGCGGACTAGCGTGTCCCCCACTGGCACGGGCCGCACCCGGGGTTCGCTGCGGCGCGGCCACGCCAACGCGGTCGGCTCGGGATGGACCGGCGACGCGGGCGCCGCCACGGTCGGCACCGCGGCGGGCCTCGCCATCGTCGCGCCGGCCTCGTGCGGGCGGCGCGCCGCGCGCAGGGCGGCGCCGACGGCCGGCGTCAGCTGTGGGCGCTCCCGCGAGACGACCGGGACCCGCAGGCGCCCCGCCAGCGCCCTGGTGACCGCCGGGACGTTCGCCACACCCCCCACCGTCACGACCGCCGCGAGATTCCGAACGCCGTTGCGCGACAACGTTTGTTCGAGCACGGCCAGGAAGTTGTCCAGCGAGTCGCGGATCACTTCGTCGAGTTCGTGCCGGGTGAGCCGGAAGTCGCCGTGCATGCCCGGCAGCTCGTCGGTGAGCGTCGCCAACGTGCTGGACGACAGCTGCTCTTTGGCGCCGCGGCATTCCGCCCGCAGCCGGCTCAGCGAGCCGCTGGCCAGGGTGGTCGACGGATCGAAGGAACCGGTGCCGGGCAGGTGTCCCATGACGGCGGTCAACAGCGCCTGGTCGATCAGGTTGCCGGAGAAGTCGTGATAGCGCACCGTCGGCGCCAGCGCCCGGTAGTCGCCCGCGGCGTCCATCAGAGTGATGCTGGTTCCGGTGCCGCCGAAGTCGCAGACAGCGACCGTGCCCGGGGTCCCTGACGTCCCGATGGCCGGCAGGCCGGGGTTGGCGCGCGCCGCGAAGAGGGCCGCCGCGGCATCGGGGATCAGCACCAGCGGGGCCGCCCGGTTCGACCACTCGGCCACCCGACTCAGCGCGGCGCCCAGGGCGTCCACCACGCGGGAATCCCAGTGCGCGGGATAGGTGACGGCCACGCTGTCGGGCAGGGCGCGGCCACCGGTCGCGGCGTAGGCCAGCGCGCGCAACCCGTCGGCGATCAGGGCCTCGGGGCGGTGCACCGAGCCGTCGGCCGCCACGATGCCGGCCGGGTCGCCCACCCGGTCCACGAAGTCGGTGATCACCAGGCCGGGCTCGTCGAGCCGGGGATTCTCCGAGGGCACGCCGACCTCCGGTGGGCGCTCCCGGTAGAGCGTGAGCACGGGCTTGCGGAGGACGGCGTTCTCGGCGGTCACGACCGCCAGGTTGGTGGCACCGATCGACAGGCCCAGTGCCGGTGTCGCTCCGTCGGCCATGTTCCTACCCCCGTCCTCGGCGTCCCGCGGCCTAATCCATAGACAATCTCAGCAATTGCTGGGTGCCAGCTGTGTAGAGCATGGACCGCGGCTGTGGGCGCCGTCAGCGGATGGTGCCCACACCCGCGATCAGCGGCAGGTCGAGCGGCGTCACCCAGCCCGGGCGCAGGTCGTTGACGGCCGGCACGGCGTTCAGGGCCCGCATCCCGGTCGCGAGACATCCCGCCGTGGCCGGGTCGCGGCCGGAGCCGTCGGTGAACCGGAACGCCGTCTCCTGGAAGATGCTCGGCGTGCCCTCGATGTCCACGCGGTAGACGTCGTCGTCGTGGCCGGACGGCCAGTCCGGGGCGGCGTCGTGGCCGATGCGGTTGACGTGTTCGAGCTGGATGCGTGTCTCGCCCTGGTAGACCCCGTTGATGGTGAACCGGACGGCCGCGACGTGGCCGGGTTGGATGACGCCCTTGACGGTCTTGCGCTCGGTCGGCGTCACCCACTTGTCCCACGTCGTGGTGATCTCGTCGAGCATGATGCCCGCGGCGTGGGCGATCATCGGCACCGTCGCGCCCCAGGCGAAGATCAGCATGTTGGAATCCTGCAGCAGCGGCGTGTATTCGGGCTCGCGGCCGATGCCCATCTCGACCTCGTAGTCGCCCTCGTAGTTGGTGTAGTCCAACAGCTCCGAGGCCCGCACCCGGCGCACCTCCGAGCACAGGCCCATCAGCGTCATCGGGAACAGGTCGTTGGCGAAGCCGGGGTCGATGCCGGTGGTGAAGCAGGACGACTCGCCCAGCTCGCAGGCCTCGGTGATGGGCTGGATCCACTGCGGCGGGTTGAGGTGCATCGTGGGCCACACCCACGGCGTCATGGCCGTCGAGCAGACGTCGATGCCGGCCCGCAGGAAGCGGGTGATCAATTCGATGTTGTCCTTGGCGTGCATGGCCGTCGGGCCGTAGTGCACCAGCGCGTCGGGCTTGAGCGCGATCAGCGCGTCGACGTCGTCGGTGGCGACGATCCCGGTCGGCTCGGGCAGCCCGCAGATATCGGCGACGTCGCGGCCCACCTTGTCGGGGTTGCTGACGCCGACGCCCACCAATTCGAACAGCGGATGCCTGACGATCTCGGCGATCACCATCTTGCCGACGAAGCCGGTACCCCATACCACCACACGCTTTGACGTCATTGTCACCTTCCCGTCCGGTCCCCGCTTCACCCTAAGCGGACGGCGGGTTCGGGAGCTAGCATCTGGCGGGTGCGCAACCGGCCGGCCTGGCTCACCGGAAACGTGTGGGTGCTGTCGCTGGTGTCGCTGCTGCAGGACGCGGCAAGCGAGTTGCTCTATCCCCTGCTGCCGCTCTACCTGACGACGGTGCTGGGCGCGCCGCCGTCGGTGGTCGGCGCGGTGGAGGGCGCCGCGGAGGGCGCGGCGTCGTTGACCAAGGTGGCGTCGGGCCCGCTGGGCGACCGGTTCGCGCGCAGCCGGCTGATCGCGACGGGCTACGGCATGGCCGCCCTGGGCAAGGTGATCGTCGCCGCCGCCGGCGCGTGGCCCGGTGTCTTGCTGGGCCGGGTCGTCGACCGGCTGGGCAAAGGGCTGCGCGGTGCGCCTCGCGACGCGTTGCTGGTGGACGGCATCGAGCCGGCCCAGCGCGGCCGGGTGTTCGGGTTTCACCGCACCATGGACACGCTGGGGGCGGTCATCGGGCCGCTGCTCGGGCTGGCCGGATACGAGCTGTTCGGGCACCGGATCGGCCCGGTGCTCTATCTGGCGGTGATCCCCGCGGTGCTCAGTGTGCTGCTGATCGCCTGGGTCCGCGAGCGACCGCGCGAGGTGCCGATCTCCTCGCGGCTATCGCCGTTCGCCGGGGCCCGGCGGCTGCCCCGCCGCTACTGGGAGGTCGTCTGGTTCCTGGTCGCGTTCAGCGTCGCCAACTTCCCGGATGCGCTGCTGTTGTTGCGGCTCAAGGAGATTGGCTTCTCGGTCGTCGGCGTCATCCTGGCCTACGTCGGCTACAACGCGGTCTACGCGGTGACGAGCTTTCCCGCCGGGTTGCTGGCGGATCGGTTCGGCCGGCCGGTGGCCTACGGGGCTGGGCTGGTCTTCTTCGCCGTCGGCTACCTCGGCCTGGGCCTGACCACGAGCACCGCGGCCGCCTGGGGGCTGATCGCCGCGTACGGCATGTTCACCGCCTGCTACGACGGCGTCGGGAAGGCTTGGATCTCAACGCTTGTCGGGCCCGAGCTGCAGTCCAGCGCGCAGGGGATCTTCCAGGGGCTGAGCGGGTTTGCGGTGCTCGCCGCGGGGCTGTGGGCCGGCTTTCTGTGGGGCGCCGACGGGCGGCTGCCCCTGCTCGTCTCGGGCGGGGTGGGCGCGGTGTTCGCCGTCGTCCTGCTCGGCGCCGCGGCGAGGCTTCCGTCCGAGCGCACCGGGTGACACGATGAGGCTCATGACCAGTCACCTCAGGACCCCCTCGATCCTGTTCGCCGTCGGCGTCGGCGTCGCGACCGCGTGGGCCGGCGTGGCCCATGCCAACGACTTCCCGCAGGTCCGCTACGAGGTGACCGGCAGTTCCCCCGTCGCCGAATTCATCTCGTACCAGACTGACGGCGGCCAGCTGCGGGCGGTGAACGCCAAGCTGCCGTGGTCGGCGCAGTTCACCGGTTTCGGCGGGCAGGTGTTCGTGCTCAGCGCGCAGGCGCCCGGCTCGATCTCGTGCCGCATCCTGATCGACGGCCGATCGGTGAAAGACGCGACGGCGACGGGGACACCCGCCCGCACCGTCTGTACCCAGTGAGCCGCTCGGTCTAGGCTCTCCGTTCGTCACCTCTCTTCAGCGGCGAAGGAGCGGCCCCCGTGAGCCTCAAGACCGGTATCGCACCGCGGACCAACGGGGCGCCCCCGCCCGAGATCCCGCTCTCCGACGTCCAACTCGGGTCGCTAAAGTTCTGGGCCCTGGATGACGACTACCGCGACGGCGCCTTCGCCACCCTGCGTCGCGAAGCCCCGCTCGCGTTCTGGCCCGCCATCGAGATGGAGGGGTTCACGGCGGGTGACGGGCACTGGGCGCTGACGCGGCACGACGACGTGCACTTCGCCAGCCGTCACCCGGACATCTTCAGCTCCAGCCCCAACATCACAATCAACGACAACGCCCCCGAGATCGCGGAGTACTTCGGCTCGATGATCGTGCTCGACGACCCGCGGCACCAGCGGCTGCGCTCGATCGTCAGCCGGGCGTTCACCCCGAAGGTGGTGGCCCGCATCGAGGCATCGGTGCGCGAACGCGCCCACCGGCTGGTCGCCGACCTCATCGCCAACCACCCCGACGGCGAGGCCGATCTGGTGAGCGAGCTCGCCGGTCCCCTGCCGCTGCAGATCATCTGCGACATGATGGGCATCCCCGAGGACGACCATCAGCGAATCTTTCACTGGACCAACGTGATTCTCGGCTTCGGCGACCCCGACCTGACGACGGACTTCGAAGAGTTCCTCAAGGTCTCGATGGACATCGGGGCCTACGCCACCACCCTGGCCGAGGACCGCCGCGTCAACCACCACGACGACCTCACCACCAGCCTGGTCGAGGCCGAGGTCGACGGCGACCGGCTGTCGTCGTCGGAGATCGCGTCCTTCTTCATCCTGCTGGTGGTCGCCGGCAACGAGACCACCCGCAACGCGATCAGCCACGGCGTGCTGGCCCTGTCCCGCTACCCCCGGCAGCGCGACAAGTGGTGGTCCGACTACGACGGCCTGGCGCCCACCGCCGTGGAGGAGATCGTGCGGTGGGCCTCGCCGGTCGTCTACATGCGGCGCACCCTGACCCAAGACTTCGAGCTGAGCGGCGTGCGGATGGCCGCCGGCGACAAGGCCACGCTGTGGTACAACTCCGCGAACCGCGACGAGTCGAAGTTCGCCACCCCGTGGGCCTTTGACGTCGCGCGCAACCCCAACCCGCACCTGGGCTTCGGGGGCGGCGGCGCCCACTTCTGCCTCGGCGCGAACCTGGCGCGCCGCGAGATCCGGGTGGTCTTCGACGAGTTGCGCCGCGAGATCCCTGACATCGTCGCGATCGAGGAGCCGTCGCGGCTGCTGTCGCAGTTCATCCACGGGATCAAGAGGCTGCCCGTCGCCTGGACTCCCCCGCCCGGTTCCTAGGCCATACGCTGGGCCCCGTGACCATTCCGGAGTTTCCCGCGGCCGACGTGCTGGCCGCCCGCGAAAAGCTTGTGCTCGACCACTTCCACGACGAGGTCCGCCAGGACTGGGACGACGTGCTGGCGACCTTCCCGCATCCGCGCTACGAGCTGATCCCGCAGATGATCGTTCACGACGGCGACCGGGCGGTGCGAGACTACTACGCCTACACGCGGACCGCGTTCCCCGACCAGGATCACGAGATCATCGCGCTGCGCCACACCGCCGACGCGGTGATCGTCGAGTTCTGGCTGATGGGTACGCATCTGGGTTACCTCGGCAAGGTCCCGCCCACCGGCAGCCGTTTCCGGGTCCGCATGACGGCGTACTTCGTCTTCGATGAGGCGGAAACCCTGGTCTGCGAACGCATTTACTTCGACACGCTGACCATGATCAAGCAGCTGCTCGGCGGCCTGGACATGAAGAGGCCGGCGAACTGGCTGCTGGCCGCGCGCTGCGCGCGCGGCTTCCTGTCGATGTCATCGGAAAAGCCCGACCCGGCGCTGCTCAGTGCCTAAACTCTCCGCATGCGGGGCCTTCATGCGTTGTGCGGCCTGATCGCGGCGGCGCTCCTGGCGGCACAGGCCACCGCCGCCGCCTCACCCCGGGATCCGCAGATCGAGAAGTGGATCGATCTTCAGGTCGGCCAGTGCGTGAGCGACCTCCCGCCGCCCGACCTGAGCCGGGTGACCGTGACGGTGGTCGACTGTGCGGCAGCGCATCTGGCCGAGGTGTACCTGCGCGCGCCGATGGCCGTCGACACCGCGATCGCCACCGTTGCCAACCGGGACTGCGCCGCCGGGCTCACGCCCTACACCGGCCAACCGGTCGACCGAGGGCCGTTCGCGATCAGCTATGTCATCGACTCCAACCAGGACCGGACCGGGGCCAACCCGACGCCGAGCACCGTCATCTGCCTGCTACAGGCGGCCAACGGCCAGCCCCTGATCGGATCGGCGCGCCGCTAGCAGCCGAGTTGTGTTGCCAGGTCCAGGAAGTCGGACGCGTTGACGTCGAACTCGTCGGCGTAGGCCGTGTCGGCGTCGCCGCCCGGACCGAACTCCAGCGGCCGCGCGACGAACGCGGTCGCGAAGCCGAGTTGGCCCGCGGCGCGGATGTCGTACTTGTGGCTCGCCACCATCATGATCTCGGCGGGCTCCAGGCCAAGATACGTCGCGGCCATGCGGTAGATCGCCGGGTCGGGCTTGAACACCCCGGCCATCTCGGCGGCGAAGACGGCGTCCCACGGCAGCCCTGCCAGCTTGGAGATGCTGATGACCGCCGACACGTCGGCGTTCGACAGGGTCGCCAGCGTGTAAGAGCCCTTCAGCCGTAGCAGCCCCGGCACCGCGTCGGGCCATGGCCTGAGCCGCTGCCATGCCAGCGTCAGCTCGTCGCGCTCCCCGGCCGACAACCCGCGGGCGCCGCAGTCGTCGAGGACGGAGTCCAGCGCGTCGCGGTACACCGAGCGCACCGAGATCCACCCGCTGTGCCGCCCCTGCGCCACCTCCAGCGCGGTGAAGTAGCCTGCGCGCCAACGCCGCACCACCTCGGCCCAGTCGACGCCCGTCAAACGGCCGCCGATCCGCTCCGCCTCCGAGCACACCGTTGAAAAGAAATCCGTCGCGGTCCCCTGCACGTCGAACAACAGCGCCTTCACCACAACGGCCAATCTACGATGTGGCTCGTGGCGCAAGACACCGGCGAGCGCGAACCCGACTATCGGTTCACCTTCGCCAACGAGCGGACCTTCCTGGCCTGGCAGCGCACGGCGCTGGGGCTGCTGGCCGCGGCGGTCGCGTTGGTGCAGCTCGTTCCGGAGCTCGGGGTCCCGGGCGCACGCCGCGCGCTGGCCGTGGGACTGGCGGTGCTGGCCGTCTTGACCAGCGGCATGGGGCTGCTCCGCTGGCGACAGGCCGACCGCTCCATGCGACTCGGCGTGCCGCTGCCCCGCCACCCGACCCCGGCCTACCTGGCGGTCGGCCTGAGCGTCGTCGGGCTCGTCGCGCTCGGGCTGGTGATCGCCAAGGCGGTCTCGCATTGAACGATCCGGCGGTTCGGACGACGCTCGCCTGGACGCGGACCTCGTTCGCGTTCCTCGCCAACGGCGCCCTGCTGACCGTCAAGTACCTGCACGGGCCCGTGGGGCCCGAGTCGTTCATCCCCGCCCTGCTGGCCGCCGCGGTCGCGTTGACGACCTACGTCATCGCGCTCCGGCGCCAGCGCGCGCTGCAACGGGATCCGCTCCCGGCGCGGCTGACGCCGCGCCGTCAGGTCTACTTCATCGGGACGGCGGTGCTGGTGCTCACCGTGGTGACGACGGTTGGTCAGCTGACCTAGCGCGGAGCTCGTGGCGCAGTTCCTGGGACAGCGCCTGGATTTCGGCCCGGAGTTCCTCGATGTGCGAGGCGGTGGCGGCCTGATTGGCGGTGTCCGTTTCGGCCACCCGCTGCACTATCCACGAGGCGAGCGACGCCGTCACGACGCCGATGAGGCTGATGCCGCCGACCATCAGCAGGACGGCAATCACCCGGCCCGGGACGGTGATCGGGTACTGGTCGCCGTAGCCGACAGTGGTCACCGTGGAGATGGCCCACCACACCGCCTCCCCGAAGGACTGGATTTTGGCGCCGGGGTGACCGCGCTCCTGGTCGAGGATGGCCAGCGACGCCACGTAGATGAGCAGGATGACGCCCGAGATCGTGTAGAGCAGGATGCGCCCGCGGACCACGTTGCCGATCGCCTTTTGCAGCGCCCCGACAAGGACGACCAGGCGCAGCAGCCGCAGCGGGCGCATTAGCGGAAGCGCGACCACAAGCAGATCGAAGAGGTGGCGGACGAACCATTGCCGCCGGTCGGGCGCCAGGCTCAGCCGGACCAGGTAGTCGACGACGAACATGCCCCACGCCACCCAGCTCGCCACGTCCAGGTCGTGCGCCTCCCGACCATGCGGTTGGCCGAGCACCTGCACCGAGTACACGGCGAGGAAGATGAGCGCGACGATCGCGAGCGGCCACTCCGTGCGCTGTTCCCAGCGCTGCCCCCACGTTTGCTTGATCATGCAGAACGGCCTCCGGTTGTCCGCCGAATTTTGGCCGCTCTAGGTTAGCTGGCCCGCCGCGCGAACCCGGGGCTTTCGGGGCCAACGCCGAAGGGCGCTCTTGGACGCACGGTGCCGGCGCGCCCGTCGACCTGATGGCCGCGCGCCGGCCGGACGCGCCACCACGCTCTCGCCCCCTCAGCCGGTGGCCGCCCCCGCCTTCGACTCCAGCTGCATGAGGAGCTCGTGGCAGCGGTGCGCGCGCTGGGAGTCCTGCGCCATCACGTCAGCGAAGAACGCCGCAATGTCGTCCAAGCCGGCGTTCTTCGCATCGCGAACATACTGGCCGTAATCATGTCCGGCTTTCAACGAGTGATATTGAACGGAAATGAGGTCGAAGGTCACGTCGTCGAAACCGGTTTCACCCGTGGCCATGTCGTCGCCCTTCGTATCGGTTATCGGTGGTCGGGTTTCGGCTACCCGGCCCGGACCGAGCAAAACGACGGTCGCCGGGCGTGCTTCGGATCGTGGCCAGTCGGGCCCCGGATCGGCGGAGGAGCACTTCGCCTCGGGGCCGACGCGGGCCGCACTTGGCTTGGGGCCGAACACAATAGTGACCCGTTGACCGAACGTACAGGGCCATTAGTCAGCAGCACCCTGCGCCAGTCGTTATCATTTAGTGATGTGGCTGGTCCGCAACCCCGTTACCGCAGCCGATCTCGAACCGTCTGCAAACCGCGAGGGGCCCGGGCCGGCCGCGCTCGGTACGGCAGTGCTAACAGGAAATGGTCACCAAAAGCTATGGAAACACACAGGTTTGGGGGAAAAGTGCTTGGGCACCATTGCGCCATGATCGCACGTCACATCCTTCGTCCCCTCGCTCCTACGGTCGTCGCGGCGGCGGGTCTCGCCGGGTCAATCGTGGCGCCCGTCGTCCCCTCCGCCGGGGCTGAGCCGTGTCCCGATGTACAGGTGGTGTTCGCGCGCGGCACCGGTGAGCCCCCCGGCGTCGGCCCGACCGGACAGGCCTTCGTTGACGGGCTGCGCTCGCGCATCGGCGCGCAGTCGTTCGACGTCTACCCGGTCAACTACCCCGCCAGCAACGAATGGGCCACCGGCCTCGACGGCATCCGCGACGCGGGCAGCCACGTCGTGAACATGGCCCGCGACTGCCCCAAGACCAAGATGGTGCTCGGCGGCTACTCGCAGGGCGCCGCGGTGATGGGCTTCGTCACCTCCGCCGCCGTGCCCGACGGGGTCGACCCCGCGACCGTGCCCAAGCCGCTGGACCCCGACATCGCCAGCCACGTCTCCTCGGTCGTGCTCTTCGGGACGCCCAACGTCCGGGCGATGAACTTCCTCGGCGAGCCGCCCGTCGTCATCGGCCCGATGTTCCAGCCCAAGACCATCAAGGTCTGCGCCACCGAGGACCCGGTCTGCTCCGACGGCCTCAACTTCGCCGCCCACGACACGTATGTCACCGATGCCCAGTTCGTGAATCAGGGAGTGGACTTCGCGGCAGCCAAGCTTGGCGAGGGCGGTCCCGCCGCTCCCGGCAGCCCGGCAACCATGGCAACCGCCCCCCGGCAGGGCTTCGGAGGCTGAGCTTCCGCTCAGCGCTACGGATCTCGTCCGGCCGTAGCGCTGAGCGGCTTGGCTTACCGGCGCCAACCGGCCGCCGGCGCCAACCGCCGCCCAGATTGCTGACAGGGTCGCGCCGCGCCCCACAAACCACGACCACCACGGCAATTTCGCCGCAGAAGCCAAAAGGCGGAGGCCCCTAGCCTGAACGGCGCAGCGTCAGGGGCGACCGAAGACCAGCGCGACGTTGTGCCCGCCGAATCCGAACGAGTTGTTGATCGCGTACTGGTAGTTGCCCGGTCGCGGCTTGCCCGCCACCACGTCCAGGTCGATCTCCGGGTCGAGGTTGACCAGGTTCAGCGTCGGCGGGACCACCTGATCGCGCAGCGCCAGCACGGTCAGGATCGACTCGACCGCACCGACCGCACCGACCGAGTGGCCCAACGCCGCCTTGGGGGCGTATACCACGGCGTTGCCGCCGTGGGGGCCGAGCGCGTTGTTGATGGCCTTGCCCTCGGCCAGGTCACCCATCGACGTGCCGGTGGCGTGGGCGTTGACGTGGTCGATGTCGCCGGGAGACAGGTCCGCCAGCTGGATGGCGCGGCTCATCGCATATCCGGCGCGTTCGCCGTTGGGGTCCGGGGCCACCATGTGATAGCCGTCGGAGGTGATGCTCGCCCCCATCAGGCGGGCCAGGATGTCGGCGCCGCGGGCCTTGGCGTGCTCTTCGGTCTCGATCACCATCAACGCGCCGGCCTCGCCGAACACGAAGCCGGTGCGATCCTTGTCGAACGGGCGGCACGCGCCCTCGGGGTCGTCGTTCTTGGTCGACATCACGATGCGCATCTGGGCGAACGCGGCGATCGGCACCGCCTCGATCTTGGTCTCCACGCCACCGCAGATGGCGACGTCGGCCTCGCCGAAGACGATGTTGCGCCACGCCTGCGCGATGCCCTCCGAACCCGACGCGCACGCCGACACGAAGGTGTTGACTCCGGCTCGGGCGCGCCTTTCCAATCCGATCGCGTTCGCCGCGCCGTCCGGCATGTACTTCTGGACCGCCAGCGGGGAGACGGCCTTGATGCCGCGGGCGCGCATGTCGTCATAGCTGAAGACCATCTCTTCAGCGGAGCCCAGCCCGGTGCCGATGGACACCATCAGGCGGTTGGGATCGACCTCGGGCGAGCCGGCGTTCTCCCACACCCGGCGGGTCAACACGGTCGACATCCGCTGCAGGTAACCCATGCGGTGCAGCTCGGCACGGGACATCTGGGTGTCGAATTCCTCCAGCAGGTGCCCACCGATGCGAACCGGCAGGTCGAACTCCTCGACAAACGGGTCATCGAGCTTGCGGATTCCACTCCGGCCGTCCAGCAACGACTTCCACGTGTTCTCGACATCGGTCGCCACCGCGGTGGTCATGGCGATCCCGGTGACAACCACGTTCGGGAGCGCTTTCCCGGTAACCATCTCTGTCATCAGCTGTGCGCAACCTCCCTCTCACGATCGGTGGGGCTTGCCGGCAAGCCCCACCCACTACCCATCATGCAAACACACCGTCGCGTTCCGGCGGCAACTGCGCAGCCGGTGTCGGGTGCCCGACGACGGGAGCAGCGATTTCGGGGGCCGCATACCGCATACCCTTGGAGCCGCGAAACGTTCAGTTTTGTGGCCAATGTTTGCTGGCCAAATCCAGTGAAGTCGGATCGTTCGAGCCTACCGCATGCGGTACCTGCCGCTTTCCAAGCGGTGACGACGACCCGCGGGAGCGTTGCCGGGGTCGCCGGCGTCCGCCTACCGGGCATTCAGGAACGCAACGATCCCCTGGGTGACGGCCGCAGCGTAGCGTGCCCGGCCGTCCGCGCTTTCCATCCGCGCGGCATCGTCGGCGTTCTTCATGTTGCCGAGCTCGACCAGGACGGCGGGGTACTGGGCCAAGTTGAGCCCGGCGAGATCGTCGCGGCCGTACAGCCCGTCGGACCCGATGTAGGTGGACGGCTGAAAGCCCGCTCCGGCCAGGGCGTTCCGCATCGCGTGGGCCAGTTGCACGGCTGGGCCGGCCTGCACGTCGTTCAGCGGCGGGCTGGAATAGTTGACGTGAAAGCCCGAGCCGGAGGCGGGCCCGCCGTCGGCATGGATACTCACGATGGCGTCGGGGCGCATCGCGTTGGCCTCGGCCACGCGCTGATCGATGCACGGACCGACGGAGTTGTCGTCACCCCGGGACAGCCGGGTGCTGACGCCCATCTGGTTAAGCGATGCGCTGATCAGCCCGACGACCGCCCAGGCGAACGCGTGCTCGGGGTAGCCGTCGTCCGCGGCGGTGCCCGAGGTCTGGCACGGCTTGGTGCCGCCCCGCCCGTTGGGAACCTGCTGGTCGATCGAGGCGTCGTTGACGGCGTTGTGGCCCGGGTCGAGGAACACCGACGCCCCGGCGACACCGGCGCCCGCCCGGGGGGCCGGCAGCAGTCCGCCGGCGGCGACCAGCACCGGCGCCAGGGCACCGTAGCGCAGGATGCCGCGCCTGGAGACGCTCGGCGGCCGGTCACTCATCCGCGCGATGGTAACAATCGGCCGTCCACCGATATTTAGGCCCGCTCCTCCTCCACGGCGGCCGCCAACGCTTCACCCGCGCTCTTCAGGAAGGTGTTCGGAACGCTGTAGCCACACGTGACGATGCGCAGCCTGCCCTCGTAGGTGGTGACGCCGTTGACGTACTCGCCGTCGGTCTGGCTCTGGACCACCGGCCCCCACACCGCCGTGGGTCGCAGCGGGCCCGTCCCGTCCAGGTTCTGCACACCGAGGTTGGTGACCATCATCTCCCACGGGCACACTCGGCTGAACAGATTCTCGGCGTCGTCGGGTCCGCTGTCGACCGTCATCGCCTGCTGGATGGCGAGCGACGCAGTGCGGATGCCGCGCGGCGACCGCGCGACTTCGAGGTGCGCGGTTATCGCGCGCGCCTGTTGCCAGAACGGCGCCGCGTCCGACGGGGACCACCCGGTCCACGTCGACTGGATGTAGAGGCCGCAGTCCCCGTTGACACCGATCAGGGGCCGGATGTTCATCGGATTCAGGACACGTACGAAGTCCTCGCCCCGCTCGGCGGCGCGCACGCGGCACATCGCGACCACCATCGCCGCGTGCACGGTGGTGCGTTCCGCCCGGCACCGTTGCGCCAATCTGGCAGTGTCGACTTCCGTCATGGCGAGGGTGTGCACGTTGGTCGGGGCACCGTCGAAGGGGCGCAAGGTCGTTGCCTTGCCCATCCGGGGGTCGTCGGAGAGCTCGGCGGAGCCGAAGGGCTCGATGGCCCCCAAGGTGCGCGTGATGAGCTGTTCTTGGGATTGCGGCGCGGGCAGATCCGGCAATATCCGGCCATTAAGTGCGCTCACCACGTCGTTGAGTACGAATACCGACGAGATACCGTCGGCGATCGTGTGGTCGAAGGTCAGCAACAACGCGCTCCACGCCGGACCCCGCACCAGGCACGCGCGCATCAGCGGCGCACGCGAGCGGTCGAACGGGCGGCTGAGCTCCTCGGCCGCGACGCTGTCCCACGACAGTTCGGTGCTGTGGCGCACGGCGAGGTCGATAGGTGCGACGTCGGGCGCCCGGTAGAGCCCGAGGCGCGTTTCCGGTCGGTCCTCGACGTGTACAGACAGCAACGGGTGCCGGTGCTGGATGGCGTCGAGCGCCGGCCGCACCCGGCTCGCGGTGAGCACTTCGCCGAACTCGGCCACGATCAGGAAATGCGCCGGGTTGCGCTCGCTGAAGCGGTAAAAGAGCCGCTCCGCGGCGTCGACGGGGCGCACCAGGGTCGTTGCGCGTTTCCGCGCGCTATGTCCAATCACCAAGTCTCCGAATGTCGTAGGGATGCGACACCGGGGTTGACGGATCGCGTGACGGCTTGGTTCACGACGAGACGCTCATTTAACAGATTCGTCACCCGGGGGCGATCACCCAATTAGGCTCAGCAAGTGACCAGGACGACGCTCTACCTCGTGCTTGCGGCGGTCACGGCGGCCGCGCCGGCAACCGCGCGCGCCGACAGTCTGCCCTTCCAGTCCCCGTCGGGAAACATCGCGTGCGTGCTGGGCAACACCGCCGCCGAATGCGACGTCAGCGACTACACCTACCAGGTGCCGCCCGGACCGGCTTGCGCCCAACACATTGCGTGGGGCAATCGGTTCAGCCTGCCGCAGGGCCGGCCGGCCGAAATGCAGTGTCACGGCGACACATTGCGCATGCCCGGCGAGCAAACGCTCGAATACGGTCAGTCGCTGTCCGCGGGCACCGTCACCTGCGTCAGCGAGCCCGCCGGCATCAGGTGCACCGACGCCAGCACCGGCCATTTCTTCCGGGTGTCGCGGGACTCGTACGAGCTCGGCTAAAAACCGTTGGCCTGCGCCGCGATCAATCGGCCGCCACGCTCGTCAGGGCCCGCGCGGGCGTGCCGAACATGGTCCGCTTGATGGCGCCCAGGGTGCCGGGGTCTTTGCCGGCCAATGGGCGCAGCAGGTCGGTGGCCGCGGCGACCACCAAGTCCTCCGCAGCGGCGGCGTCAACGATCCCGAGTCCGGCGGCGTCTCCCCCGCCGAATCTCCGGCCCGTGGTCATCGATGCGACGGCGGCCTGCGGGGTGAGCTTGGCCTGGATCAGCGCGGCCATGCCGTCGGTGAACGGGATGCGGATGTCCACCTCGGGGAAGCAGAAGTAGCCGCGGTCGGCGCGCATCGTCCGGAAGTCGTGAGCTATGGCGAGCATGGCGCCGGCCCCGAAGGCGTGCCCGGTGATTGCGGCGGCGGTCGGCATCGGGAAGGTGAGGACGCGGGCCAGCATGGCCTGCACCCGGGCGACGTACTCCTGCATCTGGTCGCCGTGGGCGGCCAGCCAGTCCAGGTCCAGCCCGTTCGAGTAGAACTTCGGCCCGCCGGTAGTGATCAGGCCCTGCGCACCGGCGCCCTCAATCTCGTCCAGGTGGTGGTTGAATGCGTCGAGAAACCGCATGGAGAACCGGTTTTCGTCCTCACCGAGGCGCAAGACGGCGATCTTGTCGTCCCAGTCCAGTGTGGGTGTCATAGCTTCCTTTCTGTGGTGCGCTGCTTGGACCCTGTGGTGCGTCGCTTGGCCGGGGCGCCGACGTCCAGGACGGCCCGGACCGCGGCGCGCAATCGCTCCCGCGCGCCCGGGTCGTTGATCCTGTTGCGCTGCAGCAGAATTGCGGTGGGCAGATCGACGATGCAGGTCGTGATGAGGTCCACCGCCGCGGCGTCCTTGCGGTCCCAGACGGCGCGGGCCAGCCGAATCATGGACGCCACGAGCAGCCGGTCCAGGTCGCGTAGTTCGTCGGCGATGTCGGCGGGCGTGTCCGGGCCGAGGAGTTCGTCGCGGCGCACCATCCACAGCAGCTGCGAGGAGTGGGGATATTGCTCGGCGAAGACAGCCGGCGCCTCGGCCGCCGCCACCACGGCGGCGATGCCGTCACCGGCGGCGTCGATGGATTCCGTTTGGACAGCGAGAAATCGGCGTCCGGCGCGCAGCCAGGCGCGGCCGACGACTCCGGCGCGCGAGCCGAACGTGTGGTAGACCGCGCCGTTGGACATGCCGGTCGCGGAGCTGATTGCGCGGATGGTGACCGACCCGGGGCCCGACTCGACCGCCAGCCGTTCGGCGGCGTCGAGGATCAGATCCTGGTCGTACAGGCGGGGACGCGGCACCGGGTGATCGTAACAGAGCGTTTGCTCTGTTACTGCGGGCGGGTCCGAGCGCCCCCGGGTAGCGTCCGTGACGGGCGGGCGAACCTCGATTTGCCGCGGCCTGGCGCCTGCCGGCCCGTCGTTCTGGGTGAATTCATACCGAACAGACGGCGAACCGGAGGGGCGCCTTGGAAACATGGGTGTAGCGTCCGCCTTGCTGGCTAACAAATACCTGCCAACTCTCGGCATTCGTGCGCGCCGAAGAACAGGGGGTGCCGATGAACCCAACCGAGGTGTTCGAGGCGTCGGCAAGCACCAAGGGCGACGAGGTCGTGGTCGCGTTCCACGACGCGGCCCTGCTGCTGGGCGGCGCTCCCGCGGCCGTCGAGTCCTACCTGGCGCGGCTGAGGGCGGCCGCCGGGCAGGCCATGCGGGTCGCCGGGATCGACGGCGCATCCCTCGCCGGCGCGGCGAGCCGGCTCGCCGGCCTGGCCGCGCTGCTGGCAGACTCCGGGACGTATGTGCAGCTGCACCGCGACAGCATGGACGCGCTGCGGGACGGCAACCTGGTTCCGTTGGGCGAAGGCGTCTTTCGGCTGACGACGGGCGCCGATCCGGGCCAGTTCCTGGAGCGCCTTCAGTGGCAACCGGCACTGCTCGGCCCCGAAGCGATGATGTCGGCGCAGATGATCGCGGTGCAGATGGCGCTGAAGTCCGCGGTCGCCCAGGTGGAGGATGCCGTCCGGCGCGTGGAAGACAAGGTCGAGGCGGTGCTCGACGTGGCCCGGGCGCAGCGCGCGGGCGACGTCCTGGGCAACAACCTGACGCTGTCGCGGATGGTCGACTCGCTGGAGAAGTACGGATCGCTGCCCGAGGCGTACTGGGATTCCGTGGCCGCTCTCGGGCCGGCGCTCAACGTCACCGTCGAGCAGTTGCGCGACCATGTCCGGCGCATCCTGGCGTCGTTCGATCAGAGTCTGCCGGTGCATCATCGCGCCGGGAAGCTGCGAAGCGCGGTGGGTGACAACCGGCTTGGCGACGCGCTGAGCCTGCTGGTGATCACCGAGGAGTCGCTGCACAAGTGGCAGCGGCTGAGTCTCGCGCGCATCGAGTCGACGCAGCCGGAGCATCTACTGCGGGCGATCGACGAAGCCCGTGAGCTCGTCGAGCACCATTTGCGCGAGGACCTGGACATCTACCGGCACGCCAAGGACATCCTGGACCGGGTCGCGAAATCGGAGGCGATCGACGGCTTCCGGTTCTCGGCCGTGCGTGAGCTGGTCAGGCAGCGCGGCGCCCTGCGGGATGATTTCGACCGCTTCGCGGAGGCCCGGCAGCATCAGGCGGAGGTTTGGGAGGACTTTCACATTCCGAGCGTTTTCGATGCTGCGTTGGCGGCGGTGGGCACCGTGGGAAGCACGACGGGGCGGGTGTTTGTGGCCGTCGGCAGAGGGCTCGTTTCCGTCGGCGAGCACATGACGAGGCCGTTGCGGAGCGCAAATTCCGAAGGCGCAGCAGACATCATGAACGAGCGGTGCCGGGCGAGCGATGTTGGATCCGGGTAGCCGGTCTTGATCACGCTCCGCCATAGACGTTGACCGGCGTCGCGGATCACATCTGAGATTCGGTGCCGATCTGCTCGAAGATCTGAGAGAACGCAAAGGGGGTCTGCGCGATTCCGCTGCCGTCGGTGGCGTCTACTGCGCCCAACGTGCCCGTGAGGTCGCGCGGAAGCTCCCACATGGACAGTTCGCCTATGTGGTTCTGTTGCGCGAACGCGGTCAGCTGTTGGGCGTTGGCGAGGGTGAAGATCTCGCTCGGGTCGTCGTTGATTCCGATCAGCGGTGTCACACCGAGCATCTGCCACGCCTGTTCGCTGGACAGTGATGGGTACATCGCCAGCAGCTGACTGTGCGTGGTCGTAGCCGCGTTGATCGCCGCGGTGCCCATGTTGGTCACCGACGGGTCGTAGTAGTCCATGGCCATGATGTTCACGCGTGATACGGCCACGCCATTGGCATTGGCGGTGTTGAGGACGTTGAGCCCCCCGTTCGATCCGGCGACGAGACCCGACGGCAGGACGGGAAGGGTGTAGGACACTGTCACCGGGGTGCCGTTGGCGGCCTCCTGCTGCTGCATCATGGCGATCGCCTGCGATTGGAGCGTCAGCGCCGAATTGTTGCTTTGCATGGCGCCTTCGACGTCGTAGTCGAGGCTGTAAATGTGGTAGGCGTTCACCACCTGCTCGTAGCTCTGAGCCAGCTGGGCGGCGCTCATGTGGTTCGACGCGGCGTAGACGGCAAGATCGGTGCCGGCCGCGCCGCCGAACGAAATGCTCCCGGTGATGCCCGCATTGTGCATGGCGGTGATTTGGTTGTTGATGAAGGAGATCTGGGAACCGCCGCTGACCGCGTACGCCGAATAGCCGCCCCAGGCCGGTGAACCCGTGGAGTCGGCGGTGATGAAGGCGAGCGTGACGTCTTTGATTCCGGCGGTCGCGGCGTTCGCGAAGTTGTACCCGTTCGGCCCGGGCCAGAGGGTGACGTCTACGTAGGGTGAGTACACCCCGGACGACGTGGTCCCGCTCCCCGTCCCGCCAGAGCCGCTGCCGCCGGACCCGATTCCGCCGCTCCCCGTTCCGGCTCCGCCGGTGCCCGTGCCGCCCGGATCGGTAATGGTGACCGGTTGCCCGTTCAGTAGCAGGTGCGTCGGGGGCGAGTAGGTGCCCGTCTGCGTGGCTTGGAAGCCAACGGTGACCGAACCGCCGGAAGCGATAGTGCCGTCATAGCTGGCGGGCGTCAAGGTGTACTGCGTGCCCGACTGGGCGACATTCGCGTTCCACACGGTCGTGATGGATTCGTTTGCGGGCAAGTCGAATTGGGCCTGCCAATTGGTGACCGGACTGGCTCCGGAGTTGGTGATGGTGTATTTGGCGGTGAATCCGCTGTCCCATTGCGACGTCACCGCATAGGTCGCTGAAAGCGGGGACGGGGTGGTGCCGCCGATCGTACTGCCGCCACCCGTGGTGCCGCCGCTCCCCCCGCTGGTGCTGCCGCCGCTTCCCCCCGTACCGGCGCCACCGCTCCCTCCACCGTTGGTGCTGCCGCCGCCGGAACTCCCGCCGCTACCCCCGAAGAGTTCGGCGTTCACAACATTCACCGCCCCCTGCCCGAGGCTCTGCAAGCGCTCCGCGGCAGCCGCCTCGGCGACTTCGTACCACCGCGCGCTCGCGCTCAACGTTTGCACGAACTGGTCGAAGAACGCCTCCGCTCGGGCGCCGAGGGCCTGATAGTCCTCCGCATAGGCCCCGAAGAGCGCCGCGATCGCCACCGATACCTCGTCAGAGGCCGCCGCCGCCATCCCCGTCGTCGCGCCAGAAGCCGAGTATGCCGCGCTCAGCTGCGATCGAACGCCCACCAGATCGGCCGCGGCGGCCACCACACTTCCCGGAGCAGCTATCAGCGATGACACGCCACATCCTCCGATCAGCCATTACCGGCTCCGTGTAGAGACTCCCGAGCGCGCGAAGCACGCCGCCATTTTTCCATTTGACGTACGTCCAGTACGCCGAAATCGTCATATTGGGCTTATCCACGAACCTGAAGTCCGTTGCCGCCGATCCCCGCTAGGTCCGAGCCGGCAGGAACGAGAGCCACTGGTCTGAAAGCAGTTCCAGCAGTTGCCCGTCCGGATCCCGGATCATCGCCGAGCCGTCAGTCACCGTCGCGTCAACCACCGATCCCCCAAACTCCGCAACCTTCGCCAACGCCCGAGGAAGATCGGACACCGACAACGAGATATGCGTCAGCCCGACCTGATCCATGACGCGCTCCGGCCCGGCATGCACATCACGCTCCGAGTAGTCGATCAGCTCCAGCACAAACCCGTCCCGCACCAGATACGTCGCATGCACCCCGAGCGGCTCGGGAAGCCCCACCAGCCGCGCCGTCCGGTCGTCGGGCGGATCGATCTCCCACCAGAACTGAAACCCCAGCACGTTCTCGTAGAACCGCCGCGACCGCTCACGATCGGAGACACACAATCCCACATGGTTGAAGGTCGTCCGGTGACTACTCATCGCGGCCTTTCTCGACGGAACCCATGAGCGTAATAATGCAAAGATAGTGCAGATAGCCAGCGCCCAGTAACGGTGGAGGACCGCCCAGATGGCAACCCGCCCGGACGTCACCGACGACGCCGTCGTCGACTTCGACCACCACTCCGACGACTACAACCTCAACGAACTGGCCATCAACAAAAATCTCAGAGGCAGATGCCCCGTCGCCTGGAACACCAACTACGACGGCTTCTGGTTCCTCAGCAGCTACGCCGCGGTCAGCCAGGCGGCCAGGGACGGCGACACGTTCGCCCACAAGTACGACCCCGACGCCGACGATGGCGTCGATTACCAAGGCGAGATGGGCGTCCCGCGCCCGGAAGGCCAACCGGCCCTGGGCATCGGCGAGGTCGACGGCCCCTACCACCAGGCCCTCAGACACGCCCTGGCCCCGTTCTTCTCCCCCGGCGCCGTCCAGAAGCTCAAGCCGTTCATGGAACAACAGGCCCACCACTTCCTCGACCAGAAAATCGCCGACGGCCGCATGGACCTCGTCCTCGACTACGCCGGCCCGGTCCCGGCCGTCCTCACCATGAAGCTCATGGGCCTGCCGTACGACAACTGGCACCTGTACGCCAACCTCTTTCACTCGGTCATGGCCCTCCCGGTGGACAGCACCGGGTACGCGGAGGCCATCGCGCAAGTCCCCACCATGATGCAAGAAGTCATCGAGTTCGCGACGGCCAGACGAGGCCAACCCAAAGACGACCTGACCAGCTTCCTCATCCAGTTCGAATTCGACGGCCAGCGCCTCACCGACGAGCAGCTGCTCAACATCCTGTGGAATCTCATCGCCGGCGGCGTCGACACCACCACCTCACACACCGCGCTCACGCTGCAACACCTGGGTACCCACCCGGCCACCCGACGGCGACTCATCGACCACCCCGAGCTCTACCGCACCGCCACCGAGGAATTCCTGCGCTACTTCTCGGTCAACCAGACCCTCAGCCGCACGGTCACCAGAGACATCGACATCAGCGGCCAACGCCTGAGACAAAACGACAAGGTCGTCATCAGCTGGCTGTCGGCCAACCACGACGAGAACGAATTCGACAGACCCGACGAGATCGTCCTCGACCGCGCACCCAACCGCCACGTCGCCTTCGGGCTCGGGCCGCACCGCTGCATCGGTTCGCACCTGGCCCGCCACATGTCCACGGCCATGGTCAGGGCGGTCCTCGCCCGCATCCCCGACTACCGGGTCGACGCCGGAAACGTCCACCAGTACCTCGGCAACCCAAGCATGACCGGCCTCGCCACGCTGCCGGTCACCTTCACGCCCGGAACAGCCAACCGATAACGCCGCCCACGTACGGCATCCAGGCCGGAAGAGCCGAAGTCCCGTTCAGGCCAACCACACCGGATTGGTCAATGCGATCATCGCGCCTAGCGGCCGCCGCCGCGCTTCTCGGATCTCCAGCCGCACGAACCGCGCGGCTACCGGATCCACCGACCATTGCAGCATCATCCGCCCCGGCCCGCCCACCGGCGCCCGGCCCACGCAACCGGCCGCCGTGATCAGCGCGGCGGTCGCGCCGGGTGCTCCGGTGACCATGACGGTGACGGTGACCGGCGCCCCGGGCGGCACTCGAAGCGTCTGCCCGGGCCCCGCCACGTCGGCGGCGTCCAGGCTCGAAGCCGTGAATTCGACTGTCACAGAGGCGGATCGCGCGATGTAGCAGCGGCCGCCGCGCAACCCGTCGAGAAGGGCCGGTATGGACGGCCCGCCGGCATGCACGACGGTCTGCGGCGAACCGACCGGCTGGTGCTCGCCGTGCGAATCGCTGCCGCCGACCGCAACGACACGCCGCCCTTCCCGCAGCAACCGCTGCCAGATCCGCAGCGACACTTCGTCGTCGAGATTCCACCGGCCGTTCCACACCTCGAGCGCATCGACCTGCTCAAAGCCGAACTCCCACAAAGATCCCGGCATTGGCACGGCCGGATGGGCGGCGACCACGAGGCCACCCGCGTCGCGGACCTCGGCGGCGAAGCGCGGGAAGACGGCGTCGCGCGGCGCGTAGCGCCAGTCGACCCAGGCGTCCGGCGGCAGCCCGATGGCGAGCCAGTGCCCATGCCTGGTGGTGACCTCCTCGCCGGGAATCACCACGAGCGACCCGGTGCGGCACAAAGGCCACACGCGGTTGGCGGCGTTGGTGTTGTGCTCGGTGGACACGATGAAGTCCAGGCGGCCGGCGCGCGCGGCCGCCGCCATCTCGTCGGGATCGCGCTGGCCATCGGAGTGCACGGTGTGAAGGTGCAGATCCCCGCGATACCAGCCGGCACGGCCGACGGGCGGTGGCGGATCGGAACGAAGACCGCCACGGTCGACACCGAACGAGCCGCGATCCAGGAAGACGCTTGCCCGCCAGGGCATTCCCCACGGGCTCAGCACTACCGGCCCGAGGGCGACGGCCCAGACACCGGGCTCGATCGGGCCGGCCAGGTAACCGGGCGTGGTGTGCCCGTCGGAGATCGTGAAGCCGGATCGGGCGCCGCCGGACCAGCCCCGGAATCCGGCGGCATTGCCCAGGCCGTGACCGGCCGGGCCAAAGACGCCCAGGTCCAATACGTTTCGCACCGGGCCGCCCACCGCGAAGGCGTCGTGCGCGGTGTCGACCCGGACCCGCCGCACACCCGCGGGCACCTCGAAGGGCAGGTACGCCCACTGGTCGATCCCGAATCCGAACCGCCCCGAGAACGCCAGGTGGATCGTCTCACCCTCGGTGATGGCGTCGGGCGCGACCGTCGCGGCGCTCATGGCTGTCCTCCCCTGCGGGTACACCGCCAGCATCCCGGACGAGGGAGTAACCACCCGTTACATCGACACGAACGCGCGCCGTCGGGCCACTGTCATGTTCGTGCGCAGGCGGCGACGCCAGACACACGGCTCAAAGCAATTGCCCCACAACGCCGTTTACCAGATCCTCCGGCGCGCCCTCGATGCCGACGGCCCGCAGGTCACCGCCGATGGCCAGCGACGCGATACCGTGCACCAGCGACCAGAGCGGCGCGGCGATCTGCAAGGCGTCGTTCCCGCGGGTGACCCCGGCCTCCTGACACGCAACGATCGCGTCGAGCAGGTCCCCGAATGCCTCTTCCGCGGCCGCGGCCAGGTCTGGGTGGTCCGCCTTGAGCGACTCCCCGCCGAACATCACCCGATAGTGGTCGGGATGGTTGACGCCCCACCGCACGTAAGCCCGGCCGAGTTCCAGCACGCGCCCCCTTGGGTCCGACGCGCGGGCGGCGGCCGCGGCCAGATCGGCGTGCAAGTCCCGGAATCCCTGCTCGGCCACGGCGGCCAGCAGCCCGGCCTTGTCGGCGAAGTGCCGGTACGGGGCGGCGGGGCTGACACCGGCACGGCGCGCCGCCTCGGTGAGGCTGAAGCCCCGCGGGCCCTTCTCGGCCACCAGTGCCAGCGCGGCGCTGGTCAGCGCGCGCTTGAGGTCGCCGTGGTGATAGCTGTCACGACGCTTCACACCCGATCGCTGCGCTGGCATGTTGACGACATTAACATTCCGGACTATGTTAATGCCATAAACATCAACCCGGAGGGGGCTGACATGCCAGACACCATTTCGATGCTCGCCGGTGACCGCGAGCGGGAGAAGACGGCCGACCTGCTCGGCCAGGCGCTCGCCCAGGGCTATCTGCCGATGGATGAGTACGAGCGACGGCTCGAAGCTGTCTTTCAAGCGCAGACGGCCCATGATCTGCGCGGAAGCCTCACGGACCTGCCACTCGAAAGCATCCGCCGGCACGATCCCCGCCGACGTGCCGCACGCGCTGCCGCGGCGCGCCGCGCGGTGCGCATCCACCTCGGCGGCTACCTCGCGATGGCCGCCATCGTTCTCACCGTCTGGGCCGCCGTCGCCCTCACGACGGGCGCAACCTACTTCTGGCCGATCTGGCCCCTCCTCGGCGGGGCAATCGGGCTCGTCGGCCATGCCCGGTCCACGCCGGGGTGCCGAAGCAAGCTCCAACTTCACTGAGAGAGGGCAACCGATGGACAACACGAAATGGGCGCTCATCACCGGCGCCAGTTCGGGATTCGGCGCTATCTTCGCCGAACAGCTGGCCCGGCGCGGCCTGTCGCTGGTGCTGGCCGGGCGCGACGAGGCGCGGCTGAGCGCGGTCGCGCAGAAGGTCAAGGCCCCGAACGTCGAACTGGTCGTCGGCGATCTCGGCACCGACGCCGGCGTCACCGACCTCATCGCCCACCTGGGCGGTCGGGTGATCGACGTGCTGGTCAACAATGCCGGGTTCGGCACCTACGGCCCGTTCGCCGAAATCGACGGCGACCGCGAACACGAACTGGTCGCGGTCAACGTTGACGCGCTGGTTCGCCTGACCCACGCCGTGCTGCCCGGAATGCTGGAACGGGGTCGCGGCGGCATCCTGAATGTCGCCTCGGTCATCGCTTTTCAGCCGGGCACCTACCAGGCGACCTACGGCGCCTCCAAGGCGTTCGTACTGTCGCTGAGCCAGGCGCTCTGGGCCGAAACGCGCGGCACCGGCGTCACGGTGACCGCATTGTGCCCCGGCCCCACCCGCACCGGGTTCGTCGGCGCGCTGGGGTCGGACGTCTCCCACACCGCCATCTACCGCCGCCTCGCCGCGCCCGAGCCCGTCGTCGCCGCCGGGCTGCGCGGCATGGACCGCGGCCGCGCGGTGGTGGTCCCGGGATGGCGCAACAGCGTCATGGCGACCGGAGGACGGCTCACCCCTGGATGGCTTGCCGCCCTGATGAGCGGGCGCATGCTGCGGCCCACGAAAGAGACGGCGGCAGCGTCGTGACCCGCAAGACGTTCACGTTCGAGGTCAACCGCACCACAAGCGCGCCGGCCGCGACGCTGTTCCGCCTCGAAACCGACGGCTCGACCTGGTCGCGCTGGGCTAAACCGCTTATTGTCCAGTCGAGTTGGGAGAAGCTTGGCGACCCGGCACCGGCCGGTGTCGGCGCCGTCCGCAAGGTCGGGATGTGGCCGATGCTGATGCGGGAGAAGACGGTGGTTTACGAGCCGGACCGCCGCCACGCCTACGTCCAGATCGGCCCGCCCCTTCCCGCACATGACTACCGCGCCGAACTCGTCTTCACCCCGAACGCGACGGGAGGTACCGACCTGCGCTGGACGGGGTCGTTTACCGAGGGCGTGCCCGGCACCGGCCCGATGATGCTGGTCTTCCTGCGCGGTGTGGTCCGCTTCATCGCCGGGTGCCTGGTCCGCGCCGCCGAGAACGCCCACGCCACTTGACCACCGCCCCCGTCAGCGCCAGGGTCACCTGTATGAGCCTCGACGACGAGCGGGTCACGACGCTGGACGACCTCAAGACCGATCTGGCGCGCCGCCACAAGCGGACACCGAGCGGCGGCGCCTCGGTGGACCCTGCCGTCGTCGACGCGGACCTCGACAAGCTCGACCGCGACGGCTACCTCATCTGGGAGCACCTGCTCACCGCCGACGAGTGCGAGCGGATTCGCGACGAGGTCGCCCGCTGGCTCGGACACACCGGGCGCAACTCCTTCGAGGGGCGGCGCACGCAGCGTATCTACAGCGTGCTGAGCCGCACGCGGGTCTGCGACCGGCTCGTCGATCATCCCCGGGTGCTGGCGGTGCTGGACCGACTGCTGATGCCCAACTACTTGTTATCGGCGTTGCAGGCCATCAACATTCAGCCCGGTGAGTCCGCCCAGCTGCCCCACCACGACGACGGCTTCTACCCCATCCCGCGGCCCAGGGCGCCCCTGGCCGCCGCGACCATCTGGGCGATCGACGAGTTTACCGCCCACAGCGGCGCGACCGTTGTCTTGCCCGGCAGCCACCGTTGGGGAAGGCGCCCGCCCGGGCCCGATGACCCCGCGCTCCCCGCCGTCATGCCCGCGGGCTCCTGCCTGTTTTTCGTCGGCACCCTCTGGCATGGCGGCGGCGCCAACACGACCGACCGCGCACGCCTGGCCGTCACCGCCCAGTACTGCCAGCCCTGGCTGCGTCCGATGGAGGCCTTCACCCTCTCGGTCCCGCGCGACATCGCCCGCACACTGTCCGAGGACATTCAACGAATGATCGGCTACAGCATCCACCCACCGTTCGTCGGCGCCGTCGACGGCCTGCACCCGCTGCGGCTCCTGCAGGAGTCCTGACCTACACGTACTCGTTGCGCGAAAGAATCAGCGTCGCAGCGGGTCTCGCGATCTCGACGTAGTGGTGGCCCGCGCCCCCGGCACGTGCCATCGCCGTCAGCAACTCGATGATCTCCGCGGCCTTGGCTCGGTCGAGACGCCACACGATCCCGTCGTCGCGCAACTCGATGTCGGCGGCGCCCGCTTCGATGACGAGCTCGTGCGCCTTGCTGCCGTGGCCCAGCCGCGCCGTCCCGTCCCGCGAGGCCTGCATCAACGCCGCAAGGACCGTCTCCGCGCCGGCGGTATCCATGGCGACCAGCACCGCGTCGTCGCCGAAGTAAAACCCCGGAACCAGCTCGGCCCTGATCACGGCCGGCCGCGTCTATCGCCGCTCGCCATCCGGCCATCCTAGGGCCCGGCACCGCTGGCGATACTCCCCACCGGCGGTCTTAGAGTGGCCCTCATGAGCGACATCACCACGCGGTTCGCCGATATCGTCGGTGCCGGCAACCTGCTGAGCGGCGACGCCGTCCCCGACGACTACTCCCACGACGAGGAGCTGACGCAGGCGCCGCAGAAACCGGCGTACGTCGCGAGACCCGCCACCGCCGAGGAGGTCGCACAGCTGCTCGCGACCGCCTCCGAGGAGGGCACGCCGGTGACGGCCCGCGGCTCGGGCACCGGGCTTTCCGGCGCGGCGATCCCGCGCGCCGACGGGCTGTTGATCTCGTTCGAGCGGATGAACGCCGTCCTCGAGGTCGACACCACCAATCAGGTCGCTGTCGTCCAGCCCGGAGTGACCCTCACCGAATTAGACGCCACCACAATTCCTTTCGGCCTCGGTTACATGGTCCACCCCGGCGAGATGTCGTCCAGCGTCGGCGGCAACGTCGGCACCAACGCCGGCGGCATGCGCGCGGTGAAGTACGGCATCGCCCGCCACAACGTGCTCGGGCTGCAGGCCGTATTGCCCACCGGTGAGATCATCCGCACCGGCGGCAAGATCGCCAAGGTCTCCACGGGTTACGACCTCACCCAGCTCATCGTCGGCTCCGAGGGCACCCTCGCCCTGGCCACCGAGGTGATCGTCAAACTGTACCCGCGCCTTGAACACAGCGCCACCGTGCTCGCCCCGTTCGCCGACTTCGACCAGGTGATGGCGGCGGTGCCCCGGGTGCTTGCCAGCGGGCTCGGGCCGTACATCCTCGAATACATCGACACGATCACGATGGCCGCCCTCGTGCACACGCAGGATCTGGAGCTCGGCATCCCCGATCAGATCCGCGACAGCTGCCAGGCGTATCTCGTTGTTGCACTGGAAAACAGGACCGCGGAGCGACTGGACGAAGACGTCGAGCGGGCCGGCGAGCTGCTCGCCGAGCTGGGCGCCGCCGATGTCTACGTGCTGGAAGGCGGCTCGGCACGCAAGCTGATCGAAGCGCGCGAGAAGGCGTTCTGGACGGCCAAGGCGATCGGCGCCGACGACATCATCGACACCGTGGTCCCCCGCGGCTCCATGCCGAAATTCCTTGCCGCGGTGCGGGAGCTGGCTTCCACCGCGGGCGGCGCCGCGGCGGGCTGCGGGCACGCCGGCGACGGCAACGTGCACCTGGCCATCTTGTGCAAGGACGCGGAGAAGCGCAAGAAGCTCATGGGCGACATCTTCGCGTTGGCAATCGAATTGGGCGGCGCGATCTCCGGTGAACACGGCCTCGGACGCGCCAAGACGCCGTACTTCCTCAAGCTCGAGGATCCAGCCAAGGTCGCGCTCATGCATCGCATCAAGCGCAGCTTCGACCCCGCGGGCATCCTCAACCCCGACGTGCTGTTCGCCGAACCCTGAGCGGCAGCGCCGACCGTGGGGCTTATGGAGGAAAAATCGACAGATCTCGTCCATAACGCCCACGCTCGGTGCGCGCGGGGCGGTTCTCTCGGGGCGGCGGCGAGAACGTCGACGAACCTAAGCGGCGGAGGCGTACTCCAGCGCCGCCTCCGACGAATCGACGTGGCCGTTGCTGATGATCCGAAGCCGTTCGGGGCGCACCTCGTAATGGACCCCGCCGGACGGGTTGGTGGCGTCGAATCCGCCGGAAGTGCGCACCACATCGGCCAATTGGATGTGGGCGCCATCGCGTATCCGTTCGCCGCGGTAGTAGAAGCTGCTGGGTCCGGTGCTGCAGACCACCACGAGGGACAGGGACGTTCGGAGCACCGCGGCCGGCGGGTTGCCGGGGTCGCAGCGGGCGGTGTGTCCGACGAAGCCCAGCCCGTCGGCGCCGGAGACGGGCCGTGACAGCGTCGGCGTCGCGGAGGCCGGCGCGGTCGACGGGGGTGACGCGGACACCGTGCCGGGCGGCGGGCCGTGCCGGTTGCCGACGACCATCACCACCGCCGCGATGACGGCCGCCACCGCCAGCAGCGCCGCGGCCGCCCCGGCCGCGACCCGGGGGCCGCGGCCGAGTGTCGACGGTGCCGCGGCGGTCTCCGCGGCAATCACCGGATACGGGCTGTAGCCGGTGTCGTCGGGGTTCGGGTACATCGCCGTGAACGGGCGCGTAGTGGGCGACCTCGCGGGCGGCGGTACGGACCACGCCGCCGCGTTGGCCGCTTCTGCCAGCTCGCCCGCCGACGAGTACCGCGCCCCGGGCGGTTTGGCCATGCCCCGGGCGATGACGCCGTCGAACTCGCGGTCGATGCCGCGGCGCATGATGCTCGGCCGCGGCGGCGGCACATACAGGTGCGCGTCTTTCAGTTCGGCGAGGTCGTCACACACGAAAGGCGTTGCGCCGGTCAAGCATTCATAGAACACGCTCGTCAGCGAGTACACGTCGGCCTCGGGTCCCACCCGACCACCGCTGAACCGCTCGGGCGCCGTGTGGGCGCCCGGCCCGGCGCCGATGCCGAAGTCCGCGAGGTACGCGAAGTCGTCGGAAGCGAGCAACACGTTCTGCGGCCGCACGTCCCCGTGCACCAGTCCGGCGGCGTGCGCGGAGTCCAGCGCCGCCGCCACCTGCCCGACCATCGCGGCCGCCCATTTGGGTTCGAGCGGGCCACGCGCGCGGAGCAGCTCCGCGAGGCTGCCACCGTCGACCGGATGCATCGCGACGAACGGCACGCCGTCGATGTCGCCGAAGTCGTACACCGGCAGCACGTGCGGTTCCCGCAGGCGGGCCGTGACGTGGACCTCGCGGCGGAAGCGGTCCCGGAACCTCGGGTCGGCGGCCAGCTCGGGCCGCAGCACTTTCAGCGCAACGACCCGGTCGTGCCGCGTGTCAACCGCTCGATGCACCTCTCCCGTTGCGCCCACGCCGATCAGCGACCGCAGTTCGTAGGGTCCGAACGGGCTGGCGAGACGGGAACCGGGCTGCGGCGACGACAAATGACGATCCTTTCGCTGCGTTCGACTATGGGTTCCCATCTCGAGGCCTCGGGTAACCCGCGGCGAAGTACCGTTCGGTGATGCACGTCGACGCGATGACGGTCCCGCAGCCGCTGACGCAGGTCAGCGACCTGGCCAAGCGGACGCTGGCCGCGGGCTATTCCGGGCTGTTGTTCACCGAGACCGGCCGCACGGCCTACCTCAGCGCGGCCGTGGCCTCGCAGGCCGCACCGGGGCTCGAGTTGTCCACCGGCGTCGCGGTCGCGTTTCCGCGCAGCCCCTTCGTCACCGCGGCGACGGCGTGGGAGCTGCAGGAGGCGACCGGCGGCAAGTTCCGCCTGGGCCTCGGCACCCAGGTCCGCACCCACGTGGTGCGCCGCTACGGGATGCCATTCGAACGGCCGGGCCCGCGGCTGCGCGACTACGTGCGTGCGGTCAAAGCGTGCTTCTCGGCGTTCCGCACCGGCACGCTCGACCACCACGGCGAGTTCTACGACCTCGACTTCATCACCCCGCAATGGAGCGCAGGACCCATCGACGCGCCCGACCCGAAAGTCGATGTGGCCGCGGTTAATCCGTGGATGCTGCGGATGGCGGGCGAGGTGGCCGACGGGGTGCACGTGCACCCGATCGGCTGGACCGGCTACCTGAAGCGTCACGTCCTGCCGAACGTCGCCGAGGGCGCGGCGAAGGCGGGACGCTTGGCCTCGGACATCGCCGTGATCGTGCCTGCGTTGACGATCGTCGGCGACAGCGACGAGGAACGCGCCGTCGAACGGGAGTCGGTGCGCGCCAGCATGGCCTTCTACGGCAGCACCCCCAACTACGCGTTCATCTGGGACGAGGCCGGGTTCGAGGGCACCACCGCCCGCATCCGCGAGAAGCAGAAGGCCGGGGACTTCAAGGGGATGGCGGCCCAGATCACCGACGAGCACATCGCCGCGTTCGCCACCGAGTCGACCTGGGACGGCCTGGCCGGCGCGCTGTTGGAGAAGTACGCCGGGGTCGCTACACGGCTCGTGCTGTACAACGCCCTGGGCGGCGACCACGACCGTTTCGAGCGGTATGGCGAAATCGCGCGCCGGTTACGGGCCTGACCCTCCAAGCGGCATCAGTCGGTTCGCGGCGTGATCAGCCTGGCGGTCGCGTCGAGGTCGACGTCGAGGGCATTGAGCATCAGCGCGAGCCCGGCGTACCGGTTGATGATCATCAACACTTCTACGGTGGCCTCGGTGCCGAGTGCGTCGTGCACGCGGCGGAATAGCGGCTCACCGACTCCGCGGGTGGTCACCAGCTCGGTCGTCAGATACAGCACCCCAAGCTCGACCACGTCGAACCCCGCTGTTTCCCAATCAGACTCGGAGGCCACAGCCTCCACCTCGCGGCGCTCGACGCCGGCGGTCCGCGCGATGTCCCGGTGCTGGCCCAGCTCGTAACGGCACTCCATGAGGTAGGCGGTGCGCAGGATGACGAGTTCGCGCAACCGCCGTGGTATCACCGGGCTGACCAGCGCGTCGCGTCCGGCCAACATCCAGCCGGTGAATGCGTGTTGCGCATTGGCCAGGGCGCGGTAGACGTTGAGATTGCCGCGCTCTTCAGTCAATTCGCGGGACCGCCCCTCCATGTCTTCGGGCCTGCGGTATGCGATTCGGGTCACGGGTCGTCTTCCTCCCTACGGGGTTCCAGGCTCGAAGCGGGCGGTGGCGTCGAGGTCGAGGTCGACCGCGTTGATCACCAAGGCCAGCCCGTAGTAGAAGGCAATGATCATCAGCAACTCGGTGAATGCCTCGTCGCCGAACATGCCGTGGGCGGCGGCGAAGGTCTCATCGCTCAACTGGTGGGTGGTGCACAACTCGGTGGTGACCTCGAGCGCCGTGCGCTCTTCCCGGCGCAGCCCTGCGGCATCGAGCGGGGCGCCGCCGGCGACGGCGTTGATCTGACGGTCGCTCAGGCCCGCGGCGCGCGCGCGACCGAGGTGGTGGAGGAGTTCGTAGGGTGAGGCCTGCAGGTGGGCCACCCGCAAGACAATCAGTTCCCGCATGCGTTCCTCGAAGGTCGGACTGGTGAACAAGTCGTCAGCCATCTGGGTCCATCCGCCGAAAACGTTCGGGGCGTTGGCGAGTAACCGAAACACGTTGATGTTGCCGTGTCGAGCCGCCCACCCGCGGATGGGTTCGGGTTGCCGCTGCAGGTCGGCGAGGGGAACTCGGGTCATCATTCGGCTCCTGTCGTTGCAAGGGTGAAGGTCCAGTCCAGGGTGACGAATGGTTCGTCGACCGCCGTTCCGTCGGGTGCGGTGCCGGGCTCGTGCCGCACGAAGTCGGCGTGCAGCGAGGTCTGGTCGGCGAACACGGCGTCGCGGCCGATATAGGGGTCGTCCTTGAGGAACAGCTGGGTGATCAGCGGCTGGTACCCCTCGGCGTGGAACCAGAAGTGCACGTGTTGTGGTCGCATGATGGAACGGTTTGCGGCCCCCAAGATCTCGCCACACGGACCGTCGGTGGGGACCGGGTAGTAGCGAGGCGTGATCGAGCGGTACCAGAATCGGCCCTCGTCGTCGGTAGTCAGCAGCGCGCGCATGGCGAATTCGTTGTGCAGCTTGTCGGTCTGCTGCACGTCGTAGAAGCCCGCGCCGTCGCTGTGCCAGGTGTCCACGTGCGCTCCGGCGATCGGTTCACCCCGCTCGTCGAGGATCCGTCCGGTGACGAACATCGGTGTGCCCGCCACGCCGTTGGAGATGTCGTCGCTGTTGTCGGCCCTCGGACGGCCCTCGACGTAGAACGGCCCGAGCAGGGCCGAGTCCGTAGCCGATCCACCCGGGCTCTTGTTCATGGTGTCCAGCAGCATGGACAGGCCCAGGATGTCGGAGGCGAGCACCACCTCCTGGCGGGTCGGCGTGGAGATCTTGCCCAGTCGTTCGACGAAGTCCATCGCGTAAAACCACTCCTCCCCCGTCAGTCGCACCTCACGGGCGAAGTCGTGCAGGTGTTGCACCAGACAGACCATGAGTTGACGAAACCGCGCGTCGGCGGACGTGTCGAACGTCCGCTGCACCGCCTCGGTGAGGGTTTCCTCGGTCAGGTTGCTTGCCATAGGTTGACGCCTTTCTCACGGGTTGATCACGACGCGGCCGGCAATGCCGCCGGCGACGGCACGGTAGGCCTCCCGCGCCTCGCCGAGGGGGTATCGGGCGGCGACGGGAAGGGGCTGAAAATCCCCGGAATCGAAGTGGGGTGCCAGCTGCCGCAACACGCGAGCGGACTCCACGAGATCGAGTTTCGTGCTGTCGACACCTAGGATCCGGGTTTCGTTGTGGTACAGCGCCCTTAGGTCGATGTCCACGGTGTCGGAGCCGACGACGCTGATCACAATGAGCCGACCTCGGGGGGCGACCGCGGCCAGCGCCGCGGGGGTGGTTATCCCGCCGACGGCGTCGTAGACGACCTGCGCGCCCGCGCCGCCGGTCCGCTGCCGGATTTCGGCGGCGACGTTCACTCCGGGTTCGATGGCGACGAACTGGTCGATGACGGCCGCCGCGGCGGTGCCCGGAGCGGGCTTGCGCCGATCCACGCCGATCACCGTGGCGCCCGCAGCCCGGGCTATCTGGGCAACCGCACCGCCGACACCGCCGGAAACGCCGAAAACGGCGATCGTTTCCCCCCGGGTGAGCAGTGCCGTCTGCACGGCGCCGTACCAGGCGACCACGAAGTTCACGCCGACGGTCGAAGCCTCGTCGAAGCTGAGGCGTTCGGGCTTGCGCGCCAGTGCCTCTACCGGTACCGCTATCAGTTCGGCATGAGAGCCGTCCCGAGTAAACCCGGTGTCTCCCCCGGTGCCCCACACCTCGGCGCCGAGCCACTGCGCCGGGCCGCCGACAACCACACCGGCAAAGTCACGGCCTGGGGTGCGCGGTAACCGCGTCCATTCCATCAGTCCGGCAACGTTTTTGACGTCCGAGGGGTTGACCGACGCCGCATGGATCCGAATCACCGCTTCGCCCAGGGGATCCGGTGTGTCGATGACCCGCAGGACGGCGGGGTCACCGAACTGGTCGAAACGCAGAGCCCGCATGACGCCTCCTGTGCACCGATGATGTCCGGTCGATGACATCAAGGCAACACCCGATTTATGATCGCGTCCAACGGTCAATCATGATGACACGTATCGCGCACTGCGATAGATTGCCGTAATGGAGCTGCGACAGTTGGAGTACTTCGTCGCCGTGTCCACCGAACTGAGCTACTCGCGAGCGGCTCAACGAATCCATGTCGTCCAGTCGGCGCTCTCGGCGGCGGTGGCCAAGCTGGAGAAGGAACTCGGCGTCGAGCTGTTCGACCGCGCAAGGCGGCAGATCGCGCTGACCGCCGCCGGGGAAGCCTTCCTGCAAGAGGCGCGGAACGTCATCCTCGCCACTCAGCGGGCCCGTTCCACGGCCCAGGACTACCGCGGCCAGCTGGCGGGGACGGTCACCATTGGCACCCTGATGTCTTGGGGCACATTGGATCTGGCGACCGCACTCGAAGAGTTCCGCGGCCGCAACCCCTTGGTCAGCGTTCGGCTGCGGCAGAGCCTGACCGGCTCGGCCGGCCATCTGGAGGCGATCGCCGCCGGGCGGATGGACTTGGCGCTGGTTTCGACCCCGTCCCCACCATCCAGTCAGGTAAACCTCCTGAGATTGACCGAGGAACCGATGGTCTTCGTCTGCGACCCCGAGCATCCGCTGGCGGATCGCCGCCGCGTGCAGCTTTCCGATCTCGACGGCGCGGACTTCATTCACTTCCCGCAAGGCTGGGGAATCCGTAAGCGCCTCGACACCGGTTTCGCCGATGCCGGAGCGCGGCCCGTCAACGCCTACGAGGTCGCCGACTATGCGATCGCGGCCGAACTCGTCCGGCACCGGCTCGCGACCACCGTGCTCCCCACCAGCGCGGCGGACCGGTTTCCCGACCTGCACGCGGTGCCGCTGCACCCGTCGATGACGTGGACGCTGTCGTTGGCATCGGCCTCGGGCCAAAGCGGCAGCCGGGCCGTGCGCGCGTTGGTCGACACCATTACCCGGCACGTCGGCAGCTGAGGTGCCTGCCGCGGGGTCAGCACTTGCCCGCCGTGATCTCGTCTTGCGCCTGTTCAAGATTCGACTTCGTGATCTCCAGCGCGTCGACCGGGATGAAGTGGTCCTTGGGCTTGTTGCCGTGCCGCAGGTCGTCGATCAATGCGGCCGCGGCGGTGCGGCCTGATGCGTAGCCACACAAGCTGATCGTCATGTCGAGCGTTCCTGCGCCGATGGCGTTCAGCGCGGGTTGGCCGCCGTCGGTGCCGATGATCACGATGCCGTCCATGGGGCGCCCCCGCTGCTGGACCGCGAGGATGCCCCCCAACGCGATGTCGTCGTTGTCGAAGTACAGCGCGTCGATGGCCGGGTTGGCGGTGAGCAGGTTCTCCGTCGCCCGCAGACCGGCATCCGAGCTGAACTGCCCGGCGTACGGCCCGTCGACGACGGTGATCCCGGGGGCAGTCTTGAACACCTCCATCGCGCCTTGGGCCTGCTGCTCGCTGAATGTCAGGCCGCGGATCCCGTGGATGTAGCCCACACTGCCGCGACCGTTGAGCGCGTCGACGATGAAATGCGCCTTCTGCCGGCCGACGTCGACATAATTCTGGCCCACGTATGCCAATTGGAACTTGTGGCCCGCCTTGTCCAGATCGTTGGCCAGAGTCACGACGGGCACGCCATTGCCGGCGGCCTGTTGGACCATCGGGATGAGCGCCGACTGGTCGACCGGCAGCACGATCAGGCCGTTGGGAAGGGTGCTCAGCGCGTTCTCGAGCTGTTCGAATTGCAGTTGGGGGTCGGTGTCGCCGTAGGTGACGTCGACGGTGGTGTGGCCGTCGGCGCGGGCGACATCCTGGACGCCGCGGATGATGTTCTGGAAATAGGGCAGCGTCCGCGAGTACACGTTCATCGCAATCCGCAATGGCGCCCCAGAGCCCACGACGGCTCCCGCCCCCGTGCCCGTCACGTGCGAGCAGGCGGTCAAACCGGCCAGCAGGCAGGTCAACGCGGCCAGCGTCGCAGCCCGTTTCGTGATGCCAGGCGTTGCCATGTGACGCTCCTTGCAGATTAGGGTGCGCGGTGCGGAGGTGTGAGCCTCAACCGTCGGCGGTGACGGGTTGAGACAGAGCGGCCGTCGAATCTTCGGCGGCGGCATCCGTACCGGGCACCGCCGATCCGCGGCGGGACCGCACCAGTCGCCGGCGCAGGAAGTCGACCGAGGCCGCCACGATCAGGACGACACCCACCACCACGTTCTTGTAATCCTCGTTGATGCCGCTGATCTCAAGCCCGTTGCGCAGCACGGCGATGAGCAGCACACCCCATAGGGTGCGCACGATCGATCCGCGGCCCCCGCTGAGGCTGGTACCGCCGACGACGACGGCGGCGATCGCCTCCAGCGCCAGAGTGGCGTTGGCATTGGGCTGGCCCGACTGGACACGAATGAGGAGCGCGATCCCGGCCAGCCCCGCGGCCAGACCGGAGATCAGGAAGACCAACATCGTGATCCGACCGACGGCGATCCCCGACAGCCGGGCGGCTTCCCGGTTCCCACCGACCGCGATCACCTGATACCCGAATACCGTTTGGCGCTGCACCCAATGCAGCACCAGGAACACCATCACCGCGATCCACACCACGACGGGCAGATCCGCCACGCGCAGCGTCGAGACTTCCGAGAACGCGGCCGGCAGCCCCGTGACGACTCCCCCATTTGTGAGGGCGAGCGCGACCGCGGACGCGATGATCATGGTGCCCAGGGTTGCGATGAACGATGGCACCTCAAGCAGCGTGACGACGACGCCGTTGACCGACCCGATCAAGAGCCCCAGGAGCAGGCACACGGTGACCCCGAGAACGGCGGAGCCGGTCCGAACGATGACCGTTGCCCCGACGACACTGATCAGCGCCGAGGCGGTACCCACCGACAGGTCGAGCTGTCCGGCGATGATGACGAAGGTCATGGCGAACGACACGATCGCCAAAATCGATGCCTGCGTAAGGACATTGGTGATGTTGACCGGGGAGAGGAACGCCGAATTCGTCGATCCCAGGTAGGTCACCAACGCAACCAGCACGACGGGCACGAAGGCCCTGTCGAGAATGTCGTCCAAGGCGAGTGCCCGATTTGTTGGTAACGCGCTCATCGATGTGTCCCTTCGGTCACCACGCCGACGACTCGCGCGGCCAGATCACGCTCGTCGAGTTCGGATGCGGGCCACAGCTCGGCGAGATGGCCGTGGCGGAAGACGGCGATCCGGTCGGCGAGGGCGAGCACCTCGGCCAAATCGGTGGAGTACAGCAGCACCGCGTTGCCCTTGTCGGCGAAATCGCCGAGCAAGTCGTGTATTTGGGCGCGGCCACCGATGTCGACGCCCTGGGTCGGTTCCTCGATCGCCATCACCCGCACCTCGGAGGCCAGCAGCTTGGCGATCATGACCTTCTGCTGGTTGCCGCCCGACAGGGTGGCGACGGGGACGTCGGGGGCGGCCATTCGGATGCCGAGCAGGTCCCGGTAGTGTTCCGCGCGACGGAGCAGGCGCTGCCGCGAAAGCCAGCCGTAACGGGAGACCCGCCCGAACGACGCCAGCGAGACGTTGAACGCGCACGACTGCCCCACCACGAGGCCACGGCCTTTGCGATCTTCGGGGATCAATCCCACGCCGTGCCGGTGGGCGTCTCGTACATTGCTGATCCGCACGGGCTTTCCCCCGAGCCGGCACGTCCCGGGCAGCGGGACGTCACCGGCGAGCATGGCGACGAGCGCCTCCGCGCCCGAGCCCGGCAGACCCGTCACCGCGAGGATCTCGCCCGCGTGGACGTCGAGGTCGACACCACCGCGGGTGTTACCGACCCGGACTCCGCGCAACGCCACCAGCACGTCGGAGCCGGCGCGCGAGGAGCGACGCGGCGCCGATTGTGCCGACCGGTCGCCGATCATCATCGTCGCCAGTTCCCTGGTCGTCAGGCCCACCGCCGGCCGCCGGGCTACCCGCGCGCCGTCACGTAACACGGTGATTCCGTCGGCCGTCGCGACCACCTCGTCGAGGCGGTGTGAAACGAACGCCAGGCCCAGCCCCCGGTCGCGCAGCGTCCGCATCATCCGCAGAACCCGTTTCGCCGCAGCGGGTTCCATGGCTGCGGTCGGTTCATCCAGGATCAGGAACCGCGGGTTGAACAGCATCGCGCGGGCAATCTCGACGAACTTGCGCTCGGCGGGCCCCAGCGCCCGGACGGTGATGCGCGGGTCAAGATCGACCTGCAACGCATCGAACGCCCGGAGCACCCGGTCGCGCCATCGAACGTGGTCCACGGCACCGAGCGCCTTCGCGCTGCGCGGGGGACGACGCGCTCCCGCCAACAGGTTGTGTTCCACCGACATGTCGGGAAACAGGTTGTAGTTCTGGTGAACAACGGCGACACCCGCGGCATGCGCGTCCTGCGGCGACGACCACGACACCGGGTTGCCGTCGAGGTACAGGGTTCCGCCGGTGGGCCGCATCGCGCCGGTGAGCACCTTGATCAGCGTGGACTTGCCTGATCCGTTCTCCCCGATCAGGGCTTCGATCTGGCCGGTCGTGAGCTGAAAGTCGACGCCGCGCAGCACCTGCACGCCCGAATAAGCCTGGGTCAGATCCCGGACACCGAACCGGTTCGCGGTGGCGGGCTCGGTTCGCGGACCGCTCATTCCGCCGCCGGCCCGATCGCTTGGGCGGCGGCCTTGCCATACTTGCGGACGTCGTTGACGACGTCGGCGCGCATGTCCTTGGGCCAGTCGAGCTGCGTCTTGGGCAACTCGCCACCTTCGAAGACCCGTTCGTAGGTCAACAGTTCCCAGCCGTATTCGTGTGGCAGATAGTTGTTGCGGATGAACCGGGTCCGGATGTCCTCCGGGAAAGTCTGCACAACGCCATTGAGCACAACGTGTGTGATCTTGCCCGGCGTGTAGAGCACGCGGATGTCGGCGAGCGGGTCCCCGTCGACGACGAGGATGTCGGCGAGCTTGCCCTCCGCCAGCACCCCGACGTCGCCGGGCAGGTTGACCGCGTTGGCTCCGTGCTTGGTGCCCGCCTGGATCGCCTCGACCGCCGGCATACCCGTGTACAACATCAGGATCTCGAGTTCGCGCGCGTGAAACTGGCCGTAAGGAACGGTGGCGAAGCCGCTGTCGGTCCCCATCGCGAACTTCACTCCCCCGCGATAGGCGCGGTGCAGGCTGTCCATGGTGGCCTCGTTCATCCGCGCGGTCGCGTCGACAATAGACCTTCGGTGCCCGGATATCTCGGCAAACTCGACGATGTGATGCATGAACAGTTGCGTTGGGGCGAGCGGAATTCCGCTTTCCGCAAGCGCTTCGATCGTCGGGTCGTCGAGGTAGTTGCCGTGCATGATGTGGTCGAAGCCGGCTGCCACCGCCGCACGCACCTCCGCGGCGCCGCGGGCATGGATGGTGATCTTCTTGCCCAGCTGGTGGGCCAGATCGGCGCAGACCTTCATCTCGTCGTTGGTGAAAGCCTGGAAGTCGCCGTAGGGACTGTCGGCCAGTTTGATCAGGTCCACCCCGGCTTTGACCTGCCGGCGGATCTCGTCGACCATCTCCGCGGCAGTGTTGGTCAGCTTGCCAATGCTGGACTCCGGGTTTCCCGTGGCGTCGGGAAACCAGTCGGTCAGGCCGTTGCTCGTGGTCAGATACCTACCGGCGGTCGTCATGCGGGGCCCGTGCACCAGCCCCTGCCGGATCCCCTCGCGCAGCCCGACGCCGATGAAGTAGCTGCCGCCGGGCTGGGAGATACTGGTGACGCCCGCGGCCAGGACCTTCTCCACGTTCGCCGCCGCGATCAACGTCCGCAACTCGGGTGGCGTGTAGATAGAGATCTCTTCCTCGGTGCGTGCGAGCCCATAGGTCATGTGGCAGTGGATGTCGATGAGCCCCGGCATCACCGTCTTGCCGGTCGCATCGATGACCGCCATGTTGGCGCCGCGCGGAATGTCGGTTTCGGGGTCGATGCTGCCCATCTTCGCGATGCGCGCGTTGTGCACCAGCACCGCGCAGTTGGTCAGCGGCGGGCTGGCATCACCGTCGACGACGGTGCCGTTTTCGATCAACAGCCAGGTGTCAGCGATCACGCACCCCCGGTGGTCCTTACCGCTGCCGCAGCGAAGAATTCGCGCAGGACGGTGACGAAGGCGTCGGGGTTCTCGAAGTACGGTGCGTGCCCGCAGCCCGGTATCACGCGCAGCACCGACCCGGGTAGCTCCTCGTGGGCCGCCAAGCCCATCGGCAGCGGCGTCCAGCGGTCGTTCTCGCCCCAGACGATCAGCGTGGGCAGCCCGGGACGCTCGAGGAGGAGTCGCTCGCCCTGTCGGTCGTCGTTAGCCTCGGCGTTCAGCGCGGCGGCCGCCGTCATCAGCGCGTCGCGCGCTCCCTGCGACGAGTTGATCATCGATTCTTCACGGACCCACGCATCGGTGACCGCCGCGGGGTCGGATACCAGGAATTCGAGCTTGCGGCGCACCGCCTCGACGCTGCCGTCCGCGACGTTCCCGGGGGCCACCTTGTCTTCCTCGGCCAGCTTCGAGATTCCCATGGTTCCGATCAGCACCAGGTTGGACACCAGGTCGGGGCGGTCGCAGGCCAGCCTGGCGGCCACGTGACCACCGAGCGAGGTGCCGGCAACGGTCACATTGGCCAGCCCGAGCGTGTCCAGCACCGCGGCGACGAATTCGGCGAATCCGCGGGCCCGATAGTCGATTTCGGGTCGCTTGTCGGCAAATCCGTGGCCCGGAAAGTCGATGACGTAGACGTGGAATCCGGCTCTCACCAAGCCCGGAACCACCGGGATGAAGCGGTCGGCGCGCGATCCGACGCCGTGCAGGCACACTAACGGGTGTGTTCCGTCGAGGGATTCGACGACACGAGTCCGGATCCCGGCCGCAGTGACGGGATAGGAGATCACCTGGTCGCGGCCGTGGGTGAACGGTAGGCCGGGGCTCATAACACGAGGTCCCGGGTGCGCGCCAATGCTTCGATCTCGACCACGAACCGCTCTTCGACGAGGCCGGCAACGACCAGGAGCGTGTTCGGTGGGTACACCCCGCCGGGGTAGATTCGCTTGAACACCTCCTTGCGGGTGGCCATGAACGCCGGAATGGTCTGCCGGCCGACGACGTAGGTGGTGAACTTGATGACGTCGCCGAAGTCGAGCCCGGCGGCGCCCAGCGCCCTGCCGACGTTGTCGAAGGCACCGCGCACTTGATCCTCGGGGCTGGTGCCGTCGGTGCCGAACTGGCCGGCCACGGCAACCAGCCCACCGGCGATGGACACCGGTGAGTAATCTCCGAACTTGCCCAGGCCTTCAACCGTGGGAACGTAAGTTACTGCCATCGTCTCTTGCTCCTTCTTCCAGATGTTTCCGGGCTACGGGCACTCGCTCGACAGGGCGGGTGACACCTGCTGCACGGTCGAGCGCAGATGGTTTCGGATCGCCGTTTCCATGGCGTCGCCGTCGCGGACCCGCAATGCGGCCAGCATCATGTGGTGCTCGTGGAGGGCGCTGTCTGCGGGCGGTCTGCTCGATACCAGGATGCGCACGTAGAACTTCGAGCGTTCGGCGAGTGCGCCGATCATGTTGAGCAGCTCCTTGTTCGGGCAGGGCTCGTAGAGGCGGGTGTGGAATTGCTGATTCAGCGCGGCCCACAGCACGGGATCAGTGACCTCGGCCATCCGGTTGTTGAGGGCGGCGATGTCGTCGACGTGTTCGGTGCGTGCCGCCGCGACGGCGAGGCGCCCGGCGAGCACCTCGAGTTGCTCACGGATCTGGTAGAGGTCGAGCAGCTGCTGCGGCGTGGGCCTGGACACCATCGCCCCGCGGCGGGGGTCGAGGGTCACCAGTCCCTCACTGGCCAAGGCGTGCAAAGCTTCCCGTAGCGGCGTGCGGCTCACATTCAGCCGGGCGGCTAGTTCGTCCTGCCGCAGCGGGACATCGGGTGGCAGGCTACCGCCGATGATGAGGTCGCGCAGGGCGTCGCGCACGGCGTCGCGCACGGTGCCGCTGCGGGTTATCGGCGCGATGCCCGTCCCGCCCTGTCGGTCGATGGAGACGGTCGCCGACACCTACTGCTCCCCCGCCACGGTGTTGGTGAGAGTCCCGAGCCCCGTGATCGATACGTCGACCACGTCACCTGGACGCAGGAACCGCGGCGGGTCGAATCCGATGCCGACTCCGGGGGGCGTGCCGGTGGCGATGATGTCGCCCGGCAACAGCGTCATGCCGGCGCTGATCGTGGCGATGAGTTCGGGCAAATCGAAGATCAGGTCGGTCGTCTTCGCGCTCTGTCGCAGCTCCCCATTCACCCGGCTCTCGACGAGCAGTTCGCGGTGGTCTATCTCGTCGGCGGTCACGGCGAACGGGCCCATCGGGCACAGCCCGTCGAGGGACTTGCCGAGGAACCACTGCCGGTGATCGTGCTGTCGGTCGCGGGCGGTGACGTCGTTGATGATGGTGTAGCCCCAGACATGGGACATGGCGTCATCGGCGCTGATATCGGCACCGCCCGCGCCGATGATCACCGCGAGTTCCGCTTCGTAATCCAGGGATTGGGTGAGGGATCGGTGTGCGGGTATCGGATCTCCGGGACCGATGACCGAGCCGGGTGCCTTGGTGAACACCACCGGCCGGTCCGGCAGCCCGTCGCCCGGTGTCGCGTTGTAGCCGGACTTGTCGAACTCGTTGGTGTGCTCGACATAATTCAGGCCGACGCAGAGAATGTTGCGCCGGGGGGCCGGAATCGGGGCGACGAGGGTCACCTCGTCGAGTGGCAGCGCGCCCGCGCTGTCCAGTTGCCCCACGGGCTCGCCCTTGGCGATGTGCGAGAGCAACCCCACCGGCTCGCCGGTCCAGTCGACGGCGTCCCCGCCGGGCAACGGGATGACATCCGTTCCGCGCACTACTCCGGCGACAACGCCGGTCGGACCTGCGAACGACACGTACTTCACGGGTGGCGCCTCCTCATCGGTGTTTCAATCTCAGACATGTCCGGCCACCTCGTGATCAGGCAACCGTGGCCCTGGCGCCCGCCGGGATGGTGCGGGCGCCTTTGTTCAACCCGTTCTGGAACAGCGGGGTTCGCGATACCGAACGCAACAGGCGTGCGCGCACTCCGTCGGCCCGTTCGGGGACCTTGGCCAACGCGAAACCGTAGAGGTAGGACCACCATTGGACGTGGTTGGTCAGCGCGCGGCATTCCTTCTCCCAGCGCCCGAGGGCTGCGGTGACATCGCGTTCGTTCTCGAGGATCATGGCGAGCGCCATCGCATTGATGAACGCGGTGTTGGCGGCCTGCCCGAGGTTCGGCGGCATGGCGTGGGCGGCGTCGCCGATCACCGCGGCCCGGCCGTGATGCCAGCGCCGGCAGCGCACGTTGACCAGCCGGTCCCACCGGCTCGCCTCGGCGAAGCGCTCCACCAGGGGCGCCGCCTCGGGGAAGGCCGTCCGCCACAAGTCACGGTCCACCGGCATCCTGCTCGCCCGCTCGTCCGAAACCGGGGCACTGAGGAAGATGTAATCCTGACCGTCGGTGCACGGGTTGTAGAGCAACCGGCGCCGTCCGTGCCAGTACTCGATGATGGTGTCCTCGGGATCGCCGTCCTTGCGGTCGATGAGCATTCGGATGCCGGCCTCGTGACCGAAATCCATCCAGGAGGTCGCCGAGATCGACTCGCGCAGTCTCGAATACGCGCCGTCGGCCGCGACCACGAGGTCGGCTTCATGCGTCGTTCCGTCGGCCAGCTGCAGGCACCCGTCCGCGGTCATGTCGACCACGGTCGAGGACGTCTTGATGTCCACTCCGAAGTGCACGGCCTGGGCGATCAGCGCCTCGTACAGATCGGCGCGCGGCGGCAACAGTAGGCGATCGTGCGGGGTGGTGCGCCGTGACATCAGCACCCGGCCGTGCGGGTCCGCGATCCGCCACTCGGCGATGGTGCGCGCCTTTTCCACCGCCCGGTCGTAGGCCCCCACGACCTCCAGCGCGCGTAACCCGCTTTCCCAGATCCAGATTCCCGCGCCGAACATCCGGAGTTCGGCGTTTCGCTCGTGCAGGCGCACACGCCAGCCGAGTTGGGCGAGGCGGGTGGCCAGCAGCAGCCCGGACAGCCCGGCGCCGGCGACCTCAGCGGTTCTGGGCACCCCGCCTCCCTCCCGCCCATGGGCGCGTGTGTCGTCGGATCCTGTATACGGGATCCGAAGATAGCGCCCGCACGCCGATCCGGCAACCGGAACGCACTCGCGACCCAGGGCCCAGACATGGCCGCACAGAATGTCTTTCACTTTTGGCGACTGCCCAGCGGCGATCTCTGCGGCACGACTTAACACGGTCGCAACGCGGGACGGCTGTCTACGTAACAGAAACATAGATTACTGTGAGTGAACAGCCCGCGGGGGGCTGCCACTGCAGGAGGTGTCCATGGACACGGGAACCACGGCATTCATGTTGTGTTGCATCATCGGCCTCACGGTGATGATTCCGGGCCTCGCCTTGTTCTACGGCGGCATGGTCTCCGTCAAGAGTTCGACCAACATGATGATGATGACGTTCGGCGCGGTGGCCGTCGTCGGTGTGCTGTGGGTGCTGTTCGGCTTTTCGATGTCGTTCGGGACGTCGTATGGGGGCCTCGTCGGGAGCTTCACCGAATTCCTCGGCATGAAGAACCTGACCAAGCCGATGACGACGATCAATGGGCTGCCAGTCAGCCTGTTCGCCCTCTTCCAGGCGCTGTTCGCGGCGATCACCGTCGCGCTGGTGTCCGGCGCCGCGGCCGACCGGATGAAGTTCAGCGCCTGGATGGCGTTCGCGACGGCATGGGCGGTCCTCGTCTACTTCCCCGTCGCGCACTGGGTCTTCGCCGTCGACGGCGTCGTCACACCGGACGCCAAGGGCGGATGGATCGCCAACAAGCTCAAGGCCATTGACTTCGCCGGCGGAACGGCCGTGCACATCAACTCCGGCGCCGCGGCGCTGGCGGTCGCCATCGTGCTGGGCAAGTCGTTGGGCTTCGGCAAATTCCGCAAGCCGCACAACGTGCCGCTGACCTTGCTCGGCGCGGGCTTACTGTGGGCCGGCTGGTATGCGTTCAACGGCGGATCGGCGCTCGCCGCCGGCACGTCGGCCGCGATCGTGATGGTCACGACGTTCACCGCGACGTGCGCGGCGACCCTGGCGTGGCTTGCCGTCGAGAAGGTCAAGGACGGCCACGTCACCGGTGTCGGCGCCGCGTCGGGCGCGGTGGCCGGTCTGGTCGCCATCACCCCCGCCTGCGGAGCGGTCACGCCGGTCGGCTCGATCTTCCTCGGGTTGATCGCCGGCGCGATATGCCCTCTGGCCGTGGGGCTCAAGGCCCGATTCGGCTACGACGACTCGCTCGACGTCGTCGGCGTTCACCTGGTCGGCGGCATTCTCGGTACCCTGCTGATCGGGTTTTTCGCCAGCGCGAGCATGCCGAACCAGGTCGACGGGCTGTTCTACGGCGGCGGCGCCGACCAGCTGTGGAAGCAGGCGATCGCCGCCGGCGCGGTGATGACCTACTCGTTCGTGGTGGCGTTCGTCATCGCGCTCGTCATCAAGAAGACGATGGGCATCCGCATTTCCGCGGACGAAGAGGAAACGGGCATCGACACCAAGTACCACCGCGACGCGGCGTACGAACTTCTGCCCGCCTGACAGACTCCGGCCGGCGCGGATCACTCGCCCGCGCCGGCCGGCCCTTTCCAACGAGATTGACGCCCAGAAGGATTGACGAAGCATGTCCGACCTCGCGACGCTGGCCGACCAGTCGGGGACCCGGTTCATCCTCACGCTCTTCGTCGACCTGCGGGGCAAGCCGTGCGCCAAGCTCGTGCCCGTCGAGGCCGTCGACGTCCTCGCCACCGACGGCGTCGGCTTCGCGGGATACGCCGTCGGGGCGATGGGCCAGGAGCCCAAAGACCCTGACTTGATCGCGATTCCGGACCCGGCGTCGTTCACGCCGATCCCCTTCGTCAAAGAGGGTCTCGCAATCGTGCACTGCGACCCGCACGTCGAGGGTGAACCCTGGCCCTACGCGCCGCGGGTCATCCTGAAGGCGCTCATCGCGCGGGCCGCCGACGCCGGGTACGAACCCTGGGTGGGGGCCGAGGTCGAGTATTTCCTGGTGCACCGTAACGCCGACGGCAGCCTGTCGGTCGCCGATGCCGCCGACACATCAGCGCAACCGTGCTACGACGCCCGCGGCCTGACCCGGATGTTCGAGCACCTCAGCGCGATCTCGACGGCCATGAACACGCTGGGGTGGTCGAACTACGCCAACGATCACGAGGACGCCAACGGTCAGTTCGAGCAGAACTTTCAGTTCGCCGACGCGTTGACGACCGCGGACCGCGTGATCACGCTGCGTTACCTGCTGTCGATGTTGGCGTCCGAGCGGGGCATGGTGGCTACGTTCATGCCCAAACCATTCGCCGAAAAGACCGGCAGCGGAATGCATCTGCATCTCTCGCTGACCAGCGGTGGCGCACCGGTGTTCCCGGCCGACGAAGACTCCCGCGGGCTCGGCCTGTCCGAGACCGCCTACGCGTTCATCGGAGGCATCCTCGAGCATGCCCGCGCGTTGCAGGCCGTCGTGGCTCCAACGGTCAACTCCTACAAGCGCACCGGGGCCACCACGACGGCCTCGGGGGCGTCGTGGGCGCCCAGGATGCCGACGTACGGGGGCAACGACCGCACCCATTACATTCGGGTGCCCGATTCCGCGCGCATCGAGCTGCGTGGCGCCGACGGTTCCGCCAACCCATACCTGGCCATCGCCGCAGCACTCGGCGCCGGGCTGGACGGCATCAAGCGCAGCACCGATCCCGGCGGCCTCGGCGCGCAGAACCGCCCGGCGTTACCGCCCACGCTGCTGCACGCGCTGGAGAATCTCCAAGCCGATCCCGTGATCACCGGTGTGCTCGACGCGGCCGGGCAGGGCGTGGCCGACTATTTTGCCGGCCTCAAGCGCGACGAGTTCTTCGCCTACCACGGCAGCGTCACGCCGTGGGAGATCGAGCAGTATCTGACCGCCTTCTGAGCACGCCAAGGAGACATCCGATGTGTGGAATCGTCGGGCTGCATCTGCGCAACCCGCAACTTTATCCCCGATTGGGGGAACTTCTCAGCGGCATGCTGTGCGAGATGGGCGACCGCGGCAGCGATTCGGCAGGTGTCGCCATCTACGGCGATCCCGTCCTGTCGCCACCGGGACACGGTTGTGTCTCGGTGCTGCAGGCCGATCCCGACGTCGCCGACCTGGGTCCCGGTGTCCACGTGCGGCGGCGCGGCGACACCCATCTCGTCACCGCCGACATGTCACCGCAAGCGCTGCTGGAGACGGTGACCCGCGCCTACCCGCAGGCCCTGATCGCCGGGTTTGGCTCGGACATGGCCGTGCTCAAAGGCGTTGGCCATCCGCGCCGATTGGTCCGGGAGTGGGACCTCGCCGGCGCGACCGGCTGGCAAGGGGTCGGCCACACGCGTATGGCGACCGAATCGGCCGTGACGCCCGGCGGCTGCCACCCGTATGCGGTCGGCCCCGAGCAGTGCCTGGTCCACAACGGCTCCTTCGCGAACCACGCCACCATCCGCCGGGAGCTGCGTGCCGCCGGCGTGCATTTCGACAGCGAGAACGACACCGAGGTCGGTGCGCGCTTCGTTGCCAAGCAACTCGCCGAGGGCCGCGACATCGAGACCGCGCTCAAGGAATTGTGCGCGAGATTCGACGGCTTCTACACGCTGCTCGTGTCGAACCGCGACTCCTTCGCCGTCGTGCGTGACGCCATCGCGTGCAAGCCGGCCGTCCTCGCCGAAACGGACGACTGGGTGGCGATGGCCAGTGAATACCGGGCCCTGGCAGGGCTTCCCGGGGTCGACCGGGCCAAGCTCTGGGAACCCGAACCCGAGGTGGTCTACGCATGGCAGAAGTGACGTCCGCGCGGACCTTCGACCTGCGGTCGACGCCGCTGCGCGAGGTGAACGCGGCCCTGCACGACCCGAACGCGCACGGGGAGTACAGCATCGCCCACCCCGACGGTGCCCACAACGTCGCCGTCGGAATCGACGCGCCGGCGCGGATAACGATCGACGGCCACGTCGGCTACTACGCCGCCGGCATGAATCAGCAGGCGGAGGTCGTCATCATGGGCAACGCGGGCACCGGGGTGGCCGAGAACATGATGAGCGGGACCGTCTGGGTCAGGGGCAACGCGTCGCAGTCCGCCGGCGCGACGGCCCATGGCGGGCTGCTGGTGATCGAGGGCAACGCGGCCGCGCGGTGCGGGATCTCGATGAAGGGCGTCGACATCGTGGTGGGCGGCAACGTCGGGCACATGAGCGCGTTCATGGCCCAGGCGGGACGATTGGTGGTGCGGGGCGACGCCGGCGAGGCGCTCGGCGACTCTGTCTACGAAGCGCGCATCTACGTCCGCGGCGACGTCGCGTCGCTGGGCGCGGACTGCGTCGCCAAGGAAATGCGCGACGAGCACCACCACGAACTGGGTCAGCTGCTGAAGGCCGCCGGTTTCGACGGTGACGACACCGCGGCCTACACCCGGTACGGCTCCGCCCGCGAGCTGTATCACTTCCACGTCGACAACGCCGCGAGCTACTGATGACATACTCCGCCGACGATCGCGCCCGCCTCGGCCTTCGCGAGTCCGCCACTTACGACCGCCACGCCATCGCCGCCATTCAGCGCGCCGCCGAAACGGGCATCTACGACATCCGGGGGTGGGGCGCCAAGCGTCCCCTGCCGCACTTCGACGATCTGCTTTTCCTCGGCGCGTCGATGTCGCGTTACCCGTTGGAGGGCTACCGCGAGCGCTGTGGCACCGACGTCGTCCTGGGCGGCCGGTTCGCCAAACACCCGCTGCACCTGGACATTCCGGTCACCATCGCCGGCATGTCGTTCGGCGCGCTGTCCGGGGCGGCCAAAGAGGCGCTGGGACGCGGAGCCAGCGAGGTCGGCACGTCCACCACAACGGGCGATGGCGGCATGACGCCCGAAGAACGCGGACAGAGCAAACACCTTGTCTACCAATACCTCCCGTCCCGCTACGGGATGAATCCCGACGATCTGCGCAAGGCGGACGCCATCGAGGTGGTGCTCGGGCAGGGCGCCAAACCGGGCGGTGGCGGAATGCTCCTCGGGCAGAAGATCTCCGAGCGGGTCGCCGGCATGCGCACCCTGCCCGAAGGCATCGACCAACGCTCCGCTTGCCGCCACCCCGACTGGACCGGGCCCGACGACCTGGCCATCAAGATCAACGAATTGCGGGAGATCACCGACTGGGAGAAGCCCGTCTACGTCAAGATGGGCGCCAGCAGAACGTATTACGACGTCAAGCTGGCGGTGCACGCGGGCGCGGACGTCGTCGTGGTCGACGGAATGCAGGGTGGCACCGCGGCAACCCAGGAGGTGTTCATCGAACACGTCGGGATCCCGACGTTGGCCGCCATCCCCCAGGCCGTTCGGGCGCTAGCCGAGCTCGGGGTGCACCGCGAGGTTCAGTTGATCGTCTCCGGCGGCATTCGTACCGGGGCGGACGTCGCGAAGGCCCTGGCGCTCGGCGCCGATGCCGTCGCCATCGGGACGGCCGCGCTGATCGCGCTCGGCGACAACAGCCCGCAGTATGCCGAGGACTACGAAAGGTTGGGCAGCGCGGCGGGTTTCTTCGACGACTTCCAGGATGGCACCGATCCGGCGGGGATCAGCACGCAGGACCCGGAGCTGTCGGCGCGCCTGGATCCGGTGGTGGGCGGGCGCCGGCTGGCCAACTACCTCCGGGTGCTCACCATGGAGGCGCAGACCATCGCGCGCGCGTGCGGCAAGGCCCATGTCCTGCACCTGGAGCCGGAGGATCTGGTCGCCGTCACCATCGAGGCGGCCGCGATGGCGCGCGTGCCGCTGGCCGGCACGGACTGGGTGCCAGGCCGATGAGCACCGCGGACGTCGTGATCGTCGGCGGCGGGATCGAGGGAGCCGCCGCCGCGTGGGCGCTGAGCCGCCGCGGGATCACCGACGTCGTCGTGGCGGAGAGGAGCACCGTCGGGTCTGGAATGACCGGTAAGTCCAGCGGCATCGTCCGGTGCCATTACGGCGTCAGCTCACTGGCGGCGATGGCGAACGCCGGGGTGGAGGTCCTCGAGAACGCCGAGGAGATTTTCGGCACCGACATCGGCTTCCACCAGACCGGATACGTGGTCGGGGTCGGTGACCCCGACGCCGAATCGCTGCGCAAGAGCCTGGCCGCCCAACAAGCCGTCGGGGTGCAGACCGAGGAGATCGACCGCTCCGAGGTGGCGCGGATGTGGCCGTTCGCCGACCTGACACCGTTCGCGGCATTCGGATGGGAGGCCCGCGGCGGCTACGGCGACGCCTATCGCACCGCGCAGGCCTTCGCGGCGTCGGCGCGCGCCGCAGGCGTGCGAATCCTACAGGGCGCCAACGTGACCGGGCTGACGTCTCGCGCCGGCAGAGCCACCGGCATCCGCCTCGCCGACGGCACCGAGATCGCGGCGGGCGCCGTCGTCGTCGCCACCGGCGTGTGGACCCGGCCGTTCCTGGCGCCGTACGGCATCGATGTGCCGATCCGCGTGGTGCGCGAACAGCTCGTCACCATCGCCCCGGGGGTCGAAACCGGTCCGGTGCCAGTGTTTTCCGATCTCGTCTCGTTGCAGTACGTGCGACCGGAGGTCGGCGGAGACATCCTCTTCGGCAACAGCGATCCCGCCCTGGTCGAAGACGCCGATCCGGACCGCTACATGAACCGGGCCAGCGAGGCGTTCGTCGAACTGACGGTGGACAAGGTCGGCGACCGATTCCCGGGGTTCGCGGCCGCGGCGGTCAGCGGCAGCTACGCGGGCTGCTATGACATCACGCCGGACTGGAATCCGGTGATCAGCCGCACCGACCTGGACGGCCTGATCGTCGCCGCCGGCTTCAGCGGCCACGGTTTCAAGATCGCCCCCGCGGTCGGCAGGCTGGTCGCCGACCTCGTCGTAGATGGCCACAGCACCGACGCACACATCCCGGCCGGCGACTTCCGGCTGTCGCGATTCGCCGAAGGCGCACCATTGAGATCGCCATATCCCTATGTCGGCGCCAGCCAGATGCGCTAGACAGGATAGCGATGAGCGACGTCCCCCTGCTGCGCAACAAGTCAGGCACGGCCCGCGACCGCAACCCCCAGGAGCCGGTCGAGGACCTCGAGTTCGAGGCCGCGATCGGCCGGAACGTTCGGCAGCTGCGCCTCGCGCAGGGGCTGACGGTCGCCGACATGGCCGCACGGGTGGGCATCTCGAAGGCGATGCTGTCCAAGATCGAGAACGCGCAGACGTCGTGCAGCCTCGGCACGCTTGCGTTGCTGGCCAAGGGTTTGGACGTCCCGGTCACCAGCCTGTTCCGCGGCGCCGACGTGGAGCGCCCGGCGGCCTTCGTGAAATCCGGGACCGGCGCCCGCATCGCGCGCACGGGCACGATGAAGGGGCACGAGTACCAGCTCCTGGGATCGCTGCGCGGTGAACACAAGCGGCTGGAGTGCCTGCACGTCACGCTGTCGGAGAAGAGCCAGACCTATCCGCTCTTCCAGCACCCGGGCACGGAGTTCATCTACATGCTGCAGGGCATCATGGATTACAGCCACAGCCGCTCGGTGTACCGGCTGCACGCGGGCGACTCGCTGCAGTTCGACGGCGAAGGCGCGCACGGACCGGTGGACCTGGTCAAGTTGCCGATCCGGTTCCTGTCGGTCATTGCATTCCCCGACTCCCAGGTCTGACGACCCTCAGATTTTCCGTCATCCTGCTCCGCTTGCCGACATCGTCGCCGGGTCGGCGGCAAGGAGAGCCAGCCGCTCGATGGCCCAGGCGGCTTCGAACTGCGCCGCCCGTTCGAGAATCGAATCGTCGAATATCGCACGGGGCGAGTGATTCACGGGCGCACCAGGCTTCGTTGATCGGCCCGCTCCCACCATCACGAAGGTCCCCGGCACTTGGTCGAGCACCCAGCAGAAGTCCTCGGAAAGGCTATAGGGCCGGTCCAGCATTCGGATATGCGGCTCGCCGACCACCGCCGCGGCGACCGACCGTGCGATTCCGGTTTCGGCGGCATCACACACGGTCGAGATAGTGTCCTGCCGGACACCTATCTCAACACGCACGCCGTGTGCCGTGGCGATGCCGTGCGCCACGTCGTGCACGATCCGCAGCGCGTTTTCGGCGGCCGCCGCCGAGAACGTCCGCAGTGTTCCTCCTGCCATGGCGGTTTCGGCGATCACGTTGTGTTGCCTGCCTGCGGCAAGAATCCCGAAAGTCAGCGTCACCGGCTCGAACATGGAAATAGCCCGACTGAGCGCAACCTGTACCGACGAGACGAATTGCGCCGCCGCGGGTACCGGGTCGGCCGCCAGATGCGGGGCCGAGCCATGGCCTCCGCGTCCGCGGAAAGACACGGTGACGATGTTCGATCCTGACAGCACCGCACCTGAACCAAAAGCGAAGGTGCCCAGCGGCAGGTCGTAACTCAGGACATGTATCCCCAGTGCCGCGTTCACTCGTTGGCCGGAGGCTTCGAGGACACCCTCGTCCAGCATCAATTGCGCACCGCCGCAGGCTTCTTCACCGGGCTGGAACATGAAGACCACGTCACCGTGCAGTTCGTCGCGTCGTGCCGCCAGCTTCCTGGCCGCGCCGACCAGGGCCGCCATGTGGAGGTCGTGACCGCAGGCATGCATGGCGTCACCCTTCGAAGCGAAGGGCAAGCCGGTGGCCTCCGTGATAGGCAGGGCGTCCATGTCGGAGCGGACCAACACCGCCGGCCGCGGTTCGTCGCGTTCCGGCCGGGTGCCCCGGAGGACGGCAACTATCGAGCTCAAGGCAGAACCTGTGTGCGTGTCCACACCGAGCCCGCTGAGTTCGCGCAGCAGGATCGCCTGGGTCTGGGGCAGATTGAGGCCGACCTCGGCACACGCATGCAGCTCGCGGCGCAGGGCCCGGAGTGTGACACTCACGATTGCACGGTCCGGGTGGGCGAATCGCCCCTCAACACGATGGTGCCGGCATCAGTCGCGATTTCGACCTGGGCTATGCCACATCCCTCACCGCGACACATCACTGGCTGATCGATTGGCTGGCCCGCAAACCAATCGTTAAGAGCGTCTTCCGACTCGCCGATGGTGAGTGCCCGCACGCCGTGCGGTATCACGCGGTGGTCTGCGCGAAGGTCTTGCGGATGCCCGCTGCCAGCCTCCCGTGCCAACAGGAATGGCAAGCCGGGTGATTCCCGGACGTCCTCCATACCGGCGTGGTCGATGCCGATTCCGCGGCGGGTGAGCCGACCGATGCTCAGACCGCGGGCCTGGGCGGCCGTCGCCAGGCAGTCCACGCTGACCTCGACCGCCCACCCGGCGAACGCCTCGTCCCGCTCGTGCAATGCGGCAAGAACGAGTCGCCCGAAAGCGTTGCGCTCCGCGAGCCTGCGATCGTGGGCGGTAACCAGTTCGAGGTAGCCCCGGCCGAGCGGAACGATGTAGTTGGCCGTTCCCAGACCGTCATGGACACCGCCCTCGACGGCGGCGAGGCCTGCGTTTTTCGCGAGCCGGCGCGCGGAGCGCACCGGCTCGCTGGTGGCAATGATGACGTGGTCAAGCCGCAAGGGCGGGGTACCTTTCTGCCGGTCTGCGACGGGCCGGACGCAACCGCGATAGGCGGCTGGCCCTAGACGCCGGTTGCCGCGGCTGCCGTCCCCGGGGGGAGGAGGGACGGAGCCACGACAACCGGCGCAAGGAGCTATTTGTTGTTGGCCTCCTGGATCAGCAGGGAGGCGGTGCGCTTGAGCGCGTCGCGCTGCTTGGTCATGTCGGCGATCGCCCGGCGCAGCTGGTTGAGCTCGTCGCGTTCACTCACCGCCTCGTCCTCGGCGGCCCTGCGGTCCTGCGCCACCCAGCGGTCCGCGAGGTCGGTGTTCAGTCCCGACTCCCGGTCAAGGGCAGCGACAACTTTCGCGCGAGCACCGGTCCGGGGTCCCTGCCCGTCCCTGGGCGCGTTGACCACGCTCGCCACCGGTCCACCCAACGGCGGCATGCCCCCGTACAGGCCACCGAGCGGGTGCGCCGGCACGCCTTCGAGGTCGGCGATGGGCAGTGCGGTGGCAGCGAGGCGGACCGCCGGGGAAGCCCCGCCCCACGACGCCGGCACCGACAACTTGCCGACCGAGGCCGCCTCCCCCACGCCCGCCGAGATCGGACTGGACGAACCGACCAGGGTCGACCCCGCGCCCGATCCCCCGGACACCTGAGACGCGGCGCTGGCCGCCGCTGCCGGCGGCGTGAGGGCGGAGATCAACGGGTTCCACGCCGTCGCCACCGGAGGGGCGAACGTCAACATGGCGCCGGAGGCGTCGAAGTTCAGCCCCTCGGAGAGGATCTGGGGTCCGACGGTCAGGCTGCTCAGCGAGTTGAACAGCTGCACCGGAGAGCTGTTCAACAGATCCAGAAGCGGGTTGTTATCCAGGGTGAATCCCGACGAAAGCCCTTGCAGCAGATTGGGAACACCTGAAAGCGCGGATTGGGCATTCGACTCGCCCGCCGCGGCGGTGGCTTGGGTGACCGCGGCGCTCTGCGACGAACTTCCCGCCGGGTTGGTGGCCTGCGGCGGCGTGTTGAACGGCACCAATCGCGTCGCCGCCGCCGACGCGCCGGCATAGCCGTACATCGCCGCGGCGTCCTGGGCCCACATCTCGGCGTACTGCGCCTCGGTCGCCGCGATCGCCGGAGTGTTCTGGCCCAGAACATTCGTGGCCACCAAGGCCGACAGCAAGGCTCGGTTCACCTCGATCACCGGTGGTGGCACCGTCGCCGCGAGCGCCGCCTCGTAGGCCGCGACCGCCGATTCCATCTGACTCGCCGTCTGCTTGGCCTGCGCCGCCGTGGCACTCATCCACGACACGAAGGGCCCGACCGCCGACGTCATCATCATCGACGACGGACCGACCCACGGTCCGCTCGTCAATGCGGAAAGCACCCCTTGGTACGAGCTAGCCGCCGAGTTCAACTCCGCGGCCAGCGCGCCCCATGCCGTCGCGGCCATTACCAGCGGCGCCGGCCCCGGGCCGGCGTACATGCGACCGGAGTTGACTTCGGGCGGCAGCCCCGCGAAATCGAGAGCGCTGGTCACAGCATCGCCTCCTTGATCAGTCGGGCCGCCGCGTCACGTTCGGTCGCCAGATCGGCGATCTCCTTGCGCAGCTTGTCGAGTTCGTCGCGTTCCTGGCTGCTCAACGCGCTGGCGACATGGCGGCGCGCCGGTTGCGACGGCTGTGCTGGCCGACCCGCCATGACGCCCTCCCCGGTGTGGGGCTCCCCGGGCAGCGCCGGGATGACTTTCTGGGCCTGGCCCGAACGGGCCCGCGTTTGCTCGCCCCGCGGCGCATTGACCAGACTGCCCACCGGCGGGACTCCCCCGAAGAAGCTGCCCGGCGCGGCGGTCGCGGCCGGCGCCAAGCCTTCCAAACCGGCTGTCGCCAGCGGCGATGCGCTGCCGGCCAATCGGATCGCCGGGGACGAAACCCACGACTCCGGCACCGACAATTTGCCGACCGAGGCCGCCTCCCCCAGGCCCGCCGAAACCGGTGCGCCCGCGCCTGTATACGAGCCGGCCAGTGTGCCCAGCCCGGCAGCGGGTACGACATCGGAGGCTGCAGCGACCGCTCCCAGGTCGGGTGCCACATCGGCGGCCGCGGCAGCCGGCAACGCGAGGCTGTACAGGCCGCCCAGCAGCGGAGTGATACCGGACGCCGTGAACAACGGGCCACTGACGACCAGGCTCCAGTTACCCAAGTTGGTGCTGAAGACGTTGAGGGCCGCGCCGGTGGGCGAGGAGAGGACGGTCTCCAACCACGCGGTTGGGTCGAATGCCCCTCCCAGGCCGAGGCTTTGCAGCGCGCTGGGGACCAAGTCGAGAAACTGGGTCAGGCCTGAGTCCGCGCTCGGAGCGGCCGCGGAGGCCGCGGCCTGGCTGACCGCCTCGGCTTGAGTTGCGGTGCCGGCCTGATCGGTGGTCTCGGGCGGGGCGGTGAACGCCGTTAACTTCGTCGCGGCCGCGGAAGCGCCGGCGTAGCCGTACATCGCCATGGCGTCCTGGGCCCACATCTCGGCGTATTGCGCCTCGGTGGCGGCGATCGCCGGGGTGTTCTGCCCCAGTATGTTGGTGGCGATCAGCGCCGCCAGTAGCGCGCGATTCACCTCGATCTCAGGCGGGGGGACTGTGGCCGCAAATGCCGCCTCGTAGGCCGCAACGGCCGACCCCAACTGGCTGGCCGTTAACTCGGCCTGAACCGCGGTGGTGTTCACCCACGCCATATATGGTGCTACCGCAGCCGCCATCGTCATCGAGGACGGGCCCACCCACGGTCCGCCGGTTAGCTCGGATATGACGCCCCGGTAGGAGTTCGCCACTGAACTCAACTCCGCAGCTAAGCCATCCCAGGCCGCCGCGGCGGCGACCATCGGCCCCGCGCCCGCTCCCGCATACATTCGCCCCGAATTGATCTCCGGCGGCAACACCGCAAAATCCATCACCAGCTTCCCCATCTGACTAGATTCCATGCGCCGGGCTTACACCGTTTGGCCGCAATTATTTTCAGGACACACATGAGTTTGCTCTAGACCAATGTGTTGCAGCCACAGTATGTTTCGCGTGTTGCAGCGACGATGCCATCGGTAACGGCCATATTAACTTTGATTCACGACGCCGCCGTTAGCCCGTCAACTGCCTTGAATATCGTTCTGCCTCAACATATTTCATGTTGCTTGAAATTCTTTCGATCGCCCGATAGATTTTGTATATCATCGAGGCATCAGACGGCGCGTCTCCGGGGTGGCGGCCGCCCTCATTTGCTCTGCGCGGTAGCCCATGTCACATACCTGCGGCAGGGAACTTCGCGGCACAGCGTGTGCGAAACGGCCGGCTGGCCGATCGACGTCCGGACCCCGCTGCGCACTCCAGGAGGCGCGGCGCTGCTGCGTATTACGGCAGGACGGCAACAGCCCGGATCGGAGAGCCAGTGCCACCTATGATATTCAACGGCAGGCCGTAGAACATGAACCGTGTGTTGACCAGCTGCCCCAGGTTCGCCAGATGCTCGGTATTCACCAACCCGTACTTCTTACAGACCATGTGGCCGCTGAACCTGCTGTCGGCGCTGTGATCGATTGCGCTGCAGTCCGTCCCGATGTTGACCACGCCCTTTTTTGCCAGGTACTCGAGCCCGTCCCAGGAAAAGCCCGGGTTGTGGTGGATGTACTGGGGAGTCGGGAAGTGACGATCGCCATAGTCGAACCAAGCCAGCACGATGTCACCTGGCCTGATCGCCTCACCCGCGGCCCCGAGTTTGGCCTCGGCGCGCCTGACGACGTCCTCGGTTGCCCAGCCCCGGCAGTCCGGATCGGGGTCGATGAACTCGGCTTCCGACATGTCCAGACAGACCGCCGACCCCCAATACATCTCCAGGGGAAGCTGATCGATGGGCATGCCCGCGGGATCATATTCGATAGTCGCATCGGAGTGTGTTCCCGCGTGCTCACTGATGATCAGGTTTCTGGCGTAGAAACCGATCTCGGTTTGGTGGAGCTCCTTGAAACGGTCATGGTCCTGGTTGACCGGGGTGAACGTCTTCTGATGGCCGAACCATACCGGCATGCCCTCGTACAGGGGCCGGGTCAGATCGACAATCTTGTGTGGCCGGTCGAGCAATGCGCCACCGAGCAGCGGAGTGCTCGCCGGCGGCGTCGGAACCCGGGATTCCATCAGCGCGCGCCGTTGACCTTCGGCGATCAGTTCCGCTCGTGTGATCACTGTCATGGGACTGGCCCTCCTATGCCTGTCTGTCCAGCGCCCGAAACGACTGGTTGAAATAGAGCAGCGGGTCATGCTGGGGGCCTGACTTTGACCACCGCACCCCGCCGACCACGAGGTCGTGATCGACGATGCGTAAGCGCGACACCACGATGCAGTCCAGGTTGTACAGCGCATCGGCGATCTGCGGTGTGGACACCTCGGGGTCCTCGCGATGGATCAGTAGTGCCCGGTCGAGGAATTTCGGTATGCCGGCTTTGGCCGACGTCGCCGCCAGTTCGGCCTGAGCGGCGGACAGGATGTTGATCCCGAACCGGCCGTGCTCGGCGATGGCCGCTGCCGCGACCGTTCTCGACTCCAGGGAGCACACCAGCCGGGGCGGAGCTGCCGACAGGGACGAGCACGAACTGATCGTCACACCCCAGGGCTGGCCCTCCACCTCTACGGTGAGGATGACCACGGCGCGGGCCAGCACCCGCATGGCGGCGATGAAGTTCGGCGTCTGCTCGGTTGTGCCTACCGCGGCACTCGGGGCAGGCCGACGGCTTTGGGTACGAGGTGGGTGTCTCATTCCCGCCCTCAAGCAATCCCGACATAGTCGCGAACGAGGCGGGCCGCCGAGCTACGGTCGGTCTTGCTGTACACCAAGCCTTTGACGAAGGCCGGTGGAGTGGCGTTGACATTCTCGAACAGCGCGACACGACCGGCGTGGGCACCGCATAGCAGGTCGAACACGAAGTTGAAGAAGGTGTTCTTCTCCCGGGCGGTGACGCCGGTGCCCGGGAAATACTGGTCCATTCGTGGGCCGAATTCTGGGTGATCCCAGACCTTTTCGGGCCAGCGGGCGATCAGTGCCTGACCGCAGAGATCCTGGATCTGATAGGTGATGCGCGGGTAGTTCTCGATCGAGTAGAGGCGCCCGGCGGTCACGAGATCCGGATTGGGCACTTGGACGCCGTTCCACTCCACCGATTCGTGGATCGTGGCCAGTGCATAGGCTTTGAGCGTTTGCGCGTACAAGGTGACGTCGGCGACGGCGTTCTGCACACCCGGCAGTTTGTCGGTGCCCAGAATCTCGGTGATCACCTGTGCCACGCCGGCGAAGATGTCCGCGCGGAATGCCAGGCGTGTCATGACGGACCACAGTGAGAAGGCGCAGCTTTCGTAGTACAGCGTCAGCAGTTCGAGGTTGTGAGCGCTGAAAACGTATTCGCGTGGCAGAAAGACGTTGTCGAACATGATGATCTGATCCATCTCCTCTCCGGCATGGTCGAGAGGATGGTCCGGCCGCGCCGAGTGCATGTTCGCCGTGGGCTCACGCAGCAGCAGAGCGACTCCCGGACTGTTGACCGGGATTGCCGCCCAGATCGCGGCGTCGGGCCCCAGGCCCGGTCCCAAGGTCGTCGACAACGTGAAGAAGTGTCCGAGCGCGCCCATGCTCCCGGCCACCTTCGCTCCGTTGAGCACGATGCCGTCAGGGCTTTCGTCAACGATCCGGAGCTGCGAGGGCCGCTCGTTGCGGGGAATGTTCTTGTCGGACTGCGGATCGGCAATCAAGTCCGTGCTCAGCAGGTTGTGGTCTGCGGACAGCGCCACGAAGTCTCGGACGTTCTGGGCGAATGCGGGGTTCTCCGCCTGGATCCGGTCGATCGTTGAAAGGAATCCCAGCGCCATCATGGCGCCGTAGTCCACGGGACGGCCGTAGACACCCATGGTCCGTTTCGTGATGAACTCGGTGCCGGCTTTCTTGGCCAACAGATGATCCCGCGTCGTCGGCACCTGCCAGCCGATCCCCCGCCGGCCACCGTCTTCCCCGGTGAAGGTCAGGATGTCACGTGATTCCGGCGCAAACTGCGCATCCAGGATCGCCGCGGTCGTCTCCACCGCGCGCAGGTCGCGATGGGCGGTGACGTCATCGACTTCTTCGCCTCGGCAGTCAATGACGCGGCGTCCGTCGCGCAGCGTCTGCTTGTACAGGTCCCCGGTGAGCAGATGCGGCTCCGGGCTCTCTTTGAGCGCCTCGACGACCTTGTCGATGCGAAGGCGTTCTGCGTCAATCGATGCAGGCATCGGTGTCGTTCCCTTCGGTGATCACGGCAATGGCTTCGGCCTCGATGAGGAAGCCGTCGTACATGAGTCCCGAAACGCGGACGGCCGTGCCGCACGGTCCGGGATTCGGCAGGTACTGCATGCGGACGTTCGTCATTTTCGTCCAGTTCTCCTGCACCTCGTCGCCGTCTCCGTCGAAGCAATAGAAGGTGTTCAGCTTGACGACATGGCTCCAGTTGGCGCCGGCCGCGGCCAGCGTTTTGGTGATGTTCTCGAATACATTCCGGGTCTGGACTTCGATATCGTCCTCGCCGATGACATTGCCCCGCGCATCGGCGGACAACTGGCCGCCGATGAAGACCAGATTGCCGATCTTCCATCCCTGAGAGAACGGCGTGGGCATATGCCAGCTCCACGTGTCATCGGGCATCAGGCGTTGCCGGACAGCATTGCTCGGGACGTCGATGCGGGTCATTGAGAATCCTTTCTGTTGGGGTGCCGGCGTCGTCAGGACGGCGTGTCGGTTGCCGGGCGGTAATGCGGAGCCAACACCAGCGATTCCGGTGCCGGGCGCCGATGAGTGCGGCTCTGGCTAGGTCCGTCGCGGCGCATCAGGAGGAAGTAGTACACCGCGAAGGACACAAAAGACCCGACAATCCAGGCGATGTCGACACCGTCCAGTCGGCGCGCCACAATCCCGGTATAAAGGTTTCCGGACATAAAGGGAACTTGCACGAGAACGCCGATCACATAGGCGACGACGGCCGCGGCGTTGTAGTGCCCGTAGATTCCCCCGTCGGGCCGGAAGAACGACTCGACGTCGTAATCCGCTTTCCTGATCAGGTAATAGTCAACGAGATTTATTACGCTCCACGGGATGAGGAAGTACAGCAAGATCTGGATGAAGTTGCTGTAGCTGACCAGGAAATCGTCGGAGAACCCGGCAGCGATGTACACCGACAAAAGCGTCACGATGCCGGCGATCGTGATCCGACTGCCCGCCCCGGGCAGCCAGCTGGTCTTGAACGTCTGGATGGTGGTGGCCACGCACAGCGCGGGCCCATAGAGATTGACGGTGCACGCGTCCACCGCTCCGAGGAAGAAGACCGCTATGACGAACACTCCGACGCCGCTCGGCAGCAGGGCATTCAAGCTCTTGAGGCTGCCGTCGGATATCTGGCCGAGTAACGCCCCGATGACCATCATCGGGATCGCGCCGCCGACGGACCCGAGGTAAGTCGCCCAGAATGCGGCCGACGACGATACGCCGACAGGAAGGTAACGCGAGTAGTCCGAGACATAGGGTGCATACGCCAGCTGCCAGATGGCGGCTACCGAAAGCATGCCCATGAATCCGTGGACGGTGAACTGCCCCGATGTGGCTGCGGGCGAATTGGATACGCCGTGCGCGAGTAGGTATGCGAGGCTGATGATCGACGCAATCGCGAATGACGGCATGAGGAGCCGGTTCACCTTGTGGATCATTTCGTAGCCGAAGACGACCAGTAGCAACGTGATGGCGCCGCTGATGATCAGCGCCGGCGTCGATCCCAACCTCGGGAATATCACCTGCAGCGAAGAGGCGGCCAAGACGAGGATCGACGCCAGAAACCCGACGTACATCAAGACCACGACGGCAAGCACGAGCAGTGAGCCGCGTAGCCCGAATTGGCCACGGCTCTGCACCATCTGCGGTACGCCGAGCCTGGGGCCCTGAACCGAGTGCAGAGCGACGAAGATGGCCCCGATCATGTTGCCGATGGCTACGGCCACGATCGTCCATGCCGCGGACAAACCGTAGACGGTTGTCCCCAGCACACCCGTCACCACAGTGAGCGGCATGATCTGCACGCCGAACCAGATCGGAAATAGGGCGCGGGCGCGCCCGCGACGTGCGGCCTGCGGAATGGGAGCAATGGTTACCTGTTCGACGTGCACGGTGCGGGTGGTCGGTTCCATCGGACTGCCCTTCTGCGCAGAAGATGAAGTGACACAGCGAAACCGAGGGGTGAATCACTGTGTGAAGCGGGCAAAGCCGTTCCGCCCCAGCCGCATATCATTCTGTGAGCGTGCAGGTCGGGCGCATCGAAACCCGCATGACCACACTGCCTTAACGGGTTCCCGGCGTGTACGGCCAAGGTTAATTTTGTCCGGTCAACTGGGAAAGCCTGCATAATCCGGATGCAAGCCCTGTAACAAGACGTAAACAACCGACACAACGCCGTTCATATTTGCTCGGCGAGTGCTCAGCGGTCGAAACTGCCGTTGGCACCGTTTCAGATCGTCGGCGGCGTGTTGACCCACACGATCTGAGCCACCTTGGAACCACGATTGCTATAAGAGTGCTCGCGCATGCTGTCGAATGTCATGGCGTCTCCGGCCTCCAGGTCGTACACCTGATTTCCGTCGAGAATCAATTCGATCGCGCCTCTGATGACGTAAAGGAACTCTTCGCCGTCGTGTTGCAGGGTTCCTTCGGTCCCGGCTCCGGGTTGGACGGTCACCATCAGGGACTCGAGCACGGAGTCGCCGGTATACAGCTTCTCCCAGGCGATACCCGGCGTGCGCATGGGCAGAAGCACCCGCTCGCTCTTGCGCACCACGAGCGACGCGCTGGGTTCATCGGCCTCCAGCATGCTTGCCAGCGTCATCCCGAATGCGCGGGCGAGCTTGTGCAGCGTCCCCACCGAAGGCATCGATTGCCCGCGTTCCAGGCTGTTGATCGTCGACACCGCCAAACCGGATCCGTTTGCCAGGTCCCGCAACGACCATCCTGCTTCGCCCCGTAATTCGCGGATACGTTGGCCGATTGCGTTTGCCGGCGAGACCTTATCCGGGAAGTGCGCATTAAGGTTGGCCTTGATCGCGGTGGCCGACCACCCTTCCTGGTCGACCAGGCGCTTGAGTTCCCGCAATCGATCGACATCGGCCGCCGAATACAACCGGTGGCCCGACGACGTGCGTCGCGGGTTGAGCAAACCGTCCCTTTCCCACATGCGGATGCGGCTCGGTGACGTGCCGACCAGCTTGGCAACCTCCCCGACGTACCGGGGTCTTTCGACGGACATTTGACGCTGCTCTTCGAAGGGATTGAAAAATATGGGACTCGCACAGCCTAACTTCGCGCAGCCGGTGGCGCCTTGCGCGGGCGGTGACGCGGTGGGCGGTTCTCGTAGCAACATCCCGGCTGCGGCGGCCGACCGAAACACGGCTGCCCGCGCGTGGCGGTCGCGGCCATCCAGCAACTCGTATGCCGCTGCGGCCCATCATGTTTGGTGCGCGCCAGGAGCGAACGTCGAAACGTGTTCGAAACACAAAGATCATCGGGCCGATCCAAACTCTCGCTACTTTTCGATCAGTCGATAGAAAAGTAGGTGAAGTTGAAGCACTGCTCGGCACCGACAGTTGAAGACCTGTGCGGAGTCTGGGTGCGTCGTTCGGTGGAGTGGCCGGACGGCCGCTCCGACACCACCACCCGCGTTACGTGGTTGCAAGGTTGGCAATGGTTTGTCGATCTGCGCCGCCCCGCGGCGTGGCCGGGGGTCAACGCGGACGTTCCGGTTGGCACGACACGACCGCCCGCCCTGGAGGCGTTCGCCGGTCGGCTGGTGCAGACCTGCCAGGCGCCGGCGGAATTCACGTGGCAGCGCACGGTCGACTGGTCACCGCAGAGCCCCCCGGACGTCGGCAGGCTGAACTGGGACGGCGACACCCTGATCGAGGAGGGTGTCCTGCAGCCCTACCGGGAGGTGTGGGTCCGCACGGAGCGGCACAGTCCGGACGACTCGGCCACCGTGCTACTCCGGGATGACGCCGGCCGCGACGCCGTCCTGCTGCGCTCGGCCGGGTTCTTCGGATTCGCGGTCGGGCGTCCGTCGAAGGCAGACACCCGGACCGCCGGCATGGGCTCGGATTGCGAGATAGCGATCGGCACGATCAGCGACAGCCGTTGGCGCATAAGGTCTTCCACACGAACCGAAACGGAAGGCACGCCGATCTCGGTCCGGATCCGGGGACGACGAGCCCAGACCACCATCGCCGCACCCGCTGATCACCGCTGCCTGCTGGCCGGCAGCTGGCAGATCAGCGGTCTCACGGGAGACCCGACCCTGCTTCAGACACACCAGGAGTGAACATGCCCAGTCCAACATCCTTCGATACGGTGCCCGAGATCAACATCTCGGGCCTCTCTTCCCGGGATCCCGCGGTGCGAGCCGCCGTCGCGCAGGAGCTCGGCGAGGCCGCGCACCGCGTCGGGTTCATGTACGTCAGCGGGAGCGGGGTGCCAGATGCGGTCTTCGACCGCATGCACAATGCATCACAGGCATTCTTCGACCAACCCATGGACGCGAAAATGGCCGTCTATATCGGGAATTCGACCAATCACCGCGGATATGTGCCCGAAGGCGGAGAGGTGTTCGCGGGTGGAACGGCCGACAAGAAGGAGGCCTACGACTGCGCGCGGCACCGCCCCGATCGCGCCGGCGCCACGGCGCTGAGCGGGCCGAACCAGTGGCCGGAGCTACCGGGATTTGCCGACGCTGTCAGTGAGTATTACGAGGCGGTGTTCGAAGCGGGACGGGCGATCATGCGAGGATTCGCGCTTTATCTCTCGGAACCGGAGGACTTCTTCGACCGCGTACTGACAGATCCGCCAAGCCAACTGCGGCTCATTCACTATCCGGTGGATGAGAGCGCCGTCGACCGCCCCGGCATCGGCGCACACACCGACTACGAGTGCATCACCCTGTTGAAGGCCACGCAGCCCGGCCTCGAGGTGCTCAACGGCGCCGGTCAGTGGATCGACGTGCCGCCCAGGCCAGGCTGTTTCGTGGTCAACATCGGCGACATGTTAGAGCTGTGGACCAACGGACTGTTCGTTGCGACCACTCACCGCGTGCGTAAGGTGGTCGACGAAAGGTATTCTTACCCGCTGTTTTTCAGTGTCGATTACGACACCGTCGTCGAACCGCTGCCGAAGCTGCGGTCCCCCGGTCAGCCCCCTCGTGAAGGGCTCCGGGCGGGCGATCATCTCTTCGCGCAAACGGCACAGAGCTTCGTCTATCTGCGCGCCCGCATCGACGCCGGCGAGCTATCCCTGCCGGCAGGGTCTCTGGCGCTGTCGTCTTTTGGTCATTCCGAAACCGCACCCTGAAGGGAAATCCCATGGCAACCGACGTGATCGAACCACCCATCGTCGACGAAGGCCGCGACCTCGCGACATTCGGCTACAAACAACAGCTGCATCGCAAGATGGGCCGGTTCGCCTCCTTCGCGGCAGGCTTCTCGTTCATCTCGGTGCTGACCGCCGTCTTCCAGCTGGCCGGACTCGGCTTCTCCTTCGGCGGCCCGGCATTCGTGTGGACGTGGCCGGTGGTGCTCGGGGGCCAACTCCTCGTCGCGCTGTGTTTCGCCGAACTCGCCGCCCGCTACCCTCTTTCGGGCGCGATCTACCAGTGGTCCAGCCGCCTGGCCAACCCGACATTCGGCTGGTTCGCGGGCTGGATCATGATCGTCGGCCAGATCGTCGTCATGACCAGCGCGGCCATCGCCCTGCAAGTGGTGCTGCCGCAGATCTGGAGTGGCTTTCAACTGATCGGCGGCGACCCCTCCCCCACCACCACGACAGGCGTGCACAACGCAATCCTGTTGGCGGGCATCCTGATGGCGCTGACCACCATCATCAACATCATCGGCATCAGGCTGATGGCCCTGATCAACAACATCGGTGTGGTGTCGGAGATCAGCGGCGCCACCGCCATCATCATCCTGCTCATCGCACACGGCGGACGCTCGGGCGGCGTCCTGGTCACGACCGGTACCGTCAGCCACGCGGGCTACTTCGGCGCCCTGCTGTGCGCTTCCTTCACCGCCGCCTACGTCCTGGTCGGATTCGACAGCGCCAGTGAGATGTCGGAGGAAACCCGCAACGCGCGCCGAATCGCGCCGCGCACCACCCTGCGCGCCCTGTCGGCGGCGGGGATACTCGGATTCGGGATCATCGTGGCGATGGTCCTCGCCGCCCCCAGCCTCACCGACGGCAAGCTCGCCGACGAGGGACCCGCCTACGTGGTCGCGACCGTGCTGTCGGGGACGACCGGGAAGATCTTGCTGACCATGGTCGCCATCGCGATCTGCGTCGCGACACTGGCGATACAGACCGCAGGCTCGCGCATGCTGTTCTCCATGGCCCGCGACAGACGCACCCTGTTCCATGGCGTGCTTTCCCATGTTCCCCAACGCACCGGCACCCCCGCGGCCGCCGCGATCGCGATCGGAATCAGCGCCACCGCGGTGCTGATGCTCAACCTCGGACCCCAGGCCGCCTTCGTCGCAATGGAATCGACCTGCATCATCATCATTTACCTCGCCTACCTGATGGTCACCGGCGCAATGCTGGTGAAGCGCCTACGCGGCGAACGAGTGTTCAACGCCGACGCCTTCGACGACGACGGCCGACGCGCCTTCAGCATGGGACGAGCGGGCCTGTGGCTGAATGCCGCGGCGGTCGCCTACGGCGCCGCCATGTTCGTCAACCTGATCTGGCCCCGCCAATCGATCTACGACCCCCAGGGCGGTCACTGGTATCTCCAGTATTTTCCGCTGATGTTCACCGCCGGAACGATCGTCGTGGGCGCGGTGATCTACGCCGCCGTCCACGGGACACCAAACACCCTGAAGCTCCGGCAATGGACGCTCGCACCGTCCGTCGACTGAGCCGCGTCCCACAGCAGGGTTCGTGTAGCCTGAATCGCTGAAACGTTCCTGCAGTCTTTGGGGAGGCCCGGCTGAAGCGCCCCGAGGTCAACGCTGCGCGGGCAGCCACCCGTGGCCGGGTCACCATCAAGGACATCGCGCGCGTCGCCGGTGTCTCGGTCACGACGGTGTCGGATGCCCTGTCCGGCAACGGCCGGCTGACTGCCGGGACGCGCGAGCGGGTGCGCAAGATCGCCGACGACCTCGGCTACCGGCCGAGCGCGGCCGCCCGCAGCCTGGTGGGCGCGCGCACCGGGCTCCTGCTGATGTCGGTGAGCGCGCCGGGGACCGAACCCTCGTCGCTGTGGAACATCGACTTCTTCGCCAATCTCATGACGGCGGCGGCAATCCGATCGGCGGAGCGGGGCTTCGCGTTGGCGCTGTCGCCGGCATCGGTGCCGCCGAACTTGTCTTACGACGGCGTGATCATCGTCGACCCCACCGCCGCGGACGACGGCCTGCTGGTGCAGGTTGCTCGCGACCGGGTCCCGCTCGTCACCGTGGGCCGGACACCGGCGGGGCACCCGTGGGTGGACAACGACTACCCGACCCTCGTCCCCGCGATCATGGACCACTTTCGGGCTGCGGGCGCGCGCCGTCCGGCGTTGTTGGCGGGCGACCCGGCAACCTCGTACGTCCGCGACACGGTCGAGCAGTACACGCAATGGTGCGCGGCCCACCGTTGCGCCACCCGCATCGCCTATGTCGACGACGGCATCACCGAAGAGTCCGGGCGGGCCGCCGCGAAGCGATTGCTGTCGCGCCGCGTGCGCTCGGACGCCGTGTTGGCAACGCTCGACCGCCTCGCGCTGGGCGTCACGGCCGCCGTCGAAGAGGTCGGGTTGTCGGTTCCCGAGGACGTCTTGGTCGCCGCACTCGGTGACAGCGCGACGATCAAGCACTCGCGAGTGCCGATCACCGCAGTAGACCTGATGCCACAGCAGATCGGAACGGCCGCGGTCGATTCGTTGATCGCGCGCATCACCGGACGCGTGGCCGTGCCGAATCAGGTTGTGCCCGGCCATCTTCGGCTCCGGGCGAGCACCGACCGTCAGCGCGGCTCGTCATGATCGCGGTATAACTCCGGCCGCAGGTGCCTCAGGTAGTCGACATCGGACGGCGTGTCCCGCCGCAGCGGCACCTCGACGACCGCGACGCGCCGCCGGCACCCAAAGTCCTCCAGGATCTGCCCGTCCGAGCCCACGACCCGGGAGCCGCCGACAAATTCGAAGCCCGACTCCGAACCGACGCGGTTCACGTAGATCAGCGGGGTCCGGTTGTCCAACGCCCGCGCGCACGACGCCACCAGGTGATCGCCGTGGAAGGGCGCCATGTTGGCCGCGATACCGATGAAGACGTCGGGGTTCTGAAAGGCAAGGGCACGCGCCACTTCGGCGATCTCCAGGTCGAAGCAGATCATCGGGCCGATGCGCACCGTGCCGACATCGACGCAGGCCAATCGGTCACCCGCGCCGAAGACGGACCCTTCGGTCCCGAACAGGTGAGTCTTGCGGTAGTTTCCGGCGATCGAGCCCGCGGAGTCGATGACCAGCATCGAGTTGTACACGGCCCCGTCGTCGCCGCGCTCGAGATAGCCACCGACAAAGGCGGTCTGAAATTCGGCGGATACCCGGCGGATCGCGGATATCGCGGCCGCATCGAGTCCCATGGCCAGCCCCCCGAGGCGGTCCAACTGGTAGCCCGTCAGGAAGAGCTCGGGAAAGACCGCGATGTCGACGCCGGGCCGCTCGCCGAGGAGGACCCGGACCCGCTCGACGTTGGCGTCGACGTCGCGCGGGGCCGGGCTCTCCTGCACCATCAGGGTGAGCAGCCGGTCCGGTCGGGCACCGGTCATCGTCCGATCGTCAGCCGTCCAGGCCGTAGCCCGCGGGCGAAAGCCTGCGAACGCCATCATGTTCGACGACATAGTTGTCTTCCAGCTTGAGCAGCAGGAAGCGTCCGTCGACCTCGAGGCCGGTCTCCGGCTCCAGGGCGATGACGCTGTTCTCCACCAGCACCTGGTCGCGGTCGGTCATCGATTCCCGGTAGATCGTGGGCAGTTCGCAGGCGCGCAAACCCACCCCGTGTCCGATGGCATACGGGGTGGTGGGCAGCCCCTCCGACCGCAGGTATTCGTTCACGACGTCATCGATTTGCGATACGCGGACACCCGGTTTGGCGGCGTCGGCGGCGACCTCGTGCGCCTTGAGCAGTTTGGCGTACACCGACTTGATCTCCGCGCGGGTGTCGCCGCCCACGAAGCCGGTACGCGCGATGTCGGAGGCATAGCCGTGCCGGCCGTAGAGACCGATGTCGAAGAAGTAGGGATCGCCTTCCGCGAGCACCGTGCCCTCGGCGAACCAGCCGCCGTCTCCGCGGCTGTGGTTGCACAACGAGTGACTCAGAAACTCCGGACCGCTTTCCTGCAGGCTCGCCATGACCGCGGCCAGCACGTCGTGGTCGGTCATACCGGCTTCGGCGGCCTTGAAACCGGCCTCGGCGCCGCGCGAATTGACGATGCTGGCATCTTCGAGCAACCGGATCTCGTCCGGAGTCTTGCGGATGCGCACGTCGTAGAGCTCGCAGCCAACCGGAACGAATTCTGCACCGGGCAACGCAGATTCGAGCCGTCGCAGCACGGCGGGATCGATCAGTTCGATCCCGACCTTCTTGGCGCCGCCGAGTGCACCGACCAGTCCCGCCGTCCACGTCTCGGGGTGCCCGACCATCGGTGCCCAGGACGGCATCGGATGGATCGCGCTGATCCACGGCAGTTCCGCGAGCGGATCGACCTGGGTTTGGTCGACCCACGGCGCAAAGATCTCGGCCCGGCCATCCTGGTCGACCACGGCGGCGAACCAGTCGAATGCCTCCGAAATGATTTGCGTGCGGTAGTCGGTCGCATACCGGATGTGGTCGAAGCCGGTCAGCAATAGGTGCGACAGGCCTTGTCGCCTCATCAGATCGGCGACTGCTTCGCGGCGATCGTTTCGCAGCCGATCGACATCGACGGCGGACCAGTCGTACATGACGGACTCCTCTTGGGGCTGAGCGCAGATCGCGGGGGCGATCGCGTGGACGGGACGAGCGACAAACGCGGCGACGGTGCCGACGGCCTGCGTGCAGAAACGTTTCTTCACCAGTCGAAGCGCCTACCCGCGATGTACGGCGGGGTTGAGGCCATGATTGCAGAAACGTTCCTTCATGTCTACCGTCAGCCGCCGGAGCCAGCGCGAAAAGTGTTGGCGCCTAGCGCAAGCCGTCGGTTACATTGCCGACATCTGGCAGAAATGGCGGCGACACGTGCGCCGCTTAGCGTTTCTGCCAGGTTCCCGACGGGAATCTGTGCCTAGGGTTCCGCTCGCACGAGGCCTGGACCGAGGGGCGCACCCGCACCGCCTGCGGGCACACCAGGGGACAAAAGCCCGGAAGGATTGCGGAGCCTTCGCTCCGAAGTCATCGGAGGGCAGCAATGCCTCTGGTCAGCGGTGGGCAATCGGCGCGCCGTCCGCGCATCCCCGAAACGGTTTCGTCGTGAGGTGGGGCGAATGCACCTCGCCGCAGCTCGGCCGGCTCAACTTGGCGGATCGGGTCGGGCTGGTCCCGGTGGGAGCCATCGAGCAACACGGTCCGCATCTACCGACCGACACCGACACCAGACTCGCGCAGGCGATATGTGACGGAGCCGCCGCGCGATGTGCTGCCGCGATCGTGCTGCCGGCCCTATCGGTGGGGTGCAGCCTGGGCCATGGGACGGCCTTCCCGGGGACGCTGTCACTGTTCCCCGAAGAGCTGTCCCGACTCCTGATTCGTGTCGCCGAGTGGTCGGCCCTGAGCGGCCTCACTCGCCTGATCTTCGTCAACGGGCACATGGGCAACGTCGCGGCGCTGGGTGCGGCGACCGATCGGCTGCGGTTCTCCCGACCCGGCCTCAAGTCCAACTGGGTCGACTGGTGGAACGCCAGCCGCGAGATCACCGCTGAGGTGCTGGCCGACGGTGAGGACATCCACGCCAACCGAGCGGAGACTTCACTCGCGCTGCATGTGTTCCCTGAACTGGTCGATCTCTCCGCGATGACCGGCGCCGACGACCCGGACCGCACCGGCGGCCTGACCTTTCGCTATACAGCAGAAGTGTTGTCGGGCAACGGCGTCACGGGCTGTCCGTCGCAGGCCACGGCGGCGCTCGGCGAAACGCTCTTCGAAGCGATCGTGGATGTCGTTGCCGGCAAGGCCCTTGCCGGGATCGCCGAAGAGCCACCGCTACCCCGGCCGCACGGCCGAACCCCCGAACTCATCGAATTTTCAGGAGGCAGTTGATGGATACGGTCAACGTCGTCGAACCCAACCACCGGGAGCTCGCGGAATCGCTCGCGCGCCGTGGCGTGAAGTATGCACTGGGTTCGTGGATCGATGTGCACGGCAGACCCAAGACGAAGGCGGTGCCCATCGATCACCTTCCCAACATGCTGGCCGGCTCGGAGCGCTTCACTCCCCGGGGCATCACCGGATTCGGCGCGATGGACCCGCAGGAAGAGGAGTCCGTCGCGATACCGGACCTCACCACGTTGCGGCAGCTGTCCTGGGACAAACGGTTTGTCTGGATGGCCGCCGACATCATGTTCGGCGGGACCGAGCCCCTCGATCAGTGTCCGCGCAGCATTCTCAAAGCACAGCTGAACAGGGCGCGCGAACTGGGATTCGAGTTCAAACTCGGTGTCGAGACCGAGGTTTTCGTGTTCAACCCGGCCGAGCCGCGGGACGCGACCGGCTACCTGACACCGCTCGCCGCCAGCGGCGGTCTCAAACCCTGCCCGGCCTATGATGCCGAAGCCACGCTGGATGCGTCGGAGTTCCTCGACGATTTCGTGACAGCCCTGCGCGACAACGACTTCGGCGTCTTCAGCTTCGACCACGAGGGCGGTGACGGGCAGTACGAATTCGACTTCGAGTACGACGGTGCGCTCGAGATGGCCGACCGGATAACCTTCTTCCGCCTGATGATCCGCCAGATCGCCAAGCGGCACGGCCTCGCGGTCACCTTCATGCCCAAGCCGTACACCGAAGCGTGGGGATCCGGCCACCACTACAACATGAGCCTGGTGTCGTCCGAGACCGGCGCGAACCTCATGCGCGATCCCGCTGACCCGCGAGGGATGGGCTGGAGCGCAACGGCGTACGCCTTCGTCGCGGGCCTCATGCGGCATGCGGACGCCCTTGCCGCGATCGTGACGCCGACGGTCAATTCCTACAAGCGGCTCAACCCCAAGCTGGCCGACGGCACGCCCTCATGGGCACCGGTGTGGTCGGCCTATGGTGAACAAAATCGATCGTGCATGCTGCGGTTGCCCAAGAACCGCCCGGCGGTGGAGAACCGCGTCGTCGACTCGGCGGCGAACACCTACCTGGCAGCGGCGTTTTCGCTGGCCGCCGGGCTCGACGGAATCGAACGCGGGCTGGATCCCGGGGACCCGGTGGACGTCGCGCTGGTCGACACGCAGGCGGACCCGACCCTGAACGCCGTTCGGCTGCCGCGCAACTTGCTCGAGGCGACCGACGCCTTCGCCCGCAGCGAGCTGGCCGGCCGAGTCTTTCCCAAGCGTTTCGTCGCCGAATACGTCGACATGAAATACTCGGAATGGCATTCGTACCACAGCACGGTGAGCGACTGGGAGCGGGATCGCTACCTGTTTGCGCTGTGAGGAGGCATCAGTTTTGACGCAGTCCCGAGCCCCGTCGACACGGTCGCACCACCGCAGGCGAGCGGTGCTCCGTTCGACGGCCGCCGTGTTGCGCCGGCGGGGATTCGACGCGGTCACGAGCCGGTCCGTCGCCGCGGAGGGTGGCCTGCCGGAACAGACCGTGCGGGCCTACTATCCCTCTCGCGACGATCTGCGCGCCGCCGGGCTCAAGTTCATGCTCAACGGGTGGATCGAGCAGGCCAACGACTTCATCAAGCGCCTTCCCACGAGTCTCGATCTCGAGGAGACGGCCCGCCTCATCATCGAGGTCGCCACGGTGCATGCCGCCGAGGACGAGTCCTTCACCCGCGCAACAATCTCCGGTGTTTACGAGCGGTACCTGCAGGCGGGCAAGCACGCCGAACTGACCTCGTTGATCAGTGCGTACAACGACGTGCTGGCCGACCTGGTCGGCCATGTGCTGGCACGCAACGGCCGGCACGCCAGCCCCCGGGTGTGCCGTGCCGTCCTGGCGGTCGCGGACGGAACCGTGATCTATGAACTCGCGGCCGGGGAAAATCCCGTGCCCCGGGCGATTCAGATGCTCGAATTCGCGATACCGCAACTCTGCGCGCCCCCAGGCGATCGCCAAACCCGATGAGAATCCCGCGGCGGAGGATGGCATCCTCTGTGGAATGACCCAACCCCGCCGCGGACGCCCCAGGATCATCGATCAGCGCAGGCCTGGCGACACGCCCCGGGAGGAGATTCTCGACGCCGCCGCCGAGCTGTTCACCGAATGCGGGTACACCGCGACATCGACGCGGGCCATCGCCGACGCCGTCGGCATCAGGCAGAGCAGCATCTATCACCACTTCGAGACCAAGGACGACATCCTCGACAACCTGCTGGTGCGTACGGTTGACGCGTCGGCGACACTGGCGCGACAGCTCCTCGACCACCCGGGCTCGGCGGCCAGCCGCCTCTACGTCATGGTCTGGTACGACTCCCACCAGTTGCTGGCCAGTCGCTGGAATCTGGGTGCCCTGTATCAGTTGCCGGAGAGCCGGGGTACCAAGTTCCCCCGCTTCGAGTCGCGTCGCGAGTACCTCCGAAAGGGCTATCGTCAACTCGCGCGCCAGACCTGCTCCGAGTCCAGCGCCTGGCAGCGGCGACCGAAAATCGAGACGACCGTCGCGACGGAGCTGCCGTTCCACTTCGTCGAGACGGCGATTCAGATCAGGCTCGATACCCCGGGGTGGTTGGGCAAGGTGGGGGCGCAGTGCATCGCCACGGGCATCGCCGACTCCTGCTTGCGCGCACTGACCGCCACCAGCGGGACGAGACTGAAGGCGCAGGCGCATCGCATACTCGGCGAGTTGACGGCACCTCCGGAGGAATGACCGGCATCGCCCGAAAGGCGATGAGCTCAGGCCGATGTCGCCTCCGCGGCGGACTGCACTGCCCGCAGATAGGTCGGCCAGTCCCCGTACTGGGAGATGTCCTCGCCTTCCTGCCAAGCGTCGAGGGCGCAGCCGAAGCCGACCACCTCATCCCCGTTTGCCAGGGTGATGGGCCCCAGCGCCATCGGCGCGGGCAGGGCCGCGAGGAATTCGCCCAACATGGCCGTGCCGACGAGCCACAGTTCGCCTCGGATCGGCACGCCGGCCCGGGCGCCGACCCGGACCAGCCCCGGCTTGGCCGGCGCAGTGTCGAGGCGAGCGAGGCGGTAGAGCGGCGCGGTGGCGGCGGGCCCCACCCAGCGGGCCCCGCGACCGGTGAGTTGATGCGCCAGGGGCTGGTCGCGCAGATGCGCACCGACGACGAAAAGTTGGGTCGCGGCAAAGCCGGCTCGTACCGGCCATGGGGCGGGGGCCTGTTGAGGTTCCTTCTGCGGCAGTGAGACCGCGCCGGGCCGGGCCACCGGCGGCGTCGGGACGACGGCTAGGCGCGCCAGGTCCAGTGCGACCGCGTCGGCCCCCGACCTGGCCACCACAGTGACGCCGAATTGGGAACCGTCGGCCGTGCCCGCCGGCACCGCGACCGCGCAGAGATCCATCAAATTGCAGAAGTTGGTGTAGACGCCGAGCGCGGAGTTGACGGCCACGGGGTCGGCGGCGACCTGCGCGATCGTCGGGTGGTGTGTCGTGGTGGGAACCAGCAACGCGTCACAGCCGCCCAATTCGGCGAGCGCGGACGCGGTGAGCTCGGCGAGCCGGACGCGGTCGGCGAGCAGGTCGGTGGCGCGCACCGTCCCCGCGGCCGACACGATCGCCCCGACCGTCGGATCCACCTCGGCCGGGTGGGCGTCGACGAAAGCCCCTACGGCTTCGTGCCTTTCGGCCACCAGGCCGCCGTCGTAGAGCAACCGAGCCGCATCAAGGAAGGGGGCTAGGTCGATTTCCCGCAGCGCTACACCGCGTTTCGCGAGGCGGTCGCAGGCATCGCGGAACGCCGACCGCCACGATCCGGACAATCCCGGCAGCTCCCGCGGGACCGCCACGGTGGCCCTCGACGGCACGGCCAGCGGCGCGTCGGGCGGAAATGGGCGGGCGCCACCGGCCATTACCCCCATCGCGACGTCGGCCGTGTCGATGTCGCGCGCCAGCACCGTCACGCAGTCGTAGGAGCGGCACGCGGGAACGACACCGTCGATCGGCACCAGGCCGGGCGTGGGTTTGATGCCCACGACACCCTGCAGCGCCGCGGGCACCCGGCCGGATCCCGCGGTATCGGTGCCAACCGCGACATCGGCTAGCCCGAGGGCGACAGCGACCGCCGAACCGGAGCTCGAGCCGCCCGAGATGTACTCGGGGCGACGGGCATCCCGCACCGCTCCGTGCGGGCTGCGCGTGCCGACCAGACCGGTCGCGAACTGGTCGAGGTTGGTCGCGCCCAGGACGACAGCGCCCGCGTCGCGTAACCGCGCCACCACGGGGGCGTCGGCGGCCGCCGGTGCGGTCGCGAAAGCGGGACATCCTGCGGTGGTCGCCAGCCCGGCAACGTCGACGTTGTTCTTGACGGCGGCGACGAGTCCGGCAAGCGGCCGGTCCTCGCCGTTCGCGACGGAGTCGTCGACGGCCGCCGCCTCGGCCAGCGCGTCTGCCATGGGCCGCAGGAAGACCCAGATCTCCGGGCGGTCGACGGCCTCGATGGCCGCGTACGCCGCGCGCACCCGGTCGACGGCGCTCATGCCGACACCTCCATGACGTCCCTTTCCGATAGGGGCGGGGCCACGACCACCAACGGGGTGCCCGGGTCGACCTGGTGGCCCGCCTCCACCAATACCCTTGTGACGACACCGTCGACGGGGGCGGTCAATACCGTCTCCATCTTCATCGCCTCGAGCGCAAGCAGCGCCTGACCCGCGACCACATCGTCGCCGACCGCGACGTCCACCCTCCACACGTTCGAGGAGAACGGCGCGTCCACCCGCTGCTCGTCGCGGTCAAGCACCAGGTCGACGCTGGCGGCCGCAGAACGGGATTCGGCCCGTTGCGCGCGGTCGAACTCCCCCGCCGCAGCCCACGCGTCGCGTTCGGCGGCGAACGCGACGCTCTGGCGCGCGCGGAACTCCGCGATCGATTCCGCATGGTCGGACAGGAACCGCTCGTGGTCGGCGAGCGAGAAGGAACCCGGGGTGATCTCGACGGTGCCCCGGCCCGCGGCCAGGTCGGCGCGCAGGTCCAGCAACTCCTCCGCCGAAACCGGGTACCAGCTGATGCGGTCGAAGAATCTGAGCAGGCAAGGGTTTTCGGGCTCGAACGGCGCGGTGTGCCGATAGCTGCTCCACACCTGCGTGGTCCGTCCTACGAACTGATAGCCGCCCGGCCCCTCCATCCCGTAGATGCACAGATACGCGCCGCCGATGCCGACCGAGTTCTCGGCCGTCCAGGTGCGTGCGGGGTTGTACTTGGTAGTCACCAACCGGTGCCGGGGATCGAGCGGTGTCGCCACGGGCGCGCCGAGGTACACGTCGCCGAGGCCCAGCGTCAGGTACTCCGCCGAGAACACGATCCCCATGACTTCGTCGCGCGACGCCAAACCGTTGACCCGCCTGATGAACTCGATGTTCGACGGGCACCACGGCGCGTCGTCACGCACCCCCGACATGTACCGCGCGATGGCCTCACGGGTCGCGGGGTCGTCCCAGCTCAAGGGCAGCCGGACCGACCTGCTCGGGACGACGATATCCGACGTCGCCGGCAGCGTTTCTTCCACGTCCGACAGCAACCCGAGCAAGCTGTTGACCGACAGCTCGTCCGGGTCCACATGCACCTGCAGCGACCGGATTCCCGGTGTCAGGTCGATGATTCCGGACACGCCGCCGTCCCGGCGCAGCTCGTCCAGTCTGCGATGCAGGGCATGAACGCGGACGCGCAGCGCGAGATCGAGGACCATCTCGCCGTACTCGACCAGGACGTTGTCGTCGCCGCTGCGGCGGTAGGTGACCGAAGGACCGCCGTCCAGGGCTCGGCGGGCGAGCACTCCGTCGTCGCCGTCGCCGCCGGTGCGGGGCACGAAACCCGCTGCGCCGCGGGCTTTCCCCACATCGCGGCGCGACGGCACGTCAGCGGCGCGGACGGGGACGAACCGGACGGTGTCGCCCGGGCGCAGTTGCCCCAGTTTCCACCGATCGGCCGAGGTGACGGTGAGGGGGCAAACGAAGCCACCCAGGCTCGGGCCATCGGGGCCGAGCAGGATCGGGGTGTCACCGGTGAAATCCAGCGCACCCACGGAATAGGCGTTGTCGTGGATGTTCGACGGGTGCAATCCGGCTGCCCCGCCGTCGGGTCGCGCCCATTCCGGCTTGGGGCCTTCGAGGCGCACGCCGGTGCGCGCCGAGTTGAAGTGCACGCGGTACCGGCTGTGACAAATGCTGTCGATGTCGGCGCGGGTGAAGAATTCCGGCGCGCCGTGCGGGCCCTCGGTGACGGCGAGTTCCCAGTCGGACCGCATCGCCGGGCGCTCCACGGGCGGCACCGCCGCCGTAGCCCCCTGGCGCACTGTGGGGTTGGCGCGCAGCACGTCGCCGGTCACCAGTGCACGCCCGCCGTGACCGCCGAACCGCCCGAGCGTGAAGGTGGACGCGCTGCCGAGATAATCCGGCACATCGAACCCACCGGCGATGAGCACGTATGTGCGCAAACCTTTCTCGGCGGCCCCGACGTCGAGCACGCCGCCCGCCGGAACCTCGACAGGCTCCCACATCCGCACGGGCGCCCCGTCCACCGTCACCGGGCATTCGGCCCCCGTGACGCACACCGTCGTCGGGTGCGTCACGCGCAGCGCCGGGCCCGTCGACGTACACTCGAGCCCCGGTGCCCCGTCGGCGTTGCCGAGGGCGCGGTTGCCGAGGCGAAACGACAGGTCGTCCATCGGCCCGCTCGGCGGCACCCCGACGTCCCACCTGCCCAGCCGCCCGGGCAGGTCCTGAACCGTGGTCAGCAGGCCCGGGCGCTCGACTGTGACGCTGGGGCGCGGATCCTCGACGCCGGCGAAGGTGGCGGTGCTGTGCGTGGCGGCCCGCACGTCGCGGTGATCCAACGCCGCGCGCGCCGCGCCGATGTTGACCTCGATGCCCCGCACGTCGGTGGCGTCCAGGGCGGCGCCGAGCCGATCCAGGGCGGTGTCGCGGTCGGAGGCCGCGACAATGACTTTGGCCAGCAGTGGGTCGTATGACGCCGTGACGTCGGTGCCCGCCTCGACCCAGGTGTCGACGCGGACGTCGCTCCCGTCGGCGAGCCGGTCGGGGAAGGTGACCGCAGTGAGAATTCCGGTGCTGGGGCGGTAGTCGCGCCACGGGTTTTCGGCATACACCCGCGCCTCCACCGCGTGTCCCACCACGGCGACGGCACCGGTGGTGGCGCCGGGTGCCAGGTGTTCGGACAGCATCTCCCGTTCGCCGCGGGCCAGCCGAAACATCCAACCCGGCAGGTCGATCCCGGTCACCGCCTCGGTGACGGGGTGCTCCACTTGCAGGCGCGCGTTCACCTCGAGGAACGACGCCTGCTTGCGCCGCGGGTCGTAGACGAATTCGACGGTGCCCGCCGACCGGTAGTTCACCGACGCGGCCAGCGCGCGCGACGAGGAATGCAACAGCTCGCGCAGGTCATCGGGCAGGGCGGGCGCCGGCGCCTCTTCGATCACCTTCTGGTTGCGGCGCTGCAGCGAACAGTCTCGGTCGCCCAGCGACAGTACCCGACCGGTGCCGTCGCCGAAGATCTGCACCTCGACGTGGCGCGCGTCGTCGACGAAGCGCTCCACGAATACGCCCGCCGATCCGAAGCTGCGCTCCGCGAGCCGGGACACGCGGTCGAATGCCGTGCGCACATCGGTGCGGTCGCGGCACACCTGCATGCCGATCCCGCCGCCACCGCCGGTGGCCTTGAGGATGACGGGATACCCGATGTCGTCGGCCGCCCGGGTCGCCGCGGCCGCGCCGTCGAGCAGATCGGACCCGGGAAACACCGGCACGCCCGACGCCACGGCCGCCGCGCGGGCCGTGTGTTTGGTGCCGAACACCCGCAGTTGATGCGGGGTCGGGCCGACGAAGGACATGCCGGCGTCTTCGACGGCAGCAGCGAAATCGGCGTCCTCGGACAGAAACCCGTACCCGGGGTGGACCATGTCGGCGCCGGTCTGGTCGGCGGCGGCAAGGATCGCGTCGACGCGCAGGTAGCTTTCACCGGGCGCGGCGGGGCCGAGCCGCACCGCGGCATCGGCCATTCGGACGTGCGGCGCGCCCCGGTCGGCGTCGGAGAACACCGCGACCGTGCGCAGGCCCAGCAGCCGCGCCGACCGCACCAGCCGGACGGCGATCTCCCCCCGATTGGCGATCAGGACCGTCCGCGTCGCGCTCACTCGCCGTCCGCCTGACCCGGCCGGGTCACGATCATGCGGACTGGTGTGGGGTCGAATGCGTTGCACGGGTTGTTGATCTGCGGGCAGTTCGACACCAGGACCAGCGTGTCGATGTCCGCACGCAGCGCGACCCGCTTGCCCGGCGCGGACAGGCCGTCGACGATGCCGAGCGCGCCGTCGGGGTCCACGGGCACGTTCATGAACCAGTTGATGTTGCTGGCAAGGTCCCGCGCGCCGAGGCCGTAGCGCGCGCCCTCGATCAGGAAGTTCTCCATGCAGCCGTGCTGGGCCCGGGTGTGCTGACCGTAGCGCAGGGTGTTGGACTCCTTGGAGCAAGCGCCGCCGAGGGTGTCGTGGGCACCCACCTCGTCGGCGACCACCGTCATCAGTGCGGCACCGGTGTCCGCGCGCAGCACCGATCCGGTGGTCAGGGTGATGCGCCCTTGCCGCGCAATGGTTTCCGGCGCCGAGTAGCGGACCGACGTGTCGACGGCGGAATAGAGTAGGCAGTCCACGGCCTGGTTGCCGGCGAGGTCGACGATGGTCAGCGCGTCGCCGGCGGCGACCACCGCCGACCACGCCGCGCGCGGGGCGACGGTCTGGTCGAGGATCACCGCTCCGTTCACGAGCGCAGCGGTCGAGCAGCTCGTGGTCACAGCACTCCTCGGGCGGCTAGGTCGGCGTCGGTGTTGGCCACGGCCTGTCGGTGCTCGGGGCCCAGAGGGCCGACCAGGTCGCCGGCCACCAGCCGATCAAGGTCGGCCGGCGCGGTCCACGCGTGAAGCCGCAAGGGCGAACACGTGAATCGGGGCCTCGGGTCCAGGGGGTGAGCGGTGTTGGCGACCAGAACGATCGCGTCGACGTGCAGAAGCAAATCGACGTGGGTGCCCGGACCCGACGATCCCCGCCAATCGAACGTGCCGTTCGATCCGACCCGAACACCCTGGAAGAACGACAGCGACGGCGGCAGATCACGTTGGGACAAACCGTGTTTGAGCGCCCCGAGCAAAAACAGCTGGCGACCCGCCGGGGACGCCGACTCGGGCGCGCCGGATCCGTATTTCTCCTCGTTGCCCGCGAGCGTCGTCGTGCCCGTGAGGGCGTCGTGGGCACCCGACGTGTCGGCGACGATCGTCGCCAGGACCCGGCCGAAGCCGCTCAGCAGCGGGTGTCCGGCGCCGAGGTAAGCCTGCCACGGCACCTTAACCGTGTCGGCGATGTTGAGCCGCTCGTGCGGGGCGTCGGCCCGGTGCAGCAACAGGTGCGCGCACGCGTTGCCGTCCGGGTCGGCCAGGCGGACACGGGTGCCACGCGACAGGACGGCGGTGGTGTAGCCGCCGGGCGCCACCGTCTCCGACCACACCAACCGCTCGGCCGGGACGTCCAGCGGACGGGTCGGGCTTTCGCCGGCCGGGACGTGACGCATGAAGTCCGCGGTCCGCCCGTGCTGCGCCCGCGCGTGAGCGCGGGCGCCCGCCGTCGTGGCGGTCGACGACGCGCCGTGGGCCTCGGTCGTGTCAGCGGTCACGGGCAATCCCTCGATCTCTCGCGGGCGGCGCCGCCCCCGGCCAATATCTATCAAGTGACAGTTTTGTCTGCACCAGACTAGCGCGCCCGGTGGCCTCGAGATCAACAGCAGAGGGCCCGCGTGCGAATTTGCTTACGCGAACGTAACATCCGGCCAGAATGGGTTGGCTGCCCCGAAGTGCCCGCCCCACCGCTACTCCCTGGCGGCGCGGCGGACATCCCTCGCTGTGAGGTGGACGACAGGAGCGCCACCGAGCACGCGAAAAGGCGGCCACCCGCTCGGCTACCGGCCGGATCGACGTGGCCGAGCCAACCGCGTTTGCCCCGCCTCGTAAGGTGACCGCATGCAGAGAGCTCGAACCCTTCACCTCGCCCGGCAGATCGGGTCGCTCGGCGTCACGGCGGTCACCGCCATGTCGACGCTGAACGCCTACCGACCCCTGGCCCGCCGCGGGTACCTGTCGCTCTTCTCGTGGATCTTCGGCATGGTGGTCACCGAACTGCCCCTGCAGACCTTGGTGAGCCAGCTCGGTGGGCTCGCGCTGACGGCACGCCGGCTGACTCGGCCGGTGCGGGCGCTGGCCTGGCTGGTCGCCGGTGTGTCGGCGCTGGGACTCATGAACTTCAGCCGCTCCGGCCACCGGGCCAACATTCCGCTCAACCAGGCCCTCGACGACGCGCTCGGACCCGACCGCCGCACCGAGTCGGGGGACCTCTGGCGCCGGCCGGAGGGCGCCGGCACCGCCAAGACGCCGGGGCTGCTGCGAATGCTGCGGGTCTACGGCGACTACGCCCACGACTCGAACATCAGCTACGGCGAATTCGGCAGGGCCAACCACCTGGACATCTGGCGGCGCCCCGACCTCGACCCCAACGGTCAGGCGCCGGTCCTCTTCCAGATCCCGGGCGGGGCTTGGACCACGGGAAACAAACGCGGGCAAGCACATCCGCTGATGAGCCACCTCGCCGAGCTGGGATGGATCTGTGTTGCAATCAACTACCGGCACAGCCCGCGCAACACCTGGCCCGACCACATCGTCGACGTCAAGCGCTCCCTCGCGTGGGTCAAGGAACACATCGCCGACTACGGGGGCGACACCGAATTCATCGCGATTACCGGCGGTTCGGCCGGCGGCCACCTGTCGTCGCTGGCGGCGCTGACCCCCAACGTGGCGCAGTTCCAGCCGGGATTCGAGGGCGCCGACACCCGGGTGCAGGCCGCGGTGCCGTTCTACGGCGTCTACGACTTCACGCGCTTCAACGACGCCATGCACCCGATGATGCCAGGCCTGCTGGTGAAATCGGTGATGAAGCAACGGCCCTCGACCAACCTGCAGGTCTACCGCGACGCGTCGCCGATCGACCATGTGTCCGAGGACGCTCCGCCGTTCTTCGTGCTGCACGGCCAGAACGACTCGCTGGTCCCCGTGGAGCAGGCCCGCGCCTTCGTCCACGAGCTGCGGGAAGTCAGCAAGCAGCCCGTCGCTTACGCCGAATTGCCCTACACGCAGCACGCTTTCGACATCTTCGGCTCGGCGCGCGCGGCGCACACGGCGGTCGCCGTCGAGCAGTTCCTGGCCGAGGTCTACGCGGGCAAGACGGCCACGGCGTAGGCCCGCCGCCACGCGTCTGCTATCGGACCGTCACGGTCGCCGTGTAGGTGCACGTCGGCTTGGGATCCTTGCCGACGATGCTGGCGTAGGAGGTGGTGATCGTCGTCGTGCCGGGCTTCTGCGCGGTGAACGTCCACACCTCGGTGCCGGGGGCGCCCAGCGCGTCGGTGGTCGGCTGCACGAACGCGTGGCTCTCCTGCTTAAGGACCGACGGCTCACCGATCTTCATGTCGGGTTTCCAGCGGTACGGCGTCGTGTAATTGGAGCCCAGCTTGACGGTCAGCGTGTTGCCGACGGCCAGATCGATACTCTGGGTGATGGCGCTCTGCTTGAGAACATCGTCCATCGGGACCTGCAGGATCTTGGCCGACGGCGGATTCCGGGACGCGAAGTGACAGCCCGCCACCGTCGACGAGGCGAGTAGGGCGACTGCCACCAGCAGCCTGATCTTCACGCGAATCCCCCTTCGGTTCGGCTCAGAACTTAATATTCCAGGCCGGCGGGCGGACAAGAGGCCACCGTTTGGGCGTCGCGTTTGCTGACGGTCGGGTAGCTTCTGTGCATGTTCGGCATCATCCGGCCCTGCCGGCGCCGGCTCGGCGCTGAGCTCGCGGCGGCCTGGACAGCCCAATTGTGCGGATTGTGCCTGGCCCTGCGCGACGACTACGGCCAGGTGGCGCGGGTGGCCACCAACTACGACGGGCTCGTCGTCTCCTTGCTGGTCGAGGCGCAGTCAACCTCGCAACCCACCCGCCGCAGGGCCGGGCCGTGCCCGCTGCGCGCGATGCGCCGGGCCGACGTCGCGACCGGCGAGTGCGTGCGGCTGGCCGCGGTGGTGTCGCTGGCGCTGGCCGCAGCGAAGGTGCGCGACCACGCCGAAGACCGCGACGGCATCGCCGGCGTGGCCGCGGTGCGGCCCGCGGCGCGCCGCCTCGCCGAGCGCTGGGTGCGCCAGGGCGCCGACGCCGGCCCCACCCTGGGGTTCAACACCGGCGTGCTGGTCGCCGCGATGGGCCGGCAGGCCGACCTGGAGGCGGCGGCCGGCCCCGGCAGCCCCCTGCTGGCGGTGACCGAGCCCACCGAGACCGCCGTCGCCGCCGCCTTCGCGCACACCGCCGTGCTGGCCGGCCGCCCGGGCAACCAGGAGCCGCTGGGCGAGGTCGGCCGGCTGTTCGGCCGGGTGGCGCACCTGCTCGACGCGGTCGAGGACTACCGCGAGGACGCGGCGCGCCGCAGGTGGAACCCCATGGCCGCGACGGCGACGCCCTTCGAGGCCGTCCGCGCGCTGTGTGACGACGCGGCGCTGGGCATCGAGTTGGCCCTGTCCGACGTGGAGTTCACCGACCGGCGCCTCGTCCACCGGTTGCTGACGGGCGAAATCCGTCGGGCCGTGTCGCGCACGTTCACGCGGGTCGGCTACCCGGGCGGAGTCGAGGACCCCAATCCGCGCAAGTCCCGCCGCGGCCAGCAGGAGCCCATCAACTTCGCCAACGAGCCGGGTGCGGCACCCGAGACGCCCGACCCCGGCCCGCGCGGCCGCAGGCGGGGCGGAGACGGGGGGAGCACCTGCATCTGCTGCTGCGACAGCTGCGACTGCTGCTGCTGCGACGACGCCTGTTGCGAGTGCGGGGACTGCTGCGACTGCACGTAGCGATAGCGCATCCCCATCGCTCTAACCGGTCACGTGTCGCACTCCAGGTTGGTACCAATGGGGCCCGTGTGGCCGCTGCGCTCACCGACGTGATCGAAACCCCACGGCGCGCAAGTCGAGCCGGTCCGGCAGGATGGGTTCGGTGTTTGGCCTCGTCCTCATCGTCTCGCTCGTGTCCACCGTCATCGTGGGGACGGTCATCGGCCGGCGCTACCGCGTCGGCCCCCCGGTGCTGCTCATCCTGCTCGGCACGTTGCTGGGCCTGATTCCTGCGTTCGCCCACGTCCAGGTCAACGGTGAGATCGTCCTGCTGCTGTTCCTGCCGGCCATCCTTTATTGGGAGGGCTTGGGCATCAGCATCCGCGAGATCCGCAAGAACCTGCGCATCATCGTCTTCCTGAGCGTGGCCCTCGTCATCGTCACCGCGTTTGCGGTGTCGTGGACGGCGCGGGCGCTGGGCATGGAGTCGCACGCGGCGGCCGTCCTGGGCGCCGTGCTCTCCCCCACCGACGCCGCGGCCGTGGCCGGCCTCGCCAAGAAGCTGCCCCGCCGGTCGCTGACCGTGCTCAAGGCCGAGAGTCTCATCAACGACGGCACCGCGCTGGTGCTATTCGCCGTGAGCGTCCACGTCGCAATCGGCGGGGCCGCGATCACCCCGTTCGACCTGACCGTCCGGTTCATCGTCTCCTATCTCGGTGGGATCGCCGCCGGGCTGCTCGTCGGCGGACTCGCCACCCTGGTGCGCAAGCGCATCGACGCGCCGCAGGAGGAGGGCGCGCTGAGCCTGCTGACACCGTTCGCGGCGTTCCTGCTGGCGCAGGCGGTCGACTGCAGCGGCGTCGTCGCGGTCATGGTGGCGGCCCTGGTGCTCGCCTACGCCGGGCCGATCGTGATCCGTGCCCGCTCCCGCCTGCAGGCCTACGGGTTCTGGGACATCACGACGTTCTTGCTGAACGGCTCGCTGTGGGTGTTCGTCGGGGTTCAGATCCCGGGCGCGCTGCGCGGGGTGTCCAACATCGATGGCGGCCTGCCCCACGCCGCATTCATCGCGCTCGCCGTCACCGGCGTCGTGATCCTCTCCCGCATCTTCTGGGGCGAGATCACGACCGTCCTGCTGCGCGTCATCGACCGACGCGAGGTTCAGCGCGCCCGTCGCGTCGACTGGCGGATGCGGTTCGTCACCGTCTGGGCGGGCTTCCGCGGGGCGGTTTCGCTGGCCGCGGCGCTGGCCGTGCCGATGACCACCCTCAGCGGCGCGCCCTTCCCGGACCGCAGCCTGCTCATCTTCATCGTCGTATTCGTGATCCTGGTGACCGTGCTGGTGCAGGGCAGCTCGCTGCCGGCCGTGGTCCGCTGGGCCCGCATCCCCGACGACGTGGCCCACACCGAGGAGCTGCAGCTCGCGCGGACGAGGGGCGTTCAGGCCGCGCTCGACGCGCTGCCGATGGTCGCCGACGAAGTGGGCATCAGCGACGAGCTGCGCCGACGGCTGCAGAAGGAATACGAGGAGAAAGCCGCGGTGGCCATCGCCACCGAGAACGATTCGCCGGACAACCGCCTGCTCAAGGGCAAGGAGAAGGTGCGCCAGGTGCGGCTCGGCGTGCTCGAACACAAGCGCCGGGAGATCACCGCCCTGCGTAACCAGAACCTCATCGACGACATCGTGCTGCGCGAGCTGCAGGAAGAGATGGACCTGGAGGAAGTCCAGCTCCTCAACGCGGCCGACAGTGACTGACAGCGGCTAAGGCGTGTTGCAGACGGTCGCTATCCGCGGCTACCGCTCCCTTCGAGAGGTGGTCCTGCCGCTGGGTCGGCTGTCGCTCATCACGGGCGCCAACGGCGCCGGCAAGTCGTCGCTGTACCGGGCGCTGCGGCTGCTGGCCGATTGCGGCCGCGGCGAAGTGATCGGCTCACTGGCGCGCGAGGGCGGCCTGCAGTCGGTGCTGTGGGCGGGGCCCGAGCAGACGAGCGGCGCCCGGCGGACCGGCACGACCGAGGGAACCGCCCGGACCCGGCCGGTGTCCCTCGAATTGGGCTTCGCCGCGGACGATTTCGGGTATCTGGTGGATCTCGGCATGCCGCAGATGGCCGGGCCCGGATCGGAATTCGCCCGCGACCCGGAGATCAAGCGGGAGGCGCTGTTCGCCGGGCCGGTGTTGCGCAACGCCACCACACTGGTGCGCCGAACTCGCGATTACGCCGAAGTGAGCGCCGAATCCGGCCGCGGCTTCGACGAGTTGTGCCGCAACTTGCCGTCCTATCGCAGCGTCCTCACCGAGTACGCGCATCCGCAGGCCCTCCCCGAGCTGGCGGCCGTGCGCGAACGACTGCGCGGGTGGCGGTTTTACGACGGCTTCCGCGTCGACGCGGGCGCGCCCGCGCGGCGGCCGCAGATCGGTACGCGGACCCCGGTGCTCGCCGACGACGGCAGCGACGTCGCCGCCGCCATCCAGACGATCGTCGAAGCGGGTCTCGATGACCTGCACCGCATCGTCGCCGACGCGTTCGACGGCGCGACAGTCTCGGTCGCCGTCAGCGACGGCCTGTTCGACCTCCAGCTGCGGCAGCGCGGCATGCTGCGTCCGCTCCGGTCGGCGGAATTGTCCGACGGCACAATGCGTTTCCTGCTCTGGGCCGCCGCGCTGCTGAGCCCGCAACCCCCCTCGCTGATGGTCCTCAACGAACCCGAGACCTCCCTGCACCCGAGCCTCGTGCGTCCGCTGGCCTCGCTGATCCGCACCGCCGCCGAGCAGACTCAGGTCGTGGTGGTCACCCATTCCCGCGCCCTGTTGACCGGGACCGCGACGAGCGACGCCGCCGAGATCGAGCTCTTCAAGGAGTGGGGCGAGACCCGCGTCGCGGGGCAGGAGCTGCTGAGCACGCCTCCGTGGGACTGGGGCAAACGCTAGACAATTGCACGATGGGCAATCTTGCCCATCGTGCAACTTTCGCTTACCGTGGCGGCATGCCCGAACGACCGCACGGACTGCGGGAGCGCAAGAAGGCGGACACCCGGCGCGCGCTGAGCGACGCCGCGCTGCAGCTGGCATTCGAGCGCGGGATGGAGCGCGTGACGCGCGACGACATCGCGAACCTGGCCGGGGTGTCGTTGCGCACGTTCAACAACTACTTCACCGGCAAGTATGAAGCCCTCGCCTACCGGCAGGCCGAGCGCACGCGGCGCGCGATCGCCGCCCTTCGAGAGCGACCCTCCGAAGAACCGCTGTGGACGTCGATCGCTCACGTGGTGCTCGAGGCCCTGGAAGCCGATTTCGGTGACGTCCGCGGCGAGGAGAACCTGGTGCCGAGCCGCGAGGAACTCGTGGAAATCCGCAAGTTGCTGATGAATCCTCGGGTGCGGAACGCATTGCCGCAGGACCTTTCCGACGGATGGCTCCGGGCGATCGCTGAACGCACCGGCACCGACCCCGAGCGCGACCTGTACCCGCGGCTGGTGGCGGCCGTAGTGCGCGCGGTCGGTGACGCGGCGGCGGAAACTTATGTGCGGGCGGATCCGCCCGTGCCGATCACCGAATTAATTCGCTCGGGCTTCGCCGCGGTCAGCGCGGGGTTACCCGAACCCACCAGAAGTGAGGCGGCGCAACATGACTGAGGAACATGCCGACATCGTCATCTCCGGCGCCGGACCCAACGGATTGATGCTGGCGTGCGAGCTCGCGCTGGCCGGCGTCAGGCCCGTCGTGCTCGACAAGCTTCCCGGCCCCAGCCCGGAGCCCAAGGCCAATGGCCTTGTGGGGCAGGTGGTTCGGATGCTGGACATGCGGGGCCTGTACCGGGCGTTTACGGGCGACCCGACCCATCCGCAACCCGCCGGCGGATGGATCTTCGCGGCCATGACGCTCAACTTTCAGTCGGTGCCCGACAATCCGATGTACGCGATGGCCATCCCGCAGCCGAGATTGGTGCGGCTGCTGGAGAAGCGAGCCCGCGATCTCGGCGTGGACCTGCGATGGGGCAACGAGCTCACCGCCTTGCGACATGACCCGGAATCCGTCGGGCTGACGGTGTCATCCCCGGGCAGCGACTACCGCATCACGGCCGGCCACCTGGTGGGCGCCGACGGCGGACGCAGCCCCGTCCGCAAGGCGGTGGGCATCGACTTTCCCGGTACCACCCTGGACGTCGTCGGACGGCTCGCCCACGTCCACGTCCCCGCCGAACTGCGCCGCGCCGACGGTGGCATCGACATCCCGGGGTTCGGGCCACTTCCTTTCGGCCACACGAGGTTGGACACCGGCGGGGTGATCTACGCGGAGTTCGAACCGGGGCAGTCGCTGTTCGGCACCATGGAGTTCGGCCCGCCGGTCGAGGAGACCCCGATGAGCCTGGCCGAAGTGTTCGCCAGCGCACGCCGCGTGCTCGGCGTCGACGTCCCATTCGGAGAACCGAAAGGGCCGGGGCCACATGCGCTCCGGCGGGTCAACGGGCAGAACACCCGCCACGCGGCGCATTATCGCGATGGTCGGGTCCTGTTGCTCGGCGACGCGGCCCACGTCCACAGCGCCATGGGCGGGCCCGGCCTCAACCTGGGCCTGCAGGACGCGATGAACCTGGGCTGGAAGCTCGCCGCCCACCTCAAGGGCGATTCACCGGCCGGCCTTCTCGACACCTACGAGTCCGAGCGCCACCCGGTGGGCGAGCGCGTGATGATGCACTCGCAGGCCCAGACGGCGCTGATGCTGCCGGGCGCCGAGGTCGCCGCGCTGCGGGCCCTGCTGGGCGAGCTGTTCGACATCCACGACGTCGCCAAGCACATGGCGGCGCTGCTGGCCGGTTCCGACGTGCGGTACGACGTCGGTGACGATCACCGGCTGTCCGGATGGCCCGCTCCCGAGCTGACCCTGGCCGACGGCCGCCGGCTCGCCGAACTGCTGCACGACGCCCGCCCGGTACTGCTCGACCTCGGCGGCGGCGTCGGGACAGCGGCGCGCGGCTGGGCGGACCGGGTCGACGTCGTCCGCGCGAGCGCCGTCGACCCGCCCGCCGCGGCGCTGCTGATCCGACCCGACGGATACGTCGCCTGGGCGGCCGACGCCGTCGGCCCCGACCAAGAGGCCGGCCTGCGCACGGCGCTGCGGCGCTGGTGGGGAGCCGAGACGGGCGCGTAGCACCGTCATCGACAAGACTGTCCGCATGGCCCCCACCAACCCCGGTGAACCCGTGCGCAGCGCGCAGAAGATTGTCGACGTGCTCACCGCGCAGGGCGTCGAGTACATCTTCGGGGTGCCCGGCGCCAAGATCGACGCCGTCTACGACGCCCTGGCCGACTCCGGTCCGCAGCTGGTGGTGTGCCGCCAGGAGCAGAACGCCGCCTTCATGGCCGGGGCCGTCGGTCGCCTGACCGGCATCCCGGGCGTGGTGCTGGTGACGTCGGGGCCCGGCACCGCCAACCTGGCCACCGGACTGCTAACGGCGAACACCGAACAGGACCCCGTGGTCGCGTTGTGCGGGGCCGTCCGCCGCGTGGACCGGCTCAAGCGCACCCATCAGTCGATGGACGCCGCGGCGTTGCTCAGGACGGTCACCAAGTTCACCGGCGAGATCAACGATCCCGACAACGCCGCCGAGGCGACCGTCGCCGCCTTCCGCGCCGCGGCCGGCGAGCCGCGCGGGGCCGCCGCGGTGGTGCTGCCGGCCGACGTCCTCGCCGCGCCCACCACAGCGGGCATCACGGCCCGGCTGCCGATCCCGCCGCTGGCGTCAGCCCCCACAGCCGCAATCGCCAAGGTCGGGGAGCTCGTCCGCGCCGCGCGCCGCCCGGCGCTGCTCGTCGGCATGCGCGGCGCCGACCCCGACAGCTGCCAGGCGCTGCGCTCCCTCGTCGCCGCCACCGGGCTGCCCGTGGTCGAAACCTTCCAGGCCGCCGGCGTCATCTCCCGCGCGCTGGAGGACAACTTCCTGGGCCGGGTCGGCCTCTTTCGCAATCAGCCCGGCGACGTCATCGTCGGTCAGGCCGACGTCCTGGTCACGATCGGCTACGACGCCGTCGAGTACGACCCGGAATTGTGGAACAACGATGCCGAACGCACCGTCGTGCACATCGACTCGCTCCCGGCCGACGTCGACAACCACTACCAGCCGGCGCTGGAATTGCTCGGCAACGTCGCGGCCTCGCTCACGGCGCTGACCGACACCCTTGTCGGGCTCACCCTCAGCGACGACTACCGCAACGAGATCGCCATCCAGCGAAATGCATTGTCAGACATGATCAACACCGCGCGCGATCACACGCTCGACGGTCCGGGCCTCGACCCGGTGGCCGTCGTGTTGCGCCTGCGCGACGAACTCGACGACACCGCCACCATCGCCTGTGACATCGGCTCGGTCTACATCTTCATGGCCCGCCACTTCCGGGTCTACGAACCCAGGCGGCTGCTCTTCTCCAATGGCCAACAGACCCTGGGCGTCGCGCTGCCCTGGGCGATGGCAGCCTGCCTGGTGCGCCCCGGCACCCCGGTGGTGTCCGTCTCCGGAGACGGCGGATTCCTTTTCTCCGCTCAGGAACTCGAGACCGCGACTCGGCTCGGGCTGACATTCACCCACGTGATCTTCCGTGACAACAGCTACGACATGGTCGGCTTCCAGGAGGTCCTCAAGTACGGGCGCAAGTCCGGCGTGCAACTCGCCGACTACGACATCGTCTCCTACGCAGCCGCTTTCGGCGCGCGCGGGTACCGGGTGAACACCCTCGACGAGTTCAGCTCGACCCTGCGCCGGGCCTTGGCCGAAAACGGGCCGTCGCTGATCGACGTTCCCGTCGACTACAGCCGCAACACCGATCTCGCCGCCCACCTGCACGACGACCCCTTCGAGTGAGGACCATGGACTCGCATTCGAACTCATACGAGCGGTTCCGACATTGGGCCACAACGCTTCTCCGCCACCACGATGGAGACGAGGTGTTCCAGTTCTCGACGATCGGCGCCCTGCTCGAGGGCGTCTACGACGGCGACGTCACCGTCGCCGACATCCTGCGCCACGGCGACTTCGGGCTGGGCACCTTCAACCATCTCGACGGCGAAATGGTGATCCTCGACGGGGTCTGCTACCGATTGCGCGCCGACGGCAGCGCCGGACGCGCGGCGCCGAGCGACCGCACTCCGTTCGCGGCGGTCACCAGGTTCCACAGCGACTTCGAGATCGCCATCAACTCCCGCACCGACCGCGCCGAGGTGATCGCGGCGATCGACCGGCGAATCGAGAGCCCCAACTTGATTTACGGTGTACGCATCACCGGGCACTTCGCCGAGCTACGCACCCGCACGGTGATGGCGCAGAAGCAGCCTTATCCTCCCCTGACGCAGGCGACCGAGGGGCAGGCCGAAACCGCGTTCAGCGATGTGTCCGGCACGGTGGTCGGATTCCGGACTCCCGACTTCGAGCAGGGCATTTCGGTGGCCGGTTATCATCTGCACTTCCTCGACGATGAGCGCACCGGCGGCGGCCACATCCTGGACTTCGTGCTCGACCGTGGCACCGTCGCCGTCAGCGGAGCCTCCCAATTGCACCTGAGCCTGCCGACCTCGGGCGCGTTTTTGGGCGCCCAATTGTCGGGCCCCGACCTGACGGAACGGATCAACAAGGCCGAAGGCGGTGCCCACGACCAAGATTCGAATTAGGTCCGCGTCACCAGCGGACCTGACTGCGGCACAACGAGTCCAGGAATGGCGGGCACTCCTTGAGACACATGTAGCTCGGGTACGACGCGCCCGCCCCGCGCACGCAGGACTCGAAACCCTGGTATCCCGAATACGCCAGGAACGCGAGGTAGATCAGCAGGAGGCCCGGCAGCACCACTGCCAGAAACCCGAGAACCACGCCGGCGAGTGCGATCCCGCCATTGCCGGCGGGGCCGCGCCTCAGCCGTCGACGCGCGACTGCGCCGGTCGCCACGGCACCCCCGCCGAGGACGACGCTGGCGGCCGCGGCCACGACGATGGCAACGTCCGCGACGTTGGCCGCATGCGCGACGGCCACGCCCCAGACTGACCAGAACACCACGACGGCAACGACCGCCAACCCCAACGAGATGATGCCCAGCCTGGGCGAACTCGGCGGCGAATCGCGCAACCCTGTCATGAACGACAGATTATCGGGCGTTCCGAGCGTGGGCGGGCGAAATTTAATGGAGTGTTCAGGCACGCGTCGATCCACCATCGTTGACTGCACATGCGCGCCGCGTGTCCTCACGAGTATGCGTGTAGTGCAGGTCGCCAACTTCTACGGCCCCCGTTCCGGGGGGCTTCGCACGGCGGTGGACCGACTCGGCGCCGAATACTGCGCCAACGGGCACGAGGTCTTCCTCATCGTCCCGGGCCAGCGCACGGATCGCGTCCGCCTGCACAGCGGTGTGGTGCGAATTACGTTGCCCGCAAGGCTGATTCCTTTCACGGGCGGTTACCGAGCGGTGCTGCCAGGGCCGGTGAAGGCGCTGCTCGAAGCGCTGCAACCCGACGCCCTGGAGGTGTCCGACCGGCTCACGCTGCGCTCACTGGGCAGGTGGGGTCGCGAATATGGCGCAACCACAGTCATGATCTCCCACGAGCGGCTGGATCGCCTTGTGGGCCAAATCCTTCCGCGTCGTCCGGCACAGAAGTTCGCCGACTTCGCCAACGCGCGCACGGCCGCAGACTACGACACCGTCGTGTGCACCACCGCATTCGCGCGCGAGGAATTCGACCGCATCGGCGCCACCAACACCGTCACCGTGCCACTGGGCGTCGACCTACAGACCTTCCATCCACGGCGGCACTCTTATCTGGTCCGGCGGCGCTGGGCCGCGCCGACGCAGATGCTGCTGGTGCACTGCGGCCGGCTCTCCGTCGAAAAGCGCGTCGACCGGAGCATCGACGCGCTCGGGGCGCTCTACCACGCCGGCGTCGACGCCCGGCTCGTCGTGGTGGGTGAGGGGCCGCTGCGGGCCAGACTGGAGCGCCAGGCCGCGCGGCTCCCGATCGACTTCACCGGCTTCATCAACGACCGGCACACCGTGGCCGGCCTGCTCGCCTCGGCCGACGTCACGCTCGCGCCCGGCCCACACGAGACCTTCGGGCTGGCCGCCCTCGAGTCACTCGCCTGCGGGACGCCCGCGGTGGTTTCGCGCACGTCGGCATTGAGTGAGATCGTCACCCCGGACAGCGGCGAGCTGGCCGACAACCACCCGGCCGCCATCGCGCACGCCGTCGGCGCCATCGTCAGCCGACCCGAATATCACCGCCGCACGTCTGCAAGGCGCCGCGCCGAGGACTTCACCTGGCACCGGGCCGCGACCGGGATGCTGGCCTCACTGGGAGCGCCGGGCGATCAGCCTGACGGTTCCGAACACACCGCGTAGCCCGAGCGACGGGACGGTCAGCCGTTGCCGCTGGGCTTGCTCGGGCTGTGCTTGCCCGGGCAGTAGTCCGCGGTGGCCGCGCCGATGAACGTCTCGGCCTGCGCCTGGCTCAGCTTGGCCGAGCCCGTCAGCTGGTCGACCTCGTCCTTCTGGGTGTAGCCGGCGTCGAGATCCTGGCACATCACGTGCGCCATGTTCACCGGGTTCCCGAGGTGGATGCCGTGCGACTCCAGGTACGAGACGAAGTCGGAGTCCGTCGTGTCGGCGCGCGCCACAGTCGAGGGGGTCACCATGGCCGCCAGAGCCACGCCAACGGCGAACGCTGCAAGTTTCTTGGTCATTTCGCTCATCACTCCCCGAAGCTCCACGTCAGCTCGGACCCAACACGAAAGTCCGAGGTATTACCCCCGGATGTGGGTAATACTTCCGTGCTAGCGGGTCGACGGTCAATAGCCCGCTCGCGGCATGGTCGGGGAAACCCAAAGCTGCACATGCCGTTAACGTTTGGTTCGGTTGGAGTTTAACTTCTTTCTCCGGGAGGTCTCGACGGTGAACGTTCGCGATCGGGTGCTGATCTCGGCCACGGAGCTGGCCGCCCTCATCGACTTCGGCCGCCCGCTGACCGTTCTCGACGTCCGCTGGCGGCTCGACCAGCCCGACGGGCGCGCGGCCTACCTGGACGGCCACCTTCCGGGCGCGGTGTACGTGTCGCTCGAGGACGAACTCAGCGACCACACGCTGAAAGGCCGCGGCCGCCATCCGCTGCCCTCGGGCCGCAGCCTGGAGGCCGCGGCGCGCAGGTGGGGTGTCCGGCAGGGCGAGCTGGTAGTGGTCTACGACGACTGGAACCGGGCCGGTTCCGCGCGCGCCTGGTGGGTGCTGACGGCCGCGGGCCTCGAGAACGTGCGCATCCTGGACGGCGGATTGCCCGCCTGGCGGTCGGCCGGACGGCGGCTCGAGGCGGGTCCGGTCGACCCGCAACCAGGCAATGTCGTTGTGCCGCATGATGACCTGTATTCGGGAGGACGAGCGACGTTGACGGCGGCGCGGATTGGCGCCGGCGGCGCGGTCCTGCTCGATGCCCGGGCGCCCGAGCGCTTCCGTGGTGACGTCGAACCCATCGACCCGGTCGCCGGGCACATCCCGGGCGCGCGGAACCTGCCGAGCGGCGCGGTCCTGGCCGACGACGGCACGTTCGTCGCCGACGGCGTGATCGGCAAGCTGTTGTCCGATCGCGGTATCGACAGCGGCGGCGAGGTGGGTGTCTACTGCGGATCGGGCGTCACCGCGGCCATCGCGATCGCCGCCCTCGCGGCCGCGGGTCGGGACGCCGCGCTGTATCCGGGGTCATGGTCCGAGTGGTGCGCGGACACCAGCCGACCGGTGAGCCGGGGAACGGAATAGTTAGGAGCCGCCGCGGCCGGGGCTGTGGTACTTCGGGCAGTACTCCGCGGTGGCGGCGCCGACGAAGAACTCCGCCTGGGCCTGGCTCAGTTGGTGTTCCGTCAACTGCTTCACCTCGTCGGACTGGTTGTATCCCGCCTCGAGGTCCTGGCACATGGTGCGCGCCATGTTCCCGGTCTGGGACGCCGTGCCGAGGTGGATCCCGTGCTCCGCAAGGTAGTTCGTGAAGTCCGCATCTCTGTCGTCGGCGTGGGCCAGGGCCGCGGTCAGGAACATTGCGGCCGCCAGCGTGCTGAACGCGTACGTGAAGAACCGTTCCACCGATCTGCCGATCACGGTCGAAGTCTCACACCGCGCCGACGCTGGCGACGAGGGCCGGAAGTAACACGCCGCAGAGCCCGAGGTCCCGACCAATCCCGGCCGGGTCCGCGGCTGGTCTGCTTGTCCAACTTATTCAACGCCGAGATCGCTGCGGCGGTCGCGATCCACGGCGAAAGCACGACCCGCACAGCAATCTCGGCGATTGGCGCTTGGGGGGCTAGTCTCAGCGGCGGTACACGTGACCCCCAAAGGAGCCGGTCGCATGCTCGAAGTCATCGACAAAGCACCCCACACCGACTGTGAAAAGACGCCGCTGCTTTTCGTACACGGTGCCTGGCACGGCGCCTGGTGCTGGGACGAGCACTTCCTCGATTTCTTCGCCGAACGGGGCTATCGGTCGGTGGCCGTGAGCCTTCGCGGCCACGGAAAGAGCGCCGCGCCGAAGCCGCTGCGCCTCTGTTCGATGGCCGACCTGGTCGAGGACGTCGCGTCGGTCGCCGACGGCCTGCCCCGGCGGCCCGTCGTTGTCGGCCACTCGATGGGCGGCTTCGTTGTGCAGAAATATCTGGAGTCCCACGACGCCCCGGCGGCCGTGCTACTGGCGGCGGTCCCCCCGAGCGGAATCACATCGTTCCTTGCCCGCCGATTCCGAATGCACCCCTGGCGCTTCACCCTCGACCTCGCCCGGGGTAGATCGCAACGCAGCGTGTGCGGCACGCCCGACCTGGCCCGCGAGGCCTTTTTCTCGGGTGCGACCCCCGAGTCCGAAGTCGCGCGGTTCACCACGTACCTCGGCGAAGAATATGTGGGCAGACACGTGCTCGACATGCTCATGCTCGACCTTCCCAAGCCACATCTCGTCACCGCCCCGCTGCTCGTCCTGGGCGCCGAGCACGACACCTGTTTCTCGGCGCGCGAGATCCACAAGACCGCGGCCGCCTACCGGACCGAGGCGGAAATCGTCCCGGACATGGGCCACGACATGATGCTCGAGCCCGGGTGGTCGGCCGTCGCCGAACGCATCCACGCGTGGCTGGAAGCGCGCGATCCGGCCAGGAACTAACCCGTGCTGCACGGTAGACGTTTGATGCCGTGGAAGAACGAGGAGCGCAACCGGTCCGGCGGTCCGGTGACCGTCAGGCCCGGTACGTTCGCATACAGCTCTTCGAGCATCACGCGCAGTTCGAGACGGGCCAGCTGCGCCCCGAGGCAGAAATGCACTCCGCCGCCGCCGAATGCGGCGTGGCCCGCGTCCGGGCGCGTGACGTCGAATCGGTCGGCGGCGTCGAACACCTCCTCGTCCCGGTTGGCCGACAGGTAGTGCATCAGCACCCAGTCGCCGGCGGGAATCCGCTGACCGCGGATCTCGACGTCGCGGGTGACCGTGCGGCGAAAGTGCATCACCGGGGTCGCCCAGCGCAGCAATTCCTCCACGGCGGGCTTGATCGCGTCGGGCTGGCTTGCCAGCAGGGCCCGCTGGTCAGGGTGCTCGGCGAGCGCCAGGATGCCGTGACTGAGCGTGTTGCGGGTGGTTTCGTTCCCGGCGATTGCCAGCAGCAGGAAGAACTCGTTGAGCTGATCGGGGTTGAGCTTCTCGCCGTCGACCTCGGCCGCCAGCAACGCCGACAAGATGTCGTCGGTGAGTCCGTGCTTGCGCCGGTGTTCCACCAATTCGGCACAGTAGGAAAACATTTCGGCAGCGGCCTGACCCAGGGCCTGCGGCGTGGGCGCGTAGTCGGGATCCTCGATGCCGAGACTTCCGATGGCGTTGCTCCATCGGAACACGTCCATGCGATCCGCGGCCGGCACCCCGAGCACGTCGGCGATCACCTGTAGCGACATCTCGGCGGAAATCTCGGTGACGGCGTCGAATTCACCCTTGTCCATGATGCTGTCGACGATGCCGCGGGCGACCGCCCGCATCGACGATTCGAGGCGCTGCACGTTGCGGACCGTGAAGCCCTGGTTGATCAGCTTGCGGTAGTGCACGTGGCGGGGCGGGTCGATGCCGGGCAGCATCGCCGAATTCGGCGCCGCCTCGACCTCTACGAGGGTGTTACCCCTACTGCTGGTGAAGGTCTCGGTGTCGCGGCTGACCGATCGGACGTCGGCGTGCTTGGTCAACAGCCACGCTCTGGGTAGTCCGGGAAGGTGCACGGGGTGCACCGGCGAGGTCGCCCGCAGCCGGGTCAGCGCCTCGAACGGGGCACCGCTGACGAAGGTGTCCGGATCCAGCACCGCCGCGGCGGCGCGGTCGACGTCGCTGGTCTGGTTCTCCGCGACCAGCGATCCCACCAGCGTCGGCTTGGGAATGTTCATCGGTTCTCCGCTCACGCTTCCACGAATGACTTGACCCCGGCGACGATCACGTGGAGTCCGGATCGAAACCGGTTGGCCTCCTGCCGCTTTTTGAGGACGGCCCCGGCGGCCCGGCGCGATTCCTCGAGACTGACCGAGCCCAGCAGATATGTGTACAAGACCGTATGCGCCGCGGCCACATCGGACTTGGCGAGTCCCGCCTCGGCAAGCAGGGCGCGGCTGAGGCCGTCGAGTCGACGCGCGGCCTCCGTCCCGCCGCTGGTCTGCAGGATGCCCGCCACGCCCGGCACTCCCAGGATGACTTCCCTCGCGTCGCAATAGAGGTTCGTCAGCCGCACGTCCCAACCATCGCCACGGGGTTCGGGAACGTCGTCCAGCACCGACGCGCCCAGCAGTTCGAGAGCCGCACGCTTCCCGGGCACGTGGTAGTACACCGACGGCACCGCGGCGCCAAGCTCGGCGGCCAGCGCCCGCATCGTCACGCCGTGTACGCCGATGCGGCGCGCCAGGTTGCGCAGGGCCGTCACCACTTCGGCGCCGTCCAGCTCGCCGTAGGCGCGTCGGGCTCCCGCCTGCAGGGCGATTCGTTTGTTCGCGGCGGGCAAGGCCACCCCCGGGGTCGTAGATTCGAGCGTTGTTCGAATCTACCCCCGGGCGATCCTGCCCGGATCGGCGGGTCGGCCCCGGTAGCATTGCCGCAATGACGGGCCGGCTCGACGGCAAGGTCGCCATCATCACCGGCGCGAGTACCGGCCTGGGGCCCGTACTCGGTGCGGTGTTCGCGCGCGAGGGTGCCAAGGTGCTGCTGGCCGCGCGGCGCGAGGAGCTGGTGCGCGAAGCCGCCGTCAGGGCGGGACCGGACGCGATCGCGATGCGCGCCGACGTGACCGACGAGGTCGCCGTCGCCGCCATGGTCGACCGCGCGGTCGACGAGTTCGGTCACGTCGACATCCTGTGTAACAACGCCGCGGCGCCCGGCGAGGATCGCTGGATCTGGGAGCAGACCCTGGACAACTGGAACGCGACCCTGGCCATCGACGTCACCGCCGCCATGCTGTGCACCCGCGAGGTGCTCAACCGGTCGATGCTGCGGCGCCGCCGCGGTGTCATCCTGAACTTCTCGTCGACCGCCAGCTACGCCGGCATGGCCCGCAAGACGCACTACGTGACCGCCAAGGCCTCGCTTCGGGCGTTCACCAAGGCGGTCGCGCTGGAGGTCGGCCCGTACGGAATCCGTTGCAACTGCATCGTGCCCGGCGCCATCGACACCGAGCTGTGGCGCCGGTGGTTGCAACGCAGAGCCGACGAACAGGGGGTCGACTTTGGCGCCCTGCGCGCAAAACTCCTCAAGGGCGTTGCGCTGCAGGATATCTCGTCGACAGAGGACGTCGCCAACCTGGCGCTGTTCCTGGCCGGCGACGAGAGCCGCACCATCACGGGACAATCCATCCCCGTCGACGCCGGGGGGTACATGCAGGGATGAGCACGATCCGGGTCAAGGCGGGCATCTTCAGCCTGACCGCCGCAGCGCCGTTCGACGACGGCAGCTATCTGCGTTGGCACCTGCTCGACCACATGCCAGAGCAGTACCAGCTGCCGGGCATCGTGCACGGGTTGCGCTGGATAGCCGACGGCGATTGTCCCGGCCGCCGGCTGGCCGCCGACGGGCCCTTGGGACAGGTCGGCAACGCGGTGCACTACCTGGTCGGGGATCCCGTCGAGCGGACGTTCGACGACTTCGTCGCCCTCGGGCGCGCGCTGCGGGAGAACGGCCGCTTCCCCGTCACCCGGCCGTCGCTGCAAGTCGCGGGCCTGCGCCTGCTGCAGTGGCACGCCTCGCCCGGCGCGCTCGTCTTCCCGGAGGTGGTGCCGTTCCGGCCGCACCGCGGGATCCTGCTGATCGTCGAGGAGGCGAACGGCGGCCGGCCCGACGAGTGGCTGCAATGGCTACACGCCGAGCACTACCCCGCGCTGCTGGCGACGCCCGGCACGGCGGGCGCATGGACCTTCGGTTCCAGCGCCGGATGGACCCACCTGCCCGGGGGCTGGCGCACGGATCGCCAGTACATCACCGTTGTCTACCTCGACGCCGACCCGCTCACCACGACCGACGCGCTGGCCGCTCGCGTCGAGCAGCGGTGGCGATCGGGCGCCGTGCGGCCCGTCTTCGCCGGGCCGCTGCGCAGCATGGTCACCTGGGAGGCGTGGCCGTGAGTCCCGGACGCGGCAATTTGATTCCTCGCCGCAGAAATGGCAACTTCCCGACACGAACACGACCTATAGTCCACGCGGCGTTCGACCAGAGGAGGTGAGATGACGAATTCGAACCATCGCCGGCCAGGTAGGCGGATCGTCCTCGCGGCGGCCGGCGTCGGGTTGACGATCGTCGGGGGATGCTCGGGCAACGGCGGCGCACCGACGTCCGCCCCCAGCTCGACGGCGGCCTCGGTGACCGCAACCGTCATGCTCGACGGGAACAAGCACACGCTGATCGCCCCGGTGAAGTGCAGCAGTGCGGCGGCGCAGCCGAGCGCGACACCGGCCGAGTCCGGGGACCTCACTACCCGCATCGACGTCCACGACGACTCGGCGTCGGTGTCGATGGCGATATCGGACGAGAAGCCACCGAGCGTCGACGGCTTCGCAATTTCGCTCAAGGTCAGTTCCGGCGAGTACCGGCTGCCCTATCAGGCGCCCCAATCGGCGACCCAGGTGCAGGCAACCAAGGACGGCAAGAGCTACACGGTGACCGGGACGGGCCAGGGCGTCTCACCCAATCAGGGCGACGTGCACCAGGTGACGTTCGGCGTTCACGTCAACTGCCCGTGAAAGTCGCTGTCCCGCAGCGTGTTAAGTCGGCGTCCGTGGCACCCGTCATCCGACCCCGCGGAGGCTGTCCGCCTCGAAAAGACGCTCGAGGACGGGCCCGTTGTCCGATAGCGGCCCTCTCTGCGATGCTGACGGCTTGGACATCTTCGCGGAATGGCAAAACGGCGGCACCGAACTTCGGTGGCGGTCGACGACCGCCGCCAACGACGGTCGGGAGGTGGCGGTGTTCAGCCGCCGCTGCGGCACCCCCGGGGCGCCCGCGCTCGTGCTGGTGCACGGCTTCCCGACGTCGAGCATCGACTATTTCGCGCTGGCGAAAGAACTGCATTCCGAGTTCGACGTCTACGTGCTCGACTTCCCCGGCTACGGCCTGTCCGACAAGCCACCCGAGCCGTACGTGTACTCCCTGTACGACGACGCCCGCCTGCTCGTCTACGCCATCGCCCAGGTGTGGAGGCTCAGCGATTTCCGGATGCTCACACACGACCGCGGCAGCAGCATCGGGATGATCGCCCTCGGCTTGCTGGCGGCGCTGGACCCGCCCGCCGCCCCCCTCGACCTGATCCTGACCAACGGCAACGTCTACCTTCCGCTCTCGAACCTCACGGCGTTCCAGACCGCGCTACTCGACCCCGCGACCGCGCGGCCGACCGCGGCGGCGACCACACCGGAGATGCTGGCGGCCGGCATGGGCGCCAGCACCTTCATGCCGCGCCGCACGCTGGACGACCCGGAGATTGCGGCGCTGGCACGGTGTTTCGCGCACAACGACGGCGTCCGCGTGCTGCCCGACACCATCCAATACCTCAACGAGCGCGCCGCCGACGAAACCAGTTGGCTGGAAGCGCTTTCCGAGAGCCCTGTCAACACCACCGTGGTGTGGGGGCTGCACGACAACGTCGCGCCGCTGCGCGTACCCAATCACGTGTGGCAGACGTACCTGAAGAACAAGCCGGGACGCAACCGCTATTGGGTGGTGCCCGGTGCCGACCACTACCTGCAGTGCGACGCGCCCGGGCAATTGGCCGAGATCGTGCGCCTCACGGCCCGGGGCAACGACCTCGCGCTGCAGACGCTGGGCAACCAACCCGACGGCGCGGTGTTGGTCGACATCAGCGCGCCCTAGCTGCCGGCGGGCCTGCCGCCCACCACGTTGCCCAACGTCGAGTTGTTGCGGGAAAACGCCAATTTGGGCGCAACAACTCCACGTTGAACGCAGACGCGCCCGGCATGGCTCAGCCCGCGCGGCTTAGTCTGCCGGGGTGACGCCGAACCCCCTCGAAGAACTGACGCTGAGCCAACTGCGCCTCCGCACCAGCATGAAGTGGCGCGCGCATCCGGCCGACGTCTTGCCGTTGTGGGTGGCCGAGATGGACGTGCCTTTGCCGCCGACGGTGGCCGGGGTGCTGCGCGGGGCGATCGACCGCGGCGACACGGGTTATCCCTGCGGCACCACGCTCGCCGAGGGCGTCAGCGAATTCGCCGCACGCCGCTGGCAGTGGCACGACCTGGACATCGGCCGCACCGCGGTCGTCCCGGACGTGATGCTCGGCGTCGTCGAAACGCTGCGCCTGGTCACCGACCGCGGCGACGCCGTCGTCGTCAACCCTCCGGTCTACGCCCCCTTCTACGCGTTCGTGTCGCACGATGGCCGCCGGGTGATCGAGGCACCGCTCGGGCCGGCGGGTCGCATCGACCTGGGCGCCTTGGAGGACGCGTTCACCCGAGCCCGCGCCTCGGCCGGTAAGGTCGCCTACCTGCTGTGCAATCCTCACAATCCGACGGGCTCGGTGCACACCCTCGAGGAGCTGCGTGGGGTCGCCGAGCTGGCGCGGCGGTTCGCCGTCCGCGTGGTCTCGGACGAAATCCACGCGCCGGTCATCCTGTCGGGGTCGCGGTTCGTCCCGTATCTGACCGTGCCCGGCGGCGAAGACGCGTTCGCCCTGACGTCGGCGTCCAAGGCGTGGAATCTCTCCGGCGTCAAGGCGGCCCTGGCCATCGCCGGTCCCGAGGCGGCGGCTGACCTGGCCCGGATGCCGGAGGAGGTCAGCCACGGCCCGAGTCACCTGGGTGTCATCGCGCACGCCGAAGCCTTCAGGAGCGGCGGGGATTGGCTCGACGGGCTGCTGAGCGGCCTCGACGAGAACCGAACGCTGCTGGCCGAACTGGTCGACGAGCACCTGCCCGAAGTGAAATTGCTACGGCCGCAGGGCACCTATCTCGCATGGCTGGACTGCCGGCGGCTCGGCGTCGCGGAAGAGGCCTGCACCGACGGGCTCGCCGTGGTCGCCGACCTGTCCGGACCCGCCCGCTGGTTTCTCGACAATGCGCGTGTCGCGCTCAGTTCCGGCCATGTGTTCGGTATGGGCGGGGCCGGTCACGTGCGGCTGAACTTCGCGACCTCGAAAGCCATTCTGACCGAGGCCGTCTCTCGCATGGGCCGGGCCCTCGCCGACCGGCAGTAGGCCAAAACCCCTCGAAATCGCATGTTTTCAGGCCCCTGAACCGTGGCCCCCGCCGAGCCCGCCTTATGCGCTCGAATCTGCCCCTAGACGAAATCGCGACGGGGAGAGAGGCTTACACGGTGCCCGCTCACCTGAGGAGCTGAATATGGATGTGCTGCGGACTCCAGACTCCCGATTCGAAAACCTCGAGGGATACCCGTTCGTAGCGAACTACCTGACCGTGGCGGCCTGCGACGGCCAGCCGGTGCGCATGCACTACCTCGACGAGGGCCCGGAAGACGGGCCACCCATCGTGCTGCTGCACGGCGAGCCCACCTGGAGCTACCTCTACCGCACGATGATCCCGCCGCTGGCCGACGCCGGCAATCGTGTCCTCGCGCCCGACCTCATCGGTTTCGGCCGCTCGGACAAACCCACCCGTCCCGAGGACTACACGTACCTGCGGCACGTCCAATGGGTCACGTCGTGGTTCGAGCGCCTCAACCTGACCGGCCTCACCCTGTTCGTGCAGGACTGGGGCGCGCTGATCGGGCTGCGGATCGCCGCCGAACAGGGCGATCGCATCGCGCGCCTGGTGGTGGCCAACGGCTTCCTGCCCACCGCGCAGCGGCCCACCCCGCCGGCCTTCTACCTCTGGCGGGCCTTCGCCCGCTACTCCCCCGTGCTGCCCGCCGGCCGCATCGTCGCCACGGCCACCGTCCGCAGGGTCCCGCCCAAAGTGCGGGCCGGCTATGACGCGCCGTTCCCGGACAAGACGTACCAGGCCGGGGCGCGGGCGTTCCCGCAACTGGTGCCCACCTCACCGCACGATCCGGCGATCCGCGCCAACCGGGCGGCGTGGGACGCGCTGGGCCGATGGGAAAAGCCCTTTTTGGCCATCTTCGGTTCTCGCGATCCGATCCTCGGGCGCGCGGACCGCCCCCTGATCAAGCACGTCCCCGGCGCGGCCGGCCAACCGCACGCCCGGATCAACGCCGGCCACTTCATCCAGGAGGACAGCGGTCCCGAACTCGCCGACCGCATCGTTTCCTGGCAACAGGCGATCCGCTGACAGCGATCACCGCGTGCTCAGCAGCCGGGCCACGCCGCGCATGACCGCCCTGCTGGCCGTGTGACGCGCCCGGTCGAGGATCGATCCGGCGCTCGGGGGGCGGCTTGCCCCCAAGCGCGGGAACAGCGTCAGCGCGTTGGCCGAATCGATCGCCGCCCGGGCGTCCGCGTCGAGCCCGGGGTAGGTCTCGAGGCCGGCGGCGAACAGCTTCCCGGCGGCGATCGGCGCGAAGGGCCAGTCGGAGCCGAAGGTGACGTGTCCGGGCCTGGCGAAGGCGAGCAGGCTCGGCAACGCCGCGGCGCTCGAGGACAACGCGGTGTCGAAGTAGAAACCGGCGAAGTCATCGAGGCTGTCCAGCATGCTGCGCCCGGTGTCGCTCATGATGCTGATCGCCATCCGCTGCGAGGCGTACGGAACGAAGCCGCCCGCGTGGCTGAGGATGAATCGGATGTTGGGATATCTCCGGCAGATCCCGTTGCGCACAAGCAGATACGCCGCGCGGGTGGTGTCGAGCAGGAAGTCGACGGCGAACGGCGCGACCCCGTCCACCGGGGGGCCGGGCAGCTCGGCCGGGTGGATGAACGCCACCGCCGACCGGGCGTCCAGCGCGGCGAACAGGTCGTCCTGGTCGGCCTGGCCGAGATAGGTGCCCGCGCCGTTGGCGAGCAGCACCACCCCGTCGGCGCGCAGTTCGTCGAGCGAGCGGGCCACCTCGTCGACCGATGCGGCGAGATGCGGCATCGGGACGGTCGCGAAGAACCCGAGCCGATTGGGTTGAGCCGCAACCACTTCGGCGAGGTAGTCGTTGAGGTCGCGGGCTGCGGCGGTGGCGTCGCGGGCGTCGGCCAGGAAGGCCGTGCCCGGGGTGGACACCGACAGGATCGCGGCGGCGACGTTCAGCTCGTCCATCGCCTGCAGCGACGCCTCGGGGCTCCAGTCGGGCAGGGCGCGGCCACTGGCATCGTCAACCTTGGCCTTGCGCAGCGCATCTCGGTAGAAGGGTGGAACCGCGTGATGGTGGGTGTCGATCCGCAAGGACGTCGCTCCTCCGGTCAGTCGGGAATGCCCGCGCCGGCCAGCGCGGGAACCACGTCCTCATGGTGTATCAGGGACGCCGCGCCGGTCTTGAACTGGGTGATCTTGTCGATGATGGTCTGCCCCTCCGGCCGGTGGCCCCATATGCTGATGCCCCGGTAGGTCGCCGGTTCCCAGGTGGTCTCGTCGACGACGATCGGATTCCAGCCCAATTCCCACTCGAATCCCGAGGGCGTGACGGCGTAGAACGACAGCTCCTTGTCGTTGGTGTGCTGCCCCACGCCCAGCGCCATCCGGAAGCCGAGTTCCTTCACGCGCCGGTACGCGGCCGCCATGTCGTCGAGTTCGGCGACCTGGACGTTGACGTGCTGCACCCGGGTGCGAATCGGGTTCAGTCGCAGGCGCTGGACCGCGGCGATCGCCACCGTGTGGTGGCGCTCGTTCACCCGCAGGAATCGAATCTTGAACTTGACCCCGTTGATCGTCTCTTCGATGAAGTCGGACAGACGCGCGTCGAAGACGGTGTCGTAGTAGCCACGCGTCCGGTGCGGCTGGGTGGTCGTGACGGCGACGTGGCCCAGACCCGCGGTGCCGGTCACGAAGCCGCCGGCGGCCGCGGTATGCAAGGGCACCGTGGCGGTACGCGGGCGCGTGAAAACCTCCTGGGCCAGGTTGTTGGGCCCCGGGAAGCGGGCCAGCCGTGCCACGCCGCGCAGGGCGGTCTGCTCGTCGGTGCCTTCACTCACCGGCACGCCGTGGCCCTTGATGCGCGCCAGGACGGTGTCGAACGTCTCGTCGTCGTCCAGGGACCAGCCGAGCGTGGTGACGTCTTCGGCGGGGCCGCGCTGCAGGAGGAACCGGCATTCCTGGTCATCGAGGCGGAAGCGGATGGCGTCCGCGGACCAGTCGTCGAGGTGCATGCCGATCGCATCGCGCCCGAATCGCCGCCAGTCGCCGAACTTTTCGGTTTCGACGACGACATAGCCCAGGTGGACCCTGCCGAAAACCGAGGGCATCATGGCCGCCCCGCGGCGAGGGCCGAGTCGGGGCTGAGGAAGTCGGTGACCAACTGGTTGAAAAGCTCGGCGCGTTCCCATTGCATCCAGTGCCCGGTGTGCGATGTCATGACCAACTCGGCGTTGGGCAACAGATTGAGCAGCATCGGCCCACCGGCCGGCCGGTTGACCTTGTCGTCGCGGCCCCACAGGATCAGGGTCGGAGTCGGGAGGACCCTGAGCCGGCGGTCGCGGGTGAGGTCCATTCGCCACAGGGCCCGCGGCCCCGACGGTCGGCGCAGCGGCGGGTCCGCGACCACCTCGGGGTCGATCGATGCGCGATAGCGCGTGTCGATCAGCTCGTCGGGCACGGCGGCTCCGTCGTACACCAGGTAGGTGCGGATGAAGGCGGCGAGCTTCTCGCGGCTGGGGCCATCGCCGCCGTAGTAGGACAGGAGGCTCCTCAGGCCCGCCGTGGGAAGTCCCCGGGTGGTGCCGATCCCGCCGGGACCCATCAGGACCAGCTTGCCGACGCGGTGCGGGGTGTCCAGGGCGAGGCGCAGTGCGGCCGCTCCGCCGTACGAGTTGCCGACGAGGTGGGCGTTGTCGATGCCGAGCGCGTCGATGAGGCCGCGGATCACGTCCGCGAGGTAACCGAAGGGATCGTCGTGGTCCACGCCCTTGGCCGACCTGCCGTAGCCGGGCATGTCGGGCACGATCAGCCGGAAACGCTCGGCGAGGGCGTCGATGTTGCGCGAGTAGTTAGACACCCCGGACGCGCCGGGGCCGCCGCCGTGCAGCATTACGACAGGCGGTCCACTTCCCTTTTCGGAGAAGAAGATTGGCTTGCCGGCCACGGTGACGGTGCGCTCGTGGCATCGGGTGGTGGTCATGCGTTCACTCCAATCGGGGCGGTGGGAACGGGCGGCATCAGATCGACGAGGCCGGCCGGAGGCGCCGGCAACGGATCGCCGGCCGCGGCGGCCGCGAAGACAAAGCGGTCCGGACGCAGCACGACCGCGGCCGCCTTCTTTCCGTTCAGCCAACGGGTGAGCGCGCCGTCGTCGTCGCGGACCGACCCCGCCGACGCGCCGGCGCTCGTCAGGGCGAGCGTTCGAGCCCCCAGCCGGGCCCATCGGTCGGCGCCGGCCGGTGCGACCCCGAGGTGCAGGACCGCCCATCCCCCACCGAGCGCGTCGTCCAGGCGCAGGGTTTGTCCCGCGGCGTCGGTGACCCACGGCTGCGGTAGCTGCCAGCCGACCGCGGCGTGGTCACGGGACGCGAAGAACCCTTCCGGGTAGCGCGCGTCGGGAAGCCAGATCAGGTTGCGCCCGGCCTCGAGGACTCCGGGCAGGCGGGTAACCGCACGCAGTAGGTGGTTTCGCAACCATGCCAACGATTTCCGGCGTTCGGTGATAATCCGGCCGTTGCGCACCGCCCGTCGGGTGACCACGGTGACGTGGGGTTTCCGCTCGGCCTGGTAGGAGTCGAGCAGCGAGGCGGGCGCCCGCCCCCGCGCCACGGCGGCGATCTTCCAGCACAGGTTCGCCACGTCGCGCACCCCGGCCGACATGCCCTGGCCGATCCACGGTGGCATGGCGTGGGCGGCATCCCCGGCCAGGAAGACGCGGCCGACGCGCCACCGGTCGGCGACGCGCACGTGGTGGCTGTAGATGACGGCGCGCAGGATCTTCACGTGGTCCTCGGTTACGCCCTGGTCGTGCAGCACCTCCCAGATGGCCGCGTCGGTGACCAGCCTGGCCTCGTCCTCGCCGGCCCGTGCCGGGAACTCCCAGCGATGATGGCCCAGCGGCGTGGGGCAGTCGACGGTCGGGCGGTCCGGGTTGCAGTGGAAACGCAACCGGTCGTGGCCATCCCATTCGCGAATCACCTTGGTGTCGATGACAACCCAGCGTTCGGCGTAGGTGCGTCCGTCGTATCCGATCCCGAGTTGGCCGCGCGTCGGCGAGGATCCGCCGTCGGCGGCGATCACGTACGAGGCGCGCAGTCGCTTGAGGGTGTCGGTGCGCAGGTCCGCCAACATCAGGTCGGCCCGGCCGTCGGCATTGGCCACCCGCAGGCATTCGTGTTCGAGCAGCACCTCGACGTTGGGGAACCGGGCGACGCCCTCGCGCAGCACGTGATCGACCGCGGGTTGATACAGGAACTGCTGTGGCGGATGACCGCAGCCACGGGGCGCCATGGTGGTCTGGATGAACGGAACGCCGTCGGCATCGACCCAGGCCAACGGCCGGTCCGGCAGCATGTCCTGCTGCAGCCGGTCCGCCAGTCCGACGGACTGCCAGATGCGCATGACCTCCTCGTCGGTGGAGATGGCCCGCGCCCGCCCGTACACGTCGAGGTCGCGCTCGACGACGACGACCTTCAGGCCCAGAGCGCCAAGAAGATTGGCCGCGGTGGCACCAGTGGGGCCATAACCGATCACCGCCACGTCGTAAACCGAATCGCCGTTCACTGCCGTCCCGCCTTCGTGTCGGACTTGTTCTGTAGCGATCATTACGCTAGTGTAGCGATCACTACAGAGTCAAGATCCAGGAGTTCCGTTGGCCGACACACCGAAGCGCCGACGCCGGGTCGACGGTGAGGCATCCCGGATCCGCATCCTCGACGCCGCCACCGAGATCGCCAGCGAACGCGGGTACGAGGGGACGAGCATCGGGCTGGTCAGTGCCAAGTGCGGGCTGCCCGCCAGCTCCATCTACTGGCATTTCAAGGACAAGGACGATCTGATCGCCGCGGTGATCGAGCGCAGCTTCGCCCACTGGCTGGCGGCGTGGCAGCTACCCGCGGACGGCACTGGGCGCGAACGCCTTTCGGTCGTTGCCATGCAGATCGCAAAGGCGTTGCTGGACTGCCCCGACTTCCTGCGGCTGGGGTTGATGCTCGCCCTGGAACGACGCCCCGTCGAGCCGCGGGCCCGCGCGATGTTCCTCGCCGTCCGCGACCGCGCCTTCGAGACCCTGGTGCCCGCCATCGGTGCTCTCACCCCTGGACTGACCGACGCGCAGGTGCGTCGGCTGGCCACCTACGCGATCGCCGGCGCCGACGGGCTGTTCATCGCCAAGGAGATCGGTGGCGACTCGATCGACCTCCCCGCGCTGTTCGAGATGCATGCCGCGGCGCTGTACGACAGCGCCGTCCGGATGACGGCCGATGGGGAGATGCGATGACCTCCGCCGAGCGCTGGCCGGTCGCCATCATCGGAACCGGCACCATAGGCACCGACCTGATGATGAAGATCGCCGCCGACGACGGCCCGCTGACCGTAGCCGCCATGGTGGGCATCGACGCAGACTCGGACGGGCTGGCCCGGGCGCGGCGGATGGGCGTGCCGACCACGGCCGACGGGGTGGCGGGCTTGCTAGTGATGCCGGACTTCCCCGAGATCAGGCTCGCCTTCGACGCCACGTCCGCCGCCGGGCACCGGGCGAACTGGACGGCCCTGCGCAACAGCGGGATTCGCATGCTCGACCTCACGCCCGCCTCGATCGGCCCGTTCTGCGTGCCCGTGGTCAACCTGGACGGCCACCTCGATGCGCCCAACCTCAACATGGTCACCTGCGGCGGGCAGGCAACGGTGCCGATCGTCGCGGCCGTCGGCAAGGCCGGAATCGTCTCCTACGCCGAAATCGTTTCGTCGATTTCCGCCAGGACCGCGGGACCCGGAACCCGCGCGAACATCGACGAGTTCGTCGAAACCACGGCCGCGGCGCTGCGGGTCGTCGGCGGCGCGCTGCGGGGCAAGGCCGTGATGATCCTCAATCCCGCCGACCCCCCGGTCGTCATGCGCAACACGGTGTACTGCCTCGTCGACGGTGACCCGGACCGGCACGCGATCGAGGAGGCCATTCACGAGATGGCCGGCCGGGTGGCCGCGTACGTGCCCGGCTACCGCCTCAAGCAGGACGTCCAGTTCGAGGCCTTCGGCTCCGACCAGCCGCTCTACCTGCCCGAGACCGGGAAGTTCATCGGCACCCGCGTCACGGTGATGCTGGAGATCACCGGTGCGGGGCACTACCTTCCCCCCTACGCCGGAAACCTGGACATCATGACTTCGGCCGCCAAGGCCACCGCCGAGCGAATCGCCACTCATGCCGCCAGACGCGCCGGGGCTGCAACATGACCCGGCGCGTCTATATCAGCGATGTCACGCTGCGCGACGGCATGCATGCGGTCCGCCACCAATACACCCTCGAGCAAGCGACCACGATCGCCCGCGCCCTCGACGCCGCCGGCGTCGACTCGATCGAGGTCGCCCACGGCGACGGGCTGGGGGGTTCGAGCTGCGTGTACGGATTCGGCGCCCACACCGACCTGGAGTGGATCGAGACGGTCGCCGGTGCGGTGCACGGCTCCCGGGTCGCGACGCTCCTGCTGCCCGGGCTGGGCACCGTGCGCAATCTCCGCGACGCGCACCGGGCGGGCGCGGCCGTCGTGCGCGTCGCGACCCACTCCACCGAGGCCGACATCGCGGCCCCCTACCTCGCCGCGGCCCGCGAGCTCGGAATGGAGGCCGTCGGCTTCCTCATGATGAGCCACCTCGCCACCCCGGCCAGGCTGGCCGCCCAAGCCAAATTGATGGAGGGGTACGGGGCGGCGTGCGTCTATGTCGTCGATTCCGGTGGAGCGATGACGATGCGCGACGTCGGGGAACGCGTCGATGCCCTGAGCCAAACGCTCTTTCCAACAACGGAAGTCGGCATCCACGCCCATCACAATCTGTCACTGGGCGTCGCGAACTCGATCACTGCCGTGGAGCACGGCGCGCACCGGGTCGACGCCTCCCTCGCCGGCATGGGCGCTGGCGCGGGCAACGCGCCGCTGGAGGTGTTCATCGCCGCCGCCTCGCGCCTCGGCTGGGACCATGGCTGCGACCTGCACCGGCTGCAGGACGCCGCCGACGATCTCGTCCGGCCCCTGCAGGACCGGCCGGTCCGGGTCGATCGGGAGACCCTCACCCTGGGGTACGCGGGCGTGTACTCGAGCTTCCTGCGGCACGCCGAAACCGCCGCCGCGCGCTTCGACATCGACGCGCGCACGCTGCTGGAAGAGGCCGGCCGACGCGGGATGGTCGGCGGTCAGGAGGACATGCTCGTCGACATCGCCCTCGACCTCACCGCGCTGCGCTGACTGTCGCGATTCCTGGCCCACATCCTCGGTTCGGTGCAACGATCAGTGCATGAACGGGGCGATGATGGGCTTCCTCGGCATGGTGTTCGGCGCTTCCGCGGTGGGCGTGGCGGGCGTGGCGAGGTCGGTCGTCGACACGGTGCTGCCGCGAATGATGGACGGCGCCAACCACAAAAGCCAGATGAGCATCAACCTGCAGGCCCAGCGCCACGAGGCCATTCAGCGGTGGCGGGCCGGGTTGGCGGGAGCGCGGGACGACTACCGGCGATGGGCGGCCGGACCCCGTGACGTCGACGCGCCGAACGTTGTCGGCGACGAGTGGTTCGAGGGCCTGCGGCCGCACCTGCCCACCACCGGCGAAGCCGCGAAGTACCGCAGTGCGTGCGAGATCCACTGCGACAACACGACGACTATGCAGCTCTCGCTGGAGATCGGTCGGATCGAACGGGAATGGACCGACGAGGCGATGGGCGCCGGCCGCCGCAACCGTCGCGGCTGAAGGAGGCGCCGCGGGGGAGTCCGAGCCCAACACCCGCGCCGCGCCCAACACCCGCGCCGAGCCCAACACCCTCGCCGAGCCCAACACCCTCGCCGAGCCCAACACCCGCGCCGAGCGTCGACTTGTTGTCGAGTTTTGGCGCCCCCGGGCCCAACAACTCGACGTTGGGTGCTGGGGAAGGCCTAGCCGGTGACGGCGAGCACCGCCTCGGCCAACTCCGGGCGGCAGACGACCAGGTCCGGCAACTTGGGGTCCGGCTGGTTGTAGGCCAACGGCGAACCGTCGATGCGGGAGGTGTGCAAGCCGGCGGCCCGCGCGACGGCCACGGGCGCGGCCGAGTCCCACTCATACTGGCCGCCGGCGTGCACGTAGACGTCGGACAGGCCCTGGACGATCGACGCCACCTTCGCCCCGGCGGAGCCCATCTCCACCAGGGTGCCATCCAGCGCGTCGCGAACGGAGAGTGCAATGGCGGGCGGGCGGGTCCGCGATACCACGATGCGCGGCTTGCCGTGCGCGGCGGGCGGGGCCGCCACCTGTGGTGTCGCCAGCGTCAAACCTTGCGCGGGCAGGGCCACCGCGCCGGCGACGAGCTCGCCGGCCCGCCATAGCGCGACATGCACAGCCCAATCCTCGCGCCCGAGCTCGGAGAACTCGCGCGTCCCGTCCAGCGGATCGACGATCCACACCCGCTCCGAGCGAAGTCGCACCGGATCGTCGGCGCCCTCCTCGGACAGCACCGCGTCGTCGGGCCGCTCGGCCGTGAGGGCGCTCATCAGGAAATTGTGGGATCGCTTGTCGCCGGCCGCTTTTCGCTCGCTCGCGTCGGCTTCGGCAAATTCCTCGCGCACCCCGAGCAGGAGGCGGCCCGCCTCGGTGGCCAACCGCGCGGCCAGTTCGTCGTCGTCCATCAGCGACTCACCTATCGTCTCGAACCCAAAAATGTTGGTAGTGTTGGCCAAGTTACTCTGCCATACCGGCGCCGCTACAGCCACCCCTGGGCGTGAAATCCCGGCCGGAACCTGTAAATCTGTTGATGTGAGCGGGGGTAACAATTTTTCGGTTGACCGGTTCCGTCGCCTTCCACGCGGTCGGGTCCTCGTGATCGGTGCCGTCGCGGCCGTCGTGGTGATCGGCGCACTCGCCTTTGCCGGCTTTCGGTTGACGCATGGCGGTAGCAGGTCGGCGACGACCTCCGAGGCGCCCCCGCCGCCGGAGAGCTTCGCCCTTCCGGGCTGCTACAACCTCTCGGCCCCACCGGTCGAGCGTCCGAGGCGGCTCAGCATCCTGGGCTGTGCGAGCGTAGCCGTTGCGGTGCAAGACATGTCATGGAGTTCTTGGGGACCGCAGGGCGCCGACGGCACCGGAACCGCCGTTTTCAAGATCTGCGACCCGAACTGCGCGGCCGGCTATCAACTGACCAACCCCGTCGTCGTGCACGCGTGGAATCCCCAGCCGCCCCGGGCCGACGCCATCTGCCAGGCCGGCCTGAAGATCTTCGCCGACGTGATCCTGGCCTTCCCCAAGGGCGCCCCGCCGCCCACCGCGCAGAAGATGAACGCCCAGTACAACGGGATGCCGGCCGTGCACTATGCCAACTACCAGGGCGGCAGCAACCGCGACACCCAGTTCATCGGCTACACGTTCTGCAACTGATCGCTAGACCTCGATGACGACGGCGCCGCCCTGGCCGCCGCCCGCGCACATCGCCGCGACGCCGATGCCGCCGCCGCGCCGGGCCAGCTCGTAGGCGAGCGTGGTGACCATCCGGGCGCCCGAGGCGGCGATCGGGTGACCCAGGCTGCAGCCGCTGCCCGAGAAGTTCACCTTCTCCTCGTCTATCCCGTACTCCCGGCACGCCGCGATCGGTACGGACGCGAACGCCTCGTTGATCTCCCACAACGCGACGTCGTCGACCGACAGACCGGCCCGCTGCAGCACCTTGCCGATGACCTTGACCGCGCCGAGGCCGCAGTCGCGGGGTGGGACGCCCGCGGCCGCCCAGGCCCTAACCGTGCCCATCACGTTGAGGTTCTCGGCGGCGGCGTACTCGCGGTCGACGAGCGCGACGGCCGCGGCGGCATCGTTGGTGCCGCTGCTGTTGCCCGCCGTGATCGAGAACCCCTCGATCTCGGGGTGCAGCACCTTGAGCCCGGCGAGTTTCTCCACCGTGGTGTCGCGGCGCGGGTGCTCGTCGACCGAGAACTCGGTCACCGAGCCGTCGAGCTGGGTGATCTTCAGCGGGAGGATCTCGTCAACGAACTTGCCCGCGTCCATCGCGGCGATCGCCCGCTGATGGGACCGCGCCGCCCAGGCATCCATCTCCCCGCGGGTGATGCCGACGGCCTGCGCGGTGTTCCAGCCCACGGTGATCGACATGTCGCGCGCCGGGGCGTCGGGGGTCTCGACGTGCGTCGGGGGCATCCACTGCTCCTGGAACTTCAGCTCGGGCCCCGGAATGCGCCAGCTGGTCAGCGGCGTCATCGACAGCGACTGCACGCCGCCGGCGATCAGCACGCGCTCCATCCCCGAGCCGATCTGCGCCGCGGCGTTGCCGATCGCGGTCAGGCTCCCCGCGCAGTGGCGGTTCACGGACTGACCCGGGATGTCCTCCATGCCAGTCGCGGTCGCCGCATAACGGGCCAAATCGCCTCCGCCATAGTGTGATTCGGCGAAGATGATGTCATCGATAGCGGACGGGTCGACGCCGGACCTACGCACCACCTCGGGGAGCACGGCGGTGATCAGCGTCTCGGGGGGCGTATTGACCAGCGTTCCCTTGAAGGAGCGGCCGATCGCCGTCCGGACGGCTCCGACAATGACGGGTGTAGCCATGTTCCCCACCTAAGGCTGGATTGGGCGATCGGACGCGCGAATCGTATCAAATACCGTATGGGCAATAGTAACGGGCCGCCCCGCGCGGCCCGCAGCTTGATAGACGCCGATGATCGGCACATCGAAGACGGGTGTTGGACGCGGTGCATCAGCAACGCCACTGTTATGGGCAGACATTCAGTCCGCTCCATGAGGAGGGTGAAATGCTCACGCAGGCAGGCACACACGTCTCATCGTTGACCAACGGCGAGATTGTCGAAGAGTCCGACCTCGGCTCGATCCGGCGCCTGACAGCCGACAATTTCCCGATCCTGAAGGGGTTGTCGATCAAGCGGTTGCTGGTCAACCCGGGCGCCATGCGCACGCCGCACTGGCACGCCAACGCCAACGAGTTGACCTACTGCGTGTCCGGCACGGCGTTGGTTTCCGTCCTGGACACCGGCAGCCGATTCTCATCCTTCGTCGTGCGCCGGGGCGACATGTTCCACATCGACTCCGGATCGCTGCACCACATCGAGAACATCGGCGACGACACAGCGGAGTTCGTCATCACCTTCCGCAGCGAGCGGCCCGAGGACTTCGGACTCGGCGCTGCCTTCGGGGCGATGACCGACGCGGTGCTCGGCAACACGTACGACCTGCCCGCGTCCGATTTCGCGGCCATCCGCCGCAGCACCGCCGATCGCGCGCTGGCCGCCCGCGACGGCGACCCGAACGTGCCGTCGACGGCGTACTTCGACGACCCGCACAAGTTCTCGGTCGACGCGATGACCCCGCCGGTCAGCCTCGCCGTCGGCTCGGCCAGGACCGCACGCGTGCAATACTGGCCTGCACTCAAAGACCTGTCGATGTACTCGCTACGGATCCGCGAGGACGGCATGCGGGAGCCGCACTGGCACCCGATCACCGCCGAGATGGGCTACGTCAACCGCGGCGGCGCCCGGATGACCGTCATGGATCCCGACGGCACCCTGGACACGTGGTACCTGCAGCAAGGCGACGTCTACTTCATCCCCCGCGCCTACCCGCACCACATCGAGGTCTTCGACGCCCCCGAGATGCACTTCTGCATCTTCTTCGACCAGCCGACCCCGGGCGACATCGGGTACCGCACCTCGGTGAGCGCGTACTCGCGCCAGGTGCTCGCCGCGACCTTCGACACCCACGTCGACGACCTGCCCCAATACCCGTTCACGAAGGCCGACCCGCTGATCGTCAAGCGCCGCAACCCCGTTGACGCACACGCCGTCGGCGAGCGGTAATCGCGGGTCCGGCTTTCGGCTCGTTCGGCGGGCAGGACAGAATGGCACAATGACCACCGCGCCCCTCGCCCCACGTGACGCGACCCGGACCGCCGCATACCGCGTGGCGGCGATGCTGATGGGCATCGGAACCATCCACTTCCTGGCGCCCCGACCGTTCGACACCATCGTTCCGGCCGAGCTGCCCGGAAGCGCCCGGTTCTACACCTACGCGTCCGGCGTCGCCGAGATCGCCGTCGGGGCGCTGCTGGTGCCGCGACGCACCCGACGGCAGGCGGCGCTGGCGGCCGCGGTGCTGTTCGTGGGGGTCTTCCCCGCGAACTGCAATATGGTGCGGCTGTGGTGGGGCAAGCCTTGGCCCATGCGCATCGCCGCGCTGGCCCGGCTACCCCTGCAGATCCCGATGATCACCACCGCAATGAAGATCCGCCGCAACAGCTGACCGCTCCCTTTGTCTCCGCGCGGCGGCGCGCGGCATTCGAGTGTGAACTGACGGCTTCCTTCGTGCATCCAGGGTGGCGCATTTCGCGGAATTTCAGACCTGGGCCCACGATGAAATCCCTGAGCACACAATCGAGTGCCCAGGCGCACACTCAGAAGTCCGGTCGTTCGTGACCTTCCGCGTTCGACAGGCCGGCGACCGGTTTCAACGACTTGCCCCTACGAGGCGGGCAGTTGTCCGCGGCCGTCCACCGAGCGGCCGAGAAACGCCATGAGTCCGGTGGTCGGTGTTGCGCCGGACGGCACGGGCTGGGCGGGGCCGAAGCCGCCCGGCCTCCGCAACATGCTTTCCGGCACGGATCCGAGCAGCCCCCGACATAGCGCGAACAGATTTTCGGGCAGCTCGATCTGCCGACCCTGGGAGCGCTCGACGTCCCAGGTGTGCAACGCCAAGTCCGAGACCGGATAGACCAGCGCCCGGCGCAACGGGACCTCGCCCTCCGGCGACACGCGCATCGCGTCGAGATCGGCACCCGGCAGGGCCTCACGCAACCGCGCGGCCAGCTCGCGAAGCCGGCCCGCCGGGTCGTCACACACCCAGTCGGCCGGCCGGGACGGGCCGGCCCAGATCTCCCCGTCCTCGACGAGCGTCACGATCTTCGCCGCGCTGCCGATCGCGTGGCCCACCAGATCACGCAGGGTCCAGCCCTCGAGATTCGATGGCTGAGACCAGCGCTCCGGCGCAATCTGATCGACGGCGTCGATCAGCATGTCGAACGCCTCGGTAGCCATCGTGCCGATCGATGCGGTTGCGTCGTTCATGCCGATCAGCGTCCCTTCATGAGACCGCGACAACGCCGGCCACCGCGGCGGTGCCCACCATGATCACGCGTGCAGCGGTTCGAGGTGTCATGGCGCGACCTTCTTCGTGATGAGAGATTCGAAAGCCACTTTCGATTGCCGCCCCTCACCGGTCTAGGGGCAAAAGCCCTTGGTGCGCGGTCGGCGGCGAAATGATTACATCGACCGAGCACGGTAACCAGTGGTCCCCGAAGAATCCGCCGATCGAAAAGCCGGGAGGTCCTCTTGGGCACCACCGAAATCGCCGCACTGCTCGCGGAAGCGGCCGCCCTGATGATCGGCATAGGGGACGTCATCCAACAGCGATCCGCCCAAGAGGTCACTGACAAACCCCTCGGCACCGTCGCGTTGTTCCACCGGCTGCTGCGCGATCGCCAGTGGTGGACCGGCAGCCTCGTGGCCGGCGCCGGGTTCGGATTGCAGGCCGCGGCGCTCGGGCTGGGTTCGGTGGTGCTCGTGCAGGCGCTGTTGGTGACCTCACTGCTGTTCGCCTTGGTCATCAACGCCAGGGTCAACCATCGCCGGATCACCCGCCGGCAAGCAATCTGGGCCGTGCTGCTTGCTGCTGCGGTCGCGGTAGTGGTGACCGTCGGTGATCCCCAGGCCGGCACCCCCCGCGGATCGTTCAAGACGTGGGCCGTGGTCGCCTTGGTCATGGGGCCGGCGCTGCTCGCGTGTGTCATTGGCGCGCGCCTGTTTTCGGGTTCGGTCAGCTCGCTGTTGCTGGGTCTGATGGCCGGTTCGCTCTGGGGTCTGTTCTCGGTGTTGACCAAGGGCGTCGTCGACCAGCTCGGCCATGGCATCCCGGCATTGCTGCGCACGCCCGAGGTCTACGTGTGGGTGGTAGTGGCCATCGCCGCCACCGCCTGGGAACAGTCGGCCTTCCGAGCCGGCCCGCTCACCGCGTCACTGCCCGCCGTTACCGTCTCCGAGCCGATCGTCGGATCCGTGCTCGGCGTGACCGTGCTGGGCGAGATGCTCAACACCAACGACGTCGGCATGATCGCCCTGGCCCTCTCAGTCGCCGTGATGGTCGCGGCGACCGTGGCGCTGGCCCACAGCCAGGCCGCGTCGAGCCCACCCCCGAAATCGAATGCAACAGCGGACGATTCGTCGATCGCATGAGTCAGCGGCGCGAGCCGACGCGGTGGGAGGTGCCGTCGGGATCGACGTAGGCGAATTCCCTCAAGCCGTAGGCGGTGTCGCGCGGCGGAAGAAGGCGGCCCTCCAGGCCCGCCAACCCCGCCCACTCCGCATGAAGCGCATCGGCGTCCGTGACGTAGAGGTACACGCTCGCGGCCGTGCGCAGCGGGTCGTGCTCGATCCATTCGGTGAGATGGATGGACACCGGCCCGCGATCGACGAACCCGTAGCGCTCGGGCCCGTCGTATCGGCGCGCGTCGAATCCCAGGCGACGGTAGCGGTACAGGGCGGAATCCAGATCGCGGACGGGAACGATCGGTGAAACAGAGGTGAACTCGACTCCGGACACCACACCAGTTTGTCAGCGAACCAGCTGTCTTCCGGATAGCCGCCCGCTGTTTACTTAGTGGCTGTAGTTACTGGCACCGGCGCGGTTACGCTCCGGCGGCCGAGCCGGGCCCGGGCCCCAGCGCGAGGAGGGACATGTGAGCACAACTCAGACGGAGGCCGAACACGGCCGGTCCCTGCCGGTCCTCCACCTCTCCCAGTTGCTACGCGCGCCGGTGGTGGCCCGATCCGGCGAGGCCGTCGGCCGGGTCGACGACGTGATCGCGCGGCTGGGCGACACCGATGACTATCCGGCGGTGACCGGCATCGTCGCCGGTGTCGGCGGACGTCAGGTGTTCATCGGCAGCAAATCCATCGACCAGTACGCGGTGGACCGAATCGTCTTGACCAAGAACAAGGTTGACCTTCGGGGCTTCGAACGCCGGGACGGTGAGGTGCTGTTGCGTGCGGACGTGCTCGGACATCGGTTGATCGACGTGGCCGCCGTCGAGCTGGTGCGCGCCTACGACGTCGAGCTGGAAGACACGGGCACCGGCTGGGTCGTCGCCCGGCTCGATACCCGCCGCCCGCCCCGCCTGTTCGGCCTGATCAAGCACTCCGGCGGCCACGCCGCCCGCGACTGGAAGTCCTTCGAACCGCTCATTGGCCACGCCCGATCCGACGCCGTGCGCCGCCTCTCGGACCGGTTCGGCGAGTTCAAGGCGGCCGAGATCGCCGATCTGCTCGAGGAGGCCGACAAGGCCGAGGGCGGCGAGATCCTCGATCGGGTGCACAGCGACCCGGAACTGGAGGCCGACGTCTTCGAGGAGCTGGACCCGGAGAAGGCGAGCCGGCTGCTCGACGACATGCCCGACGACGAGGTCGCCGCGCTGCTCGGCCGGATGCGCGCCGACGACGCCGCCGACGCCATCGCGGACCTGCGCCAATCGCGACGCCGGCGCGTGCTGGATCTCATGCCCGCCCCGCAGCGCACCAAAGTCGTCACCCTGATGGGCTTCAACCCCGAGAGCGCCGGCGGGTTGATGAACGTCGACTTCGTCGCGTGCGCGGCCACGACGACGGCCGGAGAGGCGCTCGCGCTGATCTCGACCGCCAGCGCCGTCCAACCGGAGGCCCTCATCAAGGTGCATGTCGTCGACGGGGACAGGCGGCTCGACGGCGTCGTCTCCGTTATCGCCCTGTTGCAGGCCGATTCGGGCGAAGCCGTTGCGGGGCTGATGGATTCGGATCCCGTCCGGGTCAGCGCCGACGCCGATCTGACCGACATCGCACTGCTGATGGCCGACTTCAACCTCTACTCCATCCCCGTCGTCGACGATCGGGATCACGTCCTCGGGGTCGTCACCGTCGACGACGTGCTGGAGGCCACCATTCCGGAGGACTGGCGCCGCCGCGAACCCGCCCCGCGGCCGGTCCGCGACATAATCCAGCCCGACGACGGCTCGGCGCCGGGAGCCGACGCACCGTGACCTCCGGCGACGACACGATCCGTCTCGAGCCCGGGGACGCCGAGCCGGCCGGCCGGGCTGCACCGCGGCCCAGCGCGGTGCTGGACACCGCACACCTGGGCGACATCGAGGGGGCCTTCGGGCGCATCAGCGTCGGCGACAACGAGCGTGCCCGCACGTGGAAGACGCGGCTGCTGACGTTGCTGGCCATCGTCGGCCCGGGCATCATCGTGATGGTCGGCGACAACGACGCCGGCGGGGTGGCCACCTACGCCCAGGCCGGCCAGAACTACGGCTACTCCCTGCTGTGGGTGTTGCTGCTGCTGGTGCCCGTCCTGATCGTCAACCAGGAGATGGTGGTCCGGCTGGGCGCGGTCACCGGCGTCGGCCATGCCCGGCTGATCAATGAGCGCTTCGGCCGCGGCTGGGGCTGGTTCTCCGTCGGCGACCTGTTCCTGCTCAACTTCCTGACGATCGTCACCGAGTTCATCGGCATCAGCCTGGCCGCCGAATACATCGGCGTCTCCAAATATGTCGCGGTGCCGACATCAGCGGTGGCGCTGATCGCAATCATGGCAAGCGGCAGCTTCCGGCGCTGGGAGCGGGCCATGTTCGTGTTCATCGCCGTCACCTTGCTCCAGATCCCGATGCTGTTGATGTCACATCCACAGTGGGCACTAGCGGCGAAGTCGTTGGTGGTGCCAAGTATCTCGGGTGGCATCAGTTCGGACGCGGTGCTGCTGATCATCGCGATCGTCGGCACCACCGTGGCACCTTGGCAGCTGTTCTTCCAGCAATCGAACGTTGTCGACAAACGCATCACCCCCCGCTTCATGGCCTACGAACGTGCCGACACCGTGATCGGCGCCGTCGTGGTGGTGATCGGCGCCGCGGCGCTGGTGATGACCGGCGAATGGGCGGCGCGGTCGACCGGGACCGTCGGTGGCTTCTCCGACGCCGGCGCCGTCGCGCACCTGCTCGGCCAACACCGCGCGGCGCTCGGGTCGATATTCGCCATCGTGCTGATGGATGCCTCGATCATCGGGGCGGCCGCGGTGACGCTGGCTACCAGCTATGCCTTCGGTGACGTGTTCGGTCTCAAGCACTCCCTGCATCGCGGCTTCGCCGACGCCAAGCAGTTCTATCTGTCCTACACGGCGATGGTGGCGTTGGCCGCGGCCATCGTCCTCATTCCGGGGGCCCCGCTCGGCCTGATCACGACCGCCGTACAGGCGCTCGCCGGTCTGCTCCTGCCGAGCGCCAGCGTGTTCCTGCTGTTGCTGTGCAATGACCGGGAAGTGTTGGGGCCATGGGTGAACCGGTCCTGGCTCAACTGGGTCGCGGGGCTCATCGTGGGCATCCTGCTGCTCCTGTCGGGCATCCTCATGGCAACCACCCTGTTTCCCGACCTCGACGTCGTCGCGGTCGCGGGCTACCTGACCGTCGCCCTGATCGTGCTCGCCGCGGCCTCGGCGCCGGTGCTGCGCTGGCTGAGTCGTCGACGGGGCGCGCCACCGGCGCCAGAGCCGCCGGCGCGCCCCGTAGACCGCAACACGTGGCGGATGCCGCCCCTGGCGTTGCTCGAGCCCGTCACCTGGTCGCCCGGTACCCGGCTGGCGATGATCGCCCTGCGCAGCTATTTGGTCGTCGGTGCACTGCTGTTGGTGGTGAAGGCCATCCAGCTCGGCCGCTAGGGCGTGCGTGTTCGGCGCCGATATTGCCGCGGTGGGGTTGTGCTCCGCCCGGAAAAGCGCGACCGTCGCGGCAATCTCAGCGGTTCTCGCCCAAGAGGGTCAACCCCGAATCGACCAAGCCGCGCCCCTTGCCGTGAAGGCGGTCGTCGGTGTTAGCTCGTGTGGTGTCAGCAACCGACTCCGGCTCGCGATCAGGAGGTGCGCGACCATGCTTCGTGCTGCGTTGATCGCCGCGGCAATCACCATGGGAGTTGCGGGGGCGTCGTTCGCCCGCGCAACTCCATCGACCACCGCACCGTCGCCCGCCCCGACAACCGGGTCAAGCGTCTACTACCCGAACTGCAAGGCCGCCTGCAATGCCGGTGCGGCCCCGATCTACCGCGGACAGCCCGGCTACCGGGAAGGCCTTGACCGCGACAACGACGGCATCGCCTGCGAAGTGTGCCGCTAAGGACTCCGAAGCTGTTAGCGCACAGCGCTTTCCGCCAGATCATCACCACGGCGTCGGCGTGGTCGATTGTGGCCGCCTGCGGGTCGGCGACGCACGCGGTCGGTCCGGGTACGGCGCCCGCAACTCACGCCGTCGCGCAGACCACGTCGGTCGGCCCGACTGTTTCATCAACCGCGCCCACCACCACGCCACAGTGCGTCGGACTGTCGATCTGTCCGCCGCCGCCGCCGGACGCCGCGGGCAACCCGGCGTGCTATTACGCCGACGGCTGGCGAGCCGGCACATCCGGCGGCGGGATCGAGGTGTGGTATTTCCGCGAGCCGCAGAGCCCGTCCAAAGCCGACAAGGTGACGGTGACGGTTCGCCGGAAAGATGGCACCACGCAGTCGCAGGACGCGAGCATCGACGCGGGCCAGCAGGTGCATCGCTTCGAATTTCTAGACACCCCGCAGGCGTCGGTCGACGAGGTGTTGCTGGTGAGCAGCGCCGGCCGCTGCTTCGTGATTGGCCCCGGTGGGTGACTCGCGGTTTCGGTGGCTCTACTGACCGGCGATCACCGCCCCACCCCGGAAACCGCGGCGTGGATCGCCGACCTCATCCGCAGCCTGCAACGGCGCCGACAGCATGCTCAGCGGGCTGACCGGTGTGCTGGACGTTGCGCTGCGCGAGTACCCGCTGGTCGCCGAGCACTTCGCCTCCGGTTTCTGAGCCGACCGCCCTATCGAGGCAGCGGCTCGCCTCGCGTCTCGGGCGCCAGCGGTATGACAATGAGCCCGATGGCGAAGGCGACGGCCGTCAGCGCAACGGGCAGGCCCAGCGTGTGGGTGCGCAACACCGCCGCCCCAAGGATGAAGTTCACTCCTGCGCCGACGAACCGGCCGAATGATGTGCAGAACGCAAACGCCGTCGCTCGCACGCGCGTCTCGAACTGCTCGGGCAACCACAGACTGAAGAGCGCGAAGTTGCCGCCGAAGAAACCGAGCACGAACAGCCAGGCGATGAACGGCGCGAGTCCGTGCGGTAGGTAGTACGCCCACCCGAAGCTCCCGGTGATCGACACCGCCATCCCGGCGAAATAGATCGCGAGTGTCTTTCGCCGGCCGAATCTTTCGGCCAGCACCGGCAAAACCACACACCCGAGGATCGTGCCGATCGACAGCAGGCCGGTGGCCCACGACGCCGTCCTGGTCGCTCCGTTCTTGTCCAGCCCCGCGTTGTGCGCCAACTGGATCACGGCCGACGGCTCATAGACGGTGCCGGCCCACAGGCCGACGATCGCGATCGTCACCAACGCACAGGCCACCCAGGTTCGGCGCCGGTAGCGCGCCCCGAGAATCTCGCGCAGCGGCTTCACGTGGACTCGCGGCCCCGCCTCGGCCTGCTGCCACTTCTCGGTTTCCTGCACCCGGGTGAGGATCATGATGGCGACGAAGACCGGCACTGCGCCCGTCAAAAACATTGCCCGCCAACCGAAATGCACGCCGACGGTGTAGTTCAGCGCAGCCGCCAGGAAGAATCCGGCGTAGTAACCGGTCTGCAGGTAGCCCGCACCCATCTTGCGCCGGTCCTCCGGCCACGCCTCGGCTACGTACGTGCCCGCCAGCGCCCACTCGCCACCGATGCCGACACCCGCCACGAAGCGGAAAATCGCCAGTTGCCAGACGTTTTCCGCCGCCGCGGAGAGCCCGGTGAAGATGGCGAAGGTGAAGATGGTCGCAGCAAGCACCTTGGTGCGCCCGAACCGGTCGGCGAGCGGGCCCCACACGAAGGACAGCCCCCAGCCCACCAGGAACAGGGCGAACAGGATGGAGCCGGCGAGCCCGACATGGGCCGGCGTCGCGGTGAAACCCGAACGCGGCAACAGTTCGGTGAGTGCGGGCGTCAGCACGAGTGCGTAGATGAACGAATCCATCCCGTCGAGAGTCCAGCCCGTCCACGCACCCCAAAAGCCCGCGATCTGAGAGCGGTTCAGCGGTGTACGGGTTTTGGGCGGGCTCGCCTTCGTCGATTGCGTCGTTGCACTCATCTTGCCTCCAATGGCCCTTTGAGTCGGTGGTGACGACCGCCCGGGATCGCTTACCTGCGAGGGTGTTTACGGATTACGCCTGTGGCGATGCGTCACATTGTATATAATATAGTGATGAGCGTAACAGGCCCTTCGTCGTCGGACAATGCTCTGGCCGTCTTGCCCGCCGCAGTATCGCTAGCCGAGCGGGGCAGCACGTCGCGGTTGATCGCTAACGCGCTGCGAGCGGCGATCGTCGACGGCAGCCTCCCACCCGGCGCGCCGCTTCGCCAGGACGCCATCGCGCGGCATTTCTCCGTCAGTGCGATCCCCGTTCGCGAGGCCTTGCGGCAGCTCGAAAGCGAGGGCTGGGTCAACGTGGAGATGAACAAGGGGGCTACCGTCGCCCCGCTGTCCGCCGACGAGGCGCGCGAGATCTACGAGATACGGGCCGCCCTGGAAAGCCTCGCCATCGGGCTGGCGATACCCGCTCACACACCGCAGTCGCTGCGGCGCGCGGACGAGCTGTGCAAGGCGGCCGCGGCCGAGACCGAACCGTCGCTGTACGTCGCCCGAAACGAGGCGTTCCACACGAGCCTCTACGAGCCTGCCGCGCGGCCCCAACTGCTCGCGATGATCGGGATGCTACACGAGCGCAGCGAGCGCTACCTGCGCCTGAAGTTCGGCTTGCCGTCATACAAGCGCGACTCCGACCGCGAGCACGCGGCACTGCTCAAGGTTGTGCGTCGGGGCGACATGGAGTCGGCCCAATCTCTGGTCAGCAAGCATCTCGTCGGCACCGGCGAGCTGCTTTACCGCGTGCTGCGCGAGGATCCCCAGGCCATCGGCGCTGCCGCGGCCCCGGCACGGAAGCCGCAGGGGTAGATCAGCGCTGCAGCGGCCGCCGGCTGACCGGGGCGGTGAAGCCTTCGGTGTCGTCGAAGAACGCCCACCGCCCGTCGTCATCGACCTCCATCCGCCAGCCCAGTTCGGAACTACCCGCGACGGTGTCGACGAACCACCCGTGGGCGGCCTCCGCGCTGGCAAAGTTCTTCGATGCGACAACCCGGCCGTGCGGGTCGATAACTCGAAACTGAGCCATGGGATGTGATTATCCCTGCTGAACGCCTTTCAATCGCCCCAACCGCACGTTTGCTAGCGAACAGCCGACGCGGCGCGTCCGGCAATCGGCGGTCCTACACCGTGCGGGCCAGGCGCTCGGCGAGCAGCTCGGCGAACCGGGCCGGGTCTTCCAGCGCGCCCCCCTCCGCGAGAAGCGCTGTGCCATAAAGCAACTCCGCGGTTTCGGCGACGGCGGGGTCGTCGGCGCGGTCTCGATGTGCCTGGCGCAGGCCGGTGACGAGCGGATGATTGGGGTTCAGCTCCAGGATCCGCTTGCCGACCGGAACATCCTGCCCGGAGGCCCGGTAGAGGCGGGCGAGGGCCGGGGTGATCCCGAAAGCGTCGGTGATGAGGCAGGCCGGCGACTCGGTCAGGCGGGTGGACAGCCGCACTTCCTTGACGTGGTCGGCCAACGTCTCCTTCAACCACGTCAGGAGGTCGGCGAAGTCCTTCTGCTGCTCTTCGCGTTCGGCCTCGCTGGCCTCCTCCTCGGCGCCCAGGTCCACCTCGCCCTTGGCGACCGACTGCAGCGGCTTGCCGTCGAACTCGCTCACCACACCCACCCACACCTCGTCGACGGGGTCGGTGAGCACCAGGACCTCGTAGCCCCGGGCCTTGAACGCCTCGAGGTGCGGCGACTTCAGGATCTGCTGACGCGTCTCACCGGTGGCGTAGAAGATCTGGTCCTGGCCCTCCTTCATGCGCCCCACGTACTCGGCGAGGGTGGTGGGCTCCTCGTCGCTGTGCGTGGTGGCGAACGAGGAGATCTGCAGCAGCGTCTCCTGATTGTCAGTGTCCGACAGCAAACCTTCCTTAACGACTCTGCCGAACTGCGTCCAGAAGGTTCGGTAATCTTCCGGCCGCTCGGACTGCAGGTCCTTGATGGTGGAGAGCACCTTCTTGGTCAGCCGGCGGCGGATGGCCTTGATCTGCCGATCCTGCTGCAGGATCTCACGAGATACGTTGAGCGACATGTCCTGCGCGTCGACGACACCCTTGACGAAGCGCAGGTACTCCGGCATGAGGTCCTCGCAGTCGCCCATGATGAACACCCGCTTGACGTAGAGCTGGATGCCGGTTTTCGCGTCGCGGTTGAACAGGTCGAACGGCGCGTGGGAAGGGATGAAGAGCAAAGCTTGATATTCGAACGTGCCCTCGGCCTTCATCGCGATGATCTCGAGCGGATCGTCCCAGGCGTGCGCGATGTGCCTGTAGAACTCCTTGTACTCCTCGTCGGAGACCTCTTCTTTGGGTCGCGCCCACAGCGCCTTCATCGAGTTGAGCGTCTCGGTCTCCGTCGTGACCGTCTCCTCGCCGCCCTCCTCCTCGGCGGGGATGCGCCGCTGGACCTCCATGCGGATGGGCCAGGCGATGAAGTCGGAGTACTGCTTGACCAAGCCGCGCAGCTTCCAATCCGACGTGTAGTCGTGCAGCTCGTCCTCGGCGTCCTCGGGCTTGAGGTGGAGGGTGACCGCCGTGCCCTGCGGGGCGTCGTCGACGGATTCGATCGTGTAGGTGCCCTCGCCGCTCGATTCCCAGCGGGTGGCCTCGCTCTCCCCCGCCTTGCGGGTGAGCAGCTCGACCTTGTCGGCGACCATGAAGCTCGAGTAGAACCCGATCCCGAATTGGCCGATCAGCTCGTCGGACGCGCCCGCGTTCTGGGCGTTCTTGGCCTCGCGGAGTTGCTGTCGCAGTTCGGCCGTGCCCGACTTGGCCAGCGTGCCGATCAGGTCCACGACCTCGTCGCGCGTCATCCCGATGCCGTTGTCGCGAATGGTCAGAGTGCGCGCCTGCCTGTCCACCTCGATCTGGATGTGCAGATCCGACGTGTCGACGTCGAGATCCTTGTTGCGCAGCGCCTCGATCCGCAGCTTGTCCAGCGCGTCGGAGGCGTTCGAGATCAGCTCCCGCAAGAACGAATCCTTATTGGAGTAGACCGAGTGGACCATCAAATCCAGCAGTTGTCGTGCCTCAGCCTGAAACTCCAAGTGCTCGACACGCGCGTTCATGCGATTCCCTTCATTTCCCGTCAGGACTTGACGTCCCCAAATTTACCCAGTCGTTCAAGCCCGGCGACCGCCACCGCCGACACCCCCGGCCGTACCCTGGACAGATGTCTGTTGCTCAGCGCGAACGCGCCGCCCTCGTCGACACCATGCGCGGCGTCGGGCCGGACGCGCCGACCCTCTGCGAAGGTTGGACGACGCGGGACCTGGCAGCCCACCTCGTGGTCCGCGAGTATCGCCCCGACGCGGCACCCGGGATCCTGATTCCGTTCTTCGCCTCTCACACCGAGAAGGTGCAGAACGAGGCGGCCGAGCGCACCGACTGGGACGAGTTGCTGACCAAGGTCGCGTCGGGCCCGCCGCTGTACTCGCCGCTCAAGCTCCTCGACCCCGTGGCCAACGTCGCCGAGATGTTCATCCATCACGAGGACGTGCGGCGCGCGCAGCCGGACTGGGAGCCACGCGTGCTCGAACAAAAGCTGGTGGCCATGCTGCGCCGCACGCTCCCGCTGATGGCCCGGCTCACGCTGGCCAAGGTTCCCGGTCGAGTGGCATTGCGCACTCCCGAAGGCAAAACCGTCCTGACCGCCGGGCGAGGACCGGCGGTCACGGTGACCGGCCTGCCCGAGGAGTTGCTGCTGTTTGCCGTCGGGCGCGAGGCCCGCGTCGACTTCGAGGGCGACGCGGCGGCGGTGCAGGCGGTTCGCGACGCACCCAAGGGCCTATAGCCCCGGCGGGGTCAGCCGAACGCGGTGCGAAGATCTTCGGCCATGGTCGTCGGCGAGCTGCACGAGGTTCGGCTCCCGCCGCGCCGCGCGGACGATCAAGTCCCAGTACGTCGCGCCGCCCGGCGCGTCCTCAGCCAACTAGGGCACCGAGCCCGCCGAGGGCGGATTGAACCCGGGCTGCGCGATGGCGACGGACACGCACGCGCCGACGGGTCCCGTCCCGTCGACCAGGACCGCCGAGCCGTTGGCCACCCCGTCGTGGCTGGAATGAGTCAGCGAGGCCAGCCCGAGGTAGGGACCTCGAGGGAGCCGGCTGAGCGTGAGGGTGTAGTCGACATTGATGAACTGCAGCCCGCCGGTACCCCAATTGGCGATCGAGGCGGTGATATCGGCGGCCATCGCCGCTCGGGCGAAGGGGGTGAGCGCTTCGCCGTCGATCAACGGGCGCGTTTCGTGCAGCCAGGTGTATTTGGGCCCCGGTGCGTGGCCCCAGGCGGGGTCGGGGTTCTGGATCTCCGATCCCCAACCGTAGGTTCGCAGGAACAGCGTGGGGTGCGATCCGTCGTCGGTCACCGGGAGAGGTGGCATCCGCACCTCGTGCGACCACACGTGACCCTCGGGCTGGGGGCCGCGCCGCAAAAACAGCGCGCTCGCGCGCGCGACCGGGGTGCCGCCCTGGACGATGACGGCCTCGACGAGCCGCAGTCGCCGCCGGTCGTGGTGCACGGTGGTGCACACTTCCATCGGCTCCGGTGCGGTCGGTCGGGGCAGGTCGACCGTCAATCGGGCGGGCTGCAGCTGCGGGTCGTCCACCGCGCGCTCGACCGCCCACCCCAACAGCCCGCCGACCACGTGACCGCTAAGCGACGGGCCCCATCCCCCACGCGCGACTTCGGTTGGGACAAAGCGGTTTTCGTCCCGCCAGAAGTATGGCGGCTGCCCTGTGGGGTGGACTTCGTCGGCCACGGTGTTCGGCTCAGTCAATGCACGACCTTTATGAGACCCAATGAGAACGGCAACTGTAGATGTTACAGTTCGCGACCCTGTGCCCCGGCGGCTCCCGCTGTTCGGGGCAAAGCGTTTGCCCCAGAACGGCGTTCGCGGGTCCCGGACGTCAGCCGATCGCCGCGCCCACGAGGTGACCGATCGCATAGGTGATCGCCAACGCGAGGCCGCCGCCGATCACGTTGCGGACCACCGCCCGGCCCTTCGGCGCCCCGCCCAGGCCCGCGGACACCACCCCGGTGACGACCAACGCCATGAGGACCGCGACGACGGTGACGGGGATCCGCCAAGCCGTCGGTGGCGCCAGGATCGCGATCAATGGCAACAACGCGCCGATGGAGAAGGCGAAGGCAGAGGACAGGGCCGCCTGCCATGGGTTGGTCAGCTCATCGGGATTGATGCCGAGCTCCACCTCGGCATGGGCAAGCAGCGGGTTGTGGTCGGTGAGCTCCTCGGCGACGGTGCGCGCGGTCGCCGCCGTCAGGCCCTTGGCCTCGTACAGCGCGGCGAGCTCGTCCAGCTCGGCCGCCGGGTCGTCGTGCAATTCCCGCCGCTCCTTTATCAGCAGCGCCTTCTCGGTGTCACGCTGGGTACTGACGGACACATACTCCCCCAGCGCCATCGACACGGCGCCGGCGACCAGCCCGGCGCTTCCGGCCGTCAAGATCGGGCTGCGCAGCACCGTTGCCGCGGCGACTCCGACGACGATGCCGGCCGTGGAGACAATTCCGTCGTTGGCGCCCAGCACTCCCGCGCGCAACCAGTTCAACTTCGACGACACCGACCCCACGTGCGGTTCGGCGGGGTGCGACGTATTAGACACGTTAGACACGCGGAAACCATATCCATCCCGAAAGCGGTCGACCAGCAAACCAAGCCTTGCCAAAGGTGGTCTAGCTGCACAGTTGCGATGGCGCCGGCGGGCCGGACGCGTGCGGCCGCTTTCGGTGTGCAGCCACGGCTTTCGGTGTGCGCCGTGGGCGGGCCCGCCCGGCCTGTCGTCGCCTTCAGCGCACACCAGAGTGCGTGTTTGCACGGTCGGCGGCGCGGCCTTCGGTGACCCCAATCACAGTCTGGGGCGCCAGATGTGGGCGAACCAAACGTTTCGCATGGTCCGTTCAAAGGCTATCCATAGGCGACCTATATAGCGTCAGCTGCGTAGGGGGTCACGTGTCTACAAGCTTCCTAATAGATAGGTGAGGACCATGAAGTTGAAGCAATTTGTCGGGGGGATCACCATAGCCGGCGCGTTGAGCGCCGCCGCCCTGGGCGTGGGCGCCGGTTCGGCAGCGGCCGCGCCCGGCGGGCTGCCTTCGGCGCCAGGTCATGGCGCCCCGCCCGCAGACTTCCACGCTCCGACCGCGCCGGGTCCCGGTGGACCTGGCGGGCCCGGACCCGGCGGTCCCGGTGGACCTCCGGGTGGGCCCGGCGGGCCCGGTCATCCGGGCGGACCTGGCGGCGCCGGGCCAGGCGGGCCCGGTCATCCGGGCGGACCCGATGGCCCGGGCGGGCCGGGCGGGCCCGGTCATCCGGGCGGACCCGATGGCCCGGGTGGGCCCGGCGGTCCGGGCGGGCCTGGTCCGGGAGGCTGGCATGGCGATCCGCACCGCGGATACTTCCACAACGCCCCATGGGGAGACGGGCCCGCGCCGTGGGGCCCGGGTGAGCCGCCAAGGCCGGCCTGGGACAGGCCGCTACCGCCGCCCGGCGGCGCGTGGGGCTATGGCCCGATCAACTACTACGGCTACCAAGAAACCCCCGTGTGGGATCCCGGATTCAACCAATGGGGCTTCTGGTTCTTCGGGGTGTGGATCCCGCTGTAAAGCGGCCTAAAGCTAGTTCGCAGGACGGCCGCCTCGCCGAATGGTGAGGCGGCCGTTGTGCGTCCACACCTGATCCGCGTGGGACTTTTGGCCTTCGCCCGTGGGCCCTATGCCATGCAAAAGCCGTGCTCTCCGGCCCTCGTCTGTGTTGTCTCGATCGCGAAACAATGAGGTCACGAATTGCGTTGGACCATGCGCTGTCGAGCTGGTGATCAGAAGGGACCACAATGTCGAAGGCCCTGGCGAAAGTCCTACACACCGCCGCGGTATTGCTTGTCGTCGCATCGGGCGTCTGCGCCTTCGCAGCGCTGGTCGCGGGGTCGCCCCTGCAATTCGGAGTGGCGCTGGCCCTCTGCGGCGCGGGTTGGATCGCCGTCGACTACATCGAACGCGCGATTGACCGCCGACGGCGCGCAATCCCGGCCGTCCGGGTCAACCCCGGGTACGGATCGGTGCGCGTGGTGTATGTCGGTGGCCCCAAGGCGCGTCCGTTCGTTGGACCGGCGGCGGCGCCCCGCATTCGGCGAGAGCCCGTCCGGGTTTCCTGACGGCTTCTACTCCTTGGCGCCGACGGTGATCAGGTCGGACACGATCCGAGTCCAGACCGGCCGCGCAATGCGGTGCTGATCGCGGACCGCGAATCCCGCGCCCTCGAACAACACCCGCATCTCGGCCGGCGACGGGTTATGTTGCGGCTTCCACCGATTCGCGCCGGAAGGTTGCAGCGCCGCTTGCCGCGTGCTGAGGGCCGCCACGGCAACCAGACCGCCGGGCGCCAGCACCCGGTGGAATTCCCGCAACGCTGCGGGCTGGTCGAAGAAGTGAAATGCCGAGGTGGTCACGATGGCATCCAGCGCGCCGTCGCCGAACGGGAGCTGCTCGGCCGGGCCGCGCAACCACGTGACCCGATCCGACCTCGCGCGCGCCTGAGCGAGCATGCCGTCGGACATGTCAACACCGTACGTCTCGTCCGGGTGCAGCTCCCGCTCGATCCGGTCGCTGAGAATGCCTGTGCCGCAGGCAATATCGGCGATGCGGCGAGATCCGTGTGCGCGCAGCGCGGCGATCACCTCGTCGTGCGGGGGACGGTAGATCCACTGCTGCAGGACCGGGAGGTCGTAGACCGGGGCAAGCAACCCGAACAGCCGGGTGACCGCGTCGTTGAGCCCCCGGCGCGGCGCCGTCATTTGGTCAGTGTCGCGCTGTAGTAAACGGTGTCGGCCATGGACACGGAGTCATGGAGTCGTGGGATCTCGGCGAGACCGTTGTCGGCCAGCAACTCCGACATCGGGGCGCCGACCGTCTCCCATCCCAGGCCCTGCAGGTAGGCGGCGACGTCGTTGCGGTCGCCCTCGTAACCGAGGTTGGAGAAGTCGAGCTCGAAACCGTGCTCGCGCCATTTGTCGCTGGCCTTCTGCATCACTTCCCGGGCCCGTTCCTGGTCCGCCTCGGGGATGTTCGGGACCGCCTCGCACGCGAGTCGGCTGCCGTCGGCGCTGAGCGCCGTGATGTTGTCCAGCAGCCGGTCCTGCGCCTCCGGCGGCAAGTAACCGAACAGCCCCTCGGCGATCCACGCGGTTGGCCGCGAAGCGTCAAAACCCGCTTCGGACAACGCTTTCGGCCAGTCATTGCGCAGGTCGACGGCGACGGTGCGCAGTTCGGCCCGCGGTGCCACACCCAGGTCGGCCAGCGTGGTCGTCTTGAACTCGATCACCCGCGGCTGGTCCACCTCGAACACCGTCATGTCTGCGGGCCACGCCAACCGGTAGGCGCGGGCATCCAGGCCGGACGCCAGGATCACCGCCTGACGAATGCCTGCCCGGGTGGCCGCTTCGAAGAACGTGTCGAAGAAACGCGTCCGCGCGGCCATCACGTCGGGCATGTGCTCGAGCTTCCAGGGGGCTTCTTCGGCGTCGACGTCCGCGCCGACGAGGTCGCCCGTGGCCCAGCGGGTGAAGAAGTCGACGCCGACCGCGCGCACCAGCGGCTCGGCGAACGGATCGTCGATCACGGGGCTGTCGGCTTTAGTGGCGATCGCCCGGGCGGCCGCCACCATCGTGGCTGTCGCGCCGACGCTACTGGCCAAATCCCATGTGTCGTTGTCTGTGCGTGGCATGCGCCTGCTCTCCAAATCGGAAGTCGGAATACTTAGCCAGTATAACGACCGGGGCCGCATCCCTAGTTCCGGCGTCGCCGCGCTCACCGCCATTTGTTCGGCCCGGGATTGCCGCGGTGGTCGTGATCCGCGGCGGCAGAACCCGACACTCGGCGCGATCTCGGCGGTGCGAGTGTGAACGGCTACCGCGGCCCGGGGCCGCCCGGCCCACCGGGCCCCCCTGGGCCGCCCGGGCCACCGGGACCACCCGGTCCTCCGGGGCCGCCGGGTCCACCGGGCCCGTTTGCCGCGGGAAGCCAGAACTCGCACTGATTCGTGTTGGGGTTCCAGACCCAGCCGGGAGCACAGTTGTCGGCCCGACTGATCGCCGGCGCCGCCAGTCCCGTCGCCGGCAATACCCCCAACACCAAAGCGAAAACCCCGAGTGCGCAACGTCGTCGGTGACGCATCGTGCCTACCCCACTTCCGTATCCAACCGATTTCGTCATTTTCCGCCGACGAGCCCGTTCGCGTGCCGAAATGGCGACGCCGCCGAGTCAGACGACCAATTCGAAAATCGGGATGACCCGGTCGGTGCGCTCCTGGTACTCACCGAACCCGGGCGCGCGCTCGACCACGATCGGATAAATCGAATCCCGCTCTGCGCGCGACACTTCCCGGGCGGTCGCCGGCTTGGGACCTTCCGCGCCGATTTCCACCGTCACGTTGGGGTGGGCGCGGAGGTTGTGCACCCATCCGGGATTGCTGTCCCGGCCAGCCGCGGAGCCGACGATGTAGATCTTGCCGCCGATGTCGAAACATGCGACGGGGTTCACCCGCTGGGCACCGCTTTTCGCCCCCGTCGAGGTCAGCAGCAGCAGCGGGAAACCCTCGAACTGACCACCGACTTTGCCGCCGTTGCGGCGGAATTCATCGATGTTCTGCTGATTGAAATCGCGTTCCGCACCCAGGTCGCTCATTCCGCCATCGTGGCACGCCAACGCTGGGCCCGACAATCCCCGCACGACCTGCGCAGGTTACCCGCGACGGCTACCTTCGCGATGGTTGTGACATCGGTCTCTTTGCGAAGTCCCCCTGGCGGCCAACGTTTTTTCCACCCTTGGTCCGGGGAAGGCCTAAAGACACCGGTCCGTTCCCCAACTTCAGGAGAAGGCCTCCTCATGCCCAAAGCGATCCCGCTTCAAAGCGCAACCCACATCGCCCTCAACGTCGCCTGGGTGGTGGTCGCCCTGGTGATCGCCTACGCCGTCGGTGTGGCGTTGTCGTGGGTATTGCAGCGGATGAAGGGCCGCAGCGCAATGGTCAACGACATCGATGTGCTGACGCGGCCTCCGGTGCGGGCGACGTTGATGGTGATCGCCACCAATGCCGCGGTGCACCACGCCGTTGCCTCTAAGTCCGAGTGGCGCGGCCCGGTCGACCACGCCTTACTGATCGCGGGGCTGGCGACCAGCACCTGGTTGGTCGCCAGCCTGGTCTACGTGGCAGAGCGGCGCGCGATCGCACGCTTCGCCGGCGGTGACACCGGCATGAACGACGCGGACCGGCACCGACGCAAGATCCGGACGCAGATCACGGTGCTGCGCCGCCTCGTTGTCGCGATCGTCGTCGTCTTCGGGCTGGCCGCGGTACTCGAGACGTTCCCGGCCTTCAGCAACATCGGCAGGACGCTGTTCGCCTCGGCCGGTGTGCTGTCTGTGGTCGCCGGTCTGGCCGCCCAGACCTCACTAGGCGCCGTCTTCGCCGGGATCCAGATCGCCTTCTCGGACGCCATTCGGGTGGGCGACGTGGTGGTGCTGGAGAACGAATGGGGCCGCATCGAGGAAATCACCCTGACCTATGTGGTGGTGCACCTTTGGGACGAGCGGCGGCTGGTTTTGCCGTGCACATACTTCACCAAGACGCCGTACCAGAACTGGACACGCAACGCCACCGCCCTGCTCGGGACGGTCGAACTCGATGTCGACTTCACGGTGCCTGTGGATGCCATGCGCGCCGAGCTGGATCGATTGCTCCGGGCCAACGAACGGTGGGACGGCCGCGTCGGCGTCCTACAGATCACCGACGCCGTGGACGGCTACGTGCGCGTCCGGATGCTCGTGAGCGCCGCGGATGCAAGCACCCTTTTCGACCTGCGTTGCGACGTCAGGGAGGGAATCGTCAAGTGGCTGCAGCGCACGCAGCCCGGCGCCCTGCCACGGCAGCGCATCGAGGCCGCGCACCGGAGCCACGGCCAGGACAGCGCCGTGCCGTCCGGCGCGCCGCGCGCGGATTCCGCGTTGTTCGGTGGCAGCCCGGAGGCCGACCGGCGGGGACGCGTCTTCGGCTGCCCGGACGGCGACGACTCGCACACCGACGGCCGGGAATTCGCCCGCGCGCGGGCCGACGGTGGCTAACCGGACCGACCGCCGAAATTGCCGTGAGGGTCGCGGTTCGCCGCGGGTCGCGACCATCGCAGCAGTCTCGGCGTGAAGCGCACCGCGCCGTTAGCGCGGTTGACGATCAGCCAATCCGGGTATGACTTGGCCAGTCATTTGTGGTGTCCGCTTCCGCAGGAAGGAAGTGATCGCCGATGGTCGGCTGGCTGGACAGACTGCAGCGACGCAACCGCGCCGTCGGGGTGATCATCGCGGTCGTCTACAAGTACCTCGATGATCAGGGTGGCTATTTGTCCGCCCTGATCACCTATTACGGATTCGTGTCGCTGTTCCCGATGCTGCTGCTGCTGACCACCGGCCTCGGCGTTGTGCTCGCCGGACGGCCTGCTCTGCAACACGAGGTATTGCAGAGCACGCTCAGCCAGTTCCCCGTCATCGGCGACCAATTGCACCAGCCCCAGGGGCTCAGCGGGGGGACGGTGGCCGTGGTGGTCGGCATCGTGGGGGCCCTTTACGGCGGCCTGGGGGTCGGGCAGGCGGTGCAAAACGCCATGGACTCGGTGTGGACCGTGCCGCGGAACAAGCGGCCCAACCTGATTCGGTCGCGGGTCCGCAGCCTGCTGCTGTTGTTGGTGCTGGGCTCGGCGGCGCTGGCGGCCACCGTCGTTTCGGCGGTGGGCCAGGCGACAGGGTCGCTCGGCGTCGGCGGCAAAGCTGGCCTCGCGCTGGCCGCCGTGGCGATCAACGCGTTGATCTGCCTGGTGGCGTTCCGGGTCACCACCGCCCGCGAACTCACCTACCGTCAGGTCGTGCCGGGGGCACTGGCGGCGGCATTCGTTTGGCAGATCCTGCAGTGGTTCGGAGCGGGCTATGTGCGCCACACGGTGAAGAGCGCCAGCGCCACCAACAGCGTCTTCGCGCTGGTGCTCGGATTGATGGCGTTCCTGTTCCTCGTGTCGTCGACCCTGGTGCTGTGCGCGGAGATCAATGTCGTTCTGGTGGAACGGCTTTACCCGCGGGCATTGCTCACGCCCTTCAGCGACGACGCCGACCTCACGGCAGCCGACCGCAAGACATATACCAAGAAGGCCAAAGCCGAACGGGTGAAAGGCTTTCAGCGCGTCAGCGTCAAGTTCGGCGACCTCGCCCGGAAAACGGGCCGGGCGCGGGTACCGACCACCCGCACCCGGCCCGCCGGTTGATCAACCCCGCCCCGTCTGCTTCTGCAGCTCTTCGATGAGCGCCGACGCCTCCGCCTTGGTCATCTCGTCGGGCACCTCCCGTCCGGCCTCCTGCGCCAGCGTGTGGACGTAGCTGCGCTGGGGGCCGGTCATCGGTTCGTCGCCGGTCACCCACTCGGAGCGGTCCTTCTCGGGGGTTTCTTGGGGGGCTTGTCGTGTGTTGTCGTCCATGTCTGTCACCTCCGCACCGAGGGATATCCATCGCACGTGCGTTCGAAACATGGGCGTGACCGCGCTCAGGCGTCGATCACCAGGCGGTCCGATTTCGCCCGCGACACGCAGACCAACATGTCGCCATCGCCCTCGCCGCCGCGTCCACGGCGCTCGACCTCGCCGGCCAGCACCTTGACCTTGCAGGTGCCGCAGAACCCTTGCTGGCAGGAATAGGCGGTCGCCGGGTCGCGGTCGAGCATCACGGCCAGCGCCGACCGGTTCGCCGGCACACTGAGCACCTGCCCAGACCGGGCCAGCTCCAACTCGAACGGGTTGCCGTCAACCACGGGTGGCGGGCTGAATCGCTCGTAATGCAATGGCGCATCGGCGAACTGATCGCGCGCCACGCGCACCGCCTCCAGCATGGCGGTTGGTGCACACACGTACACCGCCGTCCTCGGGCCAGCCCCGGCCAGGAGCTCGTCGGTGGTCGGGAAGCGGCCGTGCTCGTCGTCGGCCCACACGGCCACCCGTTCGGGGTCCACCGACAGCGCCTCGTCCAGCAGCGGCATGGCAGCGCGGCTACGACCCGCATAGATTGCCCGCCAATTCATCCCGCACTGATGGGCCACCTTGATCATGGGCAGGATCGGCGTGATCCCGATCCCACCGATGACGAACAGCACGTCGCGCTCGTCGGTGACGAGATAGAACGCATTTCGCGGACCCTCGAATTCAAGCGTCTCGCCCACCGCGAATGCGTCGTGCATTTCGATGGAACCGCCCCCGCCGTCGGCGATCCGGCGCACGGCGATGCGGTAATCGGTGCGCCGACCGGGCGGGCCGCACAGCGAGTATTGGCGGCGGCGGCCCGAGGGCAGCCGAACGTCGATGTGCGCGCCCGGCGTCCAGGATGGCAGCAATCCGCCCTGCGGGTCGGCCAACGTCAAGGCGACCACGTCGGGGGCGAGCGGTTCACGCTTGGTGATCACCGCGGTGTTGGTGCGCTCGACCGGCACCACCCGCGACGGCGTCCAGCGGGACGCCGACGCCAGGCCGCCGAAGAGTGCTCCGACACCCCAGAGCGCGGTATAGGCCAGGTCTCGCTTTCGCCGGCCGTAAAGGTCAGCGGGTATGCTGCTCCAAATGCCCTGTGCTGCAGCCATTCTCACGCCTCCTGAACGTAGCCGGCGACGCGGTTAATGGCTTCGTCGACCCACTCACCGGTGAGCCGGCCGATGATCTCGGGATGCGATGCCACCGCCCAGTGCCCACCCGCGATGGGCACCACCCGGCCACCGGGCGGGATCGAGCCGGTAAACCGTTGCAGCGCAGGCGATACGAAGAAGTCCCAGCGCGCCACCAGCACCTGTGTCGGCACGGCCGTCTGTGGCAGTCGCTTTCCGTCCGCGAACAGCGCCGCGGGCATGTTGGCCCGGTAGAGGTTGAGCCCGTTGAGGTAGCCGCCGATCGACCGGTAGGAGGCGCCGCGCCGCCCGCTCGAGCCGCCGATACGTTCGACGGCGTCAAAGACTTTCACCGTTGCGCGGGTCCGGATCGCCAATTCCGCCAACCCCGGGCACAGGAAGAACCAGATGTACGAGGAGGCCAGCAACTGCTTGGCAACGTCAGCCACCGAACGCGGCGTTCGCGCCGACCGCAGGAACCTGCCCGCGTAGCTCAGGTGGGGTCCGGAGATCGACGTGAACGACGCGATCTTGCCCATGACGGACGGGTCGGTGACCGCGGCCCAGCCCTGAATCGAACCCCAGTCATGCCCCATCAGGTGGACACGGCCCATCCCGAGGCTGTCGATCACCGCGCCGACGTCCGCGACCAGCTGGGTCAGCCGATAGCCCGAACGGCCTGGCGGCGTGGATGATTCACCGGCACCGCGCACGTCGTAGGCCACGAAGTTGTATCGGCCGGCCAGCGTCGCCGCGACGCCATCCCACACCTGGTGGTTGTCCGGATAGCCGTGGATCGCCAACACGGTTGGGCGGCGCGGATCCAACTCGGTATAGGCGTGCACGGTCAACGAGACGCCGTCCGATGCGGTGACCGTGGTTCGGGCCGCGTGGAAGGTGGTCATCGACAATCCTCCTGACGTGCTCAGTGGGCAGCGCGCGCGGCGGGCGATCTGGCCAGGTAATCGACGGCACTTCCGACGCCACCCAATTCGGAAGGATGGAAACTCGGCGTGTAGTAGGCGCCGATGACCCGCAGGAACTGGAAGGGCCCGGGCACCAAACCACGCCGCGCCGCGCCGAAGTAGTCGCGCCAACGCGCTTTGGTCCCCGGCGGCAGGTACGGGTCGACCGAGTGCATGAACCGCACCCCGCGAATGAAGAGCCACAGCAACGCCGGCGTGACCAACAGCTGGGTGCGCACCTGCCGCCAGTAGCCGGCCCGCAGGTGCTTCATGGTATCGAAGGCGACCGCCTTGTGTTCCACCTCCTCCGCGCCGTGCCAGCGCAGCAGGTCCAGCATCACCGGATGGACGCCGACGGCATCGAGCTGCGGGGTGTCGAGGATCCAGGAACCCAGGATGGCGGTGTAGTGCTCGAGGGCCGCGACCATCGACACCCGCTCGAGCAGCCAGCTCTCCCGTCGCCGCCGGCTCCAGCGGGGCCGGTCGCCGATCAGCTTGCCGAACAGCCACGCCATCTGATCGGTGAACGGCGTCACGTCGATGCCGCGGGCCGCGAAGTGCTCGAGCACGCCCGAATGCGCCTGGGAGTGCATGGCTTCCTGGCTGATGAACCCCTGCACGTCCAGCCGCAGCTGGTCGTCCTTGATCAGCGGCAAGGCTTTCTTGAAGGCCTCGACGATGAACTCCTCGCCCGCCGGCAGTAGCAGGTGCAGGACGTTGCAGAAGTGGGTGGCGAAGGGCTCGTTGGGCACGTAGTAGAAAGGCAGCTCGGCCCAGTCGAATTCGACGTCGCGGGCCTGCAGGACGATCCGCTCATGGTCGAGCGACCCGTCATGCGGGCCGGCCGCCTGGTCGTCGACGGTGAACATGGTGACCCCCTGCCCTGCTGGTTGATCAGGCACTGCGTTGTGCCTCCGCCTCAGCCTCGGTGATCAGGCGCTCACTACGCAAGAACCGAACGAGATTGTCCACCGTGTCGGTGAGGGCCGGCTCGCGCAGGCGGACCTTGGCCAGCTCACGCGCCCGGCGGTACTGATCGTTGCCATAGCGCTTGTCCCGCATCGCCGCGATCTTGTCGGCCGACCGGGTCAGGAAATCGACCAGCGGGTAGAGCGCGTCGCGCGGCGTGCACCGGCGGTTCAACTGCTCCGCGAACGACGGGATGTCGTGGTAGGAGAAGCGGTAACCGTAGCGTTCGGACAGGATCCGGGTGATGTCCGTGAGGTTGTAGTACTCGTCGGCGGTCATGTTGAAGACCGTGCCCGCATCCTCCGGCAGGTCCATCAGCGCGACGATGTGGTCCGCGATCAGGTCCGCCGGCAGCAAGCTGAGCTGGTTGAGCGCGCTGGCGGCGATGCCGTGCTCGATCATGAACGCCAAAGTGCGCACCAGGATGTCGTCCTGGCTGCCGAAGCCCGCGTCGGTGGGCGAGATCAGCGAAGGCCGGTAGATACGCACGTCCAGGCCCTCGCGCTGCGCGGCCAGGGCGAGCTGCTCGGCGACCCACTTGGTCTGCGAGTAGCCGAAATCCAGCGCGTTCATCTCGGTGTTCGCATCCGACTCCCCGACCACCGGCTTGACGCTCCAGCCATAGATGAAGGTGCTGGAAACGAGGTGGAACGCCTTGCGGTGCCCGGTCATGGCCAGCCGCAACAACTGATGCGTGCCGCCGACGTTGGCGGGCCGCAGCGCGTCGTAAGTGCGGACGTAATTCACCAGCGCGCCGTTGTGGACGACGGCGTGAACGTCCTCGGCCAGTTGCTGGAACGCCGCCGGATCCAGGCCCAGGTTCGGCTCGGCCAGGTCACCACAGACCACCCGCACGCGCGCCCGGACTTGGGTTTCCAGCGCCGGCGACCACACCTGGGCCCGCCGCAGCGAGGCGACGATCCGGTCGACGCCGTGCTCCGCATCGGTCGCGCGGATCAGCGTGTGCAGGGTATAGGAGGTCCGCTCGAGCAGGCTGCTGATCAGGAATGGGCCCAGAAAACCGGTCGCGCCGGTCAGCAGGATGTCGGTGGTGGCACCCTCGCGGGCCGGCGGCAGCGCCGGCAACGGAAGCCGCGCGTCGGTACTCATCTGCAGGCTCTCGTACGCCTCGTTTTCGGCGGAGATTTCATCCAACGCCCGCCGCAGCGCGTCCAGCGGCTGTCCGGCTTCGTCACCGAATTGCCGCACCAGCCCGAAGAATTCGGCGACCGTCAGGCGCTGCAGCAGGCGGGTGTTGACGTCCCCGGCGACCTCGCCCGCGCCGTGCTCCTCGAGCAGGGCCTGCAGGTCGGCCCGGAGTTCGGCCAGCGCCAACGAGTCGATGCCCAGGTCCGCAAACGAGCAGTCCTCGTCTCCGGTCAGGTCATAGCTTTCCATCAGGTGGCGGAAACGTTCCAGCGGCCCCGCACCGGTGTCCGGCGCCCGGCGGGTCAGGTGGGTGTAGCTCGCCAGCACCGGCAGCTCACCGTCCAGCCAGAGCTGCCGGGTCTGCGCGCGCCTGATCTTCCCCGAAGTGGTCTTCGGAACCGTTCTAGCGGGCACGAACGCGATGGTGTCCGGATCGATCTGGCAGTGCCGGCGGATCGCGCGAGCCAGCGCCTTACCGTCCGGGAGCGCGTCGGGGTCCCGCACCTCGGCAATAACGACCAGCGTCTCCTGCTGGTCCCGCTCGACCGAGAAGGCTGCGACGCAGCCGTTGCGGATCTGGGCGGCCGACCGTTCCGCGATTGCCTCGATGTCGGCGGGGTAGGTATTCACGCCGCGGACGATGATGAGGTCCTTGGTGCGGCCGCAGACGAACAGCTCACCCTCGTACAGGAAGCCGAGATCGCCGGTCCTCAAATAGGTGTGCTGCTCGTCGCCGGCGATGCGCGCCGCGAACGCCTCGGCGGTGGCTTCCGGCCGGTGCCAGTAGCCGCCGCCCTTCGACGCGCCGGCCACCCAGACCTCGCCGACGCGGCCCTCGCCCAGCGCGCGCCTAGAATCAGGATCGACGATGCGAACCACGTTGCCCGCGACCGGCTTTCCGCTACTCACCAGCGCCGCCTGATTGTTGTTCTCGGGCACCGCCTTCTCGACCCGCGCAAGGTCGTTCTGCAAAGCGCGCTTGTTCACGGCAATGATCTGCCGGCCCCGCAGCGACACGACCAACGTGTTCTCGGCCAACCCGTAGGCACCGGTGACCGCGTCGGGCCGCAGACCATAGGGCGCGAAGCGCCGCCGGAAGCTGGTGAAAGTCCTGGCACGCAACGGTTCCGCCCCGATCACCATGGACTCGAGGCTGCTCAGGTCGACGCCCTCCAGCTCGGCGGTGGGCAGCTTGTCCTCGCGCAGGCAGTACTCGAGCGCGAAGTTCGGTGCGGGCGTGTGCGTCGCGCGCACGTCGCTGATGAGCCGCAGCCAGGCCGACGGGCGCTTGAGGAAGTCCTCCGGCGACATGGCGTGCGTGGTGCCGCCGATCACCAAGATGAACAGATAGGCGGAGATGAGACCCATGTCGTGGTGCTGGGGCAGCCAGCTGACCGCCACTTCGCTTTCGGTGAAGGCTGAGGCGTTGGCGACGACGTTGGCGTGGCTCACGATCACGCCCTTCGGATCGCTGGTGGAGCCGGACGTGTACTGCAGGAAGAGCACACGACCCGGCGTGTCGGCGACGGGTGCGCCGCCGAAGTCTTGCGCGCCGTCCGTCGCGACCCAGGGCAGTTCCGGGAGGCGCTCGGCGTCCGCCCAGGGCAGCGCGCCCTGCCGGTCGCCGAGCAGCACGCCGAAGTCGTGTTCCAGTTGCTTGGTCGACAGCACCGCTTTCGCCTGGCAGTCGCGCGCGATGAAGCTGAGCTTGGCGAGCCCGGCCTCGAACGACATCGGCAAGGGCGGGCTGACCGGGACTGCGATGACTCCGATGCGCGCGCAGGCGAACAGCGCCGCCACCATCTCCAGGCCCGGCGGGTAAAGCAGCAAGACCCGATCTCCCGCACGGAGCCGGGACTCCGCGGACAGGTAGGCGGCAAGCTCACGCGTCCGTTCGGCGAAGCTCTGGTAGGTGTAGCGCTCGAGCTCCCTGCCCCCGGCGTCGACAAACCGGTAGAGGGTCTGCTCCGGTTGCCGCTCTTCCCACATCCGCAGGTAGTCGATAAGCGTCTCCATGTCGGAGTCACTCCCTTCCGTTCGATGGCCTTTTGGTCGCTCGAAAAAGCGAATAAAACTCGATGTCGCACTCAATTGATAGAGCCGAGGGTAGCGTCGTCGATCGGCGTCAGGCAAAGCCTTTCCAGGCGTTTGGGCCATTACACACAAGGTTCACAGCCTCGGCATAGTTTGAGCGACAACTCCATTTTCACTGGTCTACTGATATCAGTAGACCAGTAGATCAGTACGCCACATACGCCCAGCTAGAAGGCTTTTCCGCGGACATACTGAGATACGGATTCGCGTAAATGCGGATCTTTCCGACTAAGGAAATTCCGCATTTTTCTTCGCTTCCGACCCAAGCTTTCGTTAATGCGACGCACGAACAGCGGCGCAATAGATCGGGGCTTTCGGCGATTAATAGCCCGTTCGATGAGGGCTTTCGGAAATATGGTGCCTCGTCCGCGGACGGCTCAGGCGCGCGTCAGGTCCGGGCGACGCGGATGAGCGGGCCCGCGCGGGCGACGAGCCGGACGATCCCATCGACCCGCTCGCCGTCGATGATCGGCGAAAGCGGCTCGTCCTCGGCCTCGATGATCATCTCTTGGCCGTTGACGTCACGCACCCGCTTGCCATGAACCGTCCCGTTGGTGAGGGCGGCGGGGAGCTGCACAACGATTCGGGACGGCCTGATCTCGCCGGCCTGGAAGTGCAGCGCCCCCGGCTCGGAGGCCTTGGGAAACAGCCGAAACGGGCCGCCGATACGAAGGTCGATGGCGCCGGCGTGCAGCAGCCTGTGCGTCCGCGTCGGCACCTCCTCACCGTCGATCACGACGCGGGCCCGCGTGGGAGTGAACAACACCGACGCGTAGTTGGGCGTCCTCACGCGACCCGGGGCGACCTTGGAGGTGATGTAGTCGCCGAACGTGCGAGCGATCACGCGCGCCACCGCGGTCCGGTTGTGGTCGGGGTGGGCGTAATACCGGTCGTAGAAGCGGTTGCCGACCCCGCCGGCGGCCAGGCCGAAGCACAGGCGATGGAACGTTTCGCCGTCCGCGGTTTCACCGTCGAGCGTCAGGGTGTCCAAACGCATTTCGGGCGGAGTCCGGCCGGCCTCGGCGGCGGCCGTGAGGGCACGGATGATGGCGTCGGCTCGGCCGCGGACGCCTGCCTTGCGCGCGACGGCGTTGACGCTGCCGCCGTTGGTAGGCACGAACGCCGGCCAGCTTTCCGGATCGCTGACGCACCCTTCCATTTCGTTGATCAACCAGTGCAGCGCGCCGTCACCCCCGTCGCCGATGAGGTGGGTGACCCGTGGATGGATCTGCCCGAGCGTCTTGCGGAGCTCGTCGATGGAAGCGGTTTCGTACACCTCGCCCCACGGGCCGACGATGCGCCGCACGTCGGCGGCGCGCTGCGGGTTGGCGCGGTTCTTGCGCGCGAGCGGGTTGACGATGACGCCTAGATACATGCCGGGCTCCCGGATGTGCGAGGGAGAGCGACGATTCGCGGTCGCGCCAGGCCGAGCCCCGAGGACCCCGGCGAGCAACCGAGGCACTCATCTGGCAATTCGCTGACCATCCCCGCACGATACCTGCGCCAAGCTCGTGGGCGAGATCACGCTCGAACACCGGCCGTCCGACAGGTCGCTCGATCAGATCGAACAACCGCCAAAGGCATTGCCCGCCGGGCCCTTTACGGACCGCCCACCAGCGGCACCACCAGCGGCCCCAGGTCTCGACGCTACTGTGGCTGCATGCGTGGTTGGACCGCAGCACAGCTGCCGTCGTTCGCCGGCCGTACCGTCGTCGTGACGGGCGCCAACGCCGGCCTGGGCGAGGTGACCGCCCGCGAGCTGGCCCGCGTCGGCGCGCACGTCATCCTGGCGGTACGCAACACCGACAAGGGTGAGGCCGCGGCCGCGCGCATGAGCGGTGACGTCGAAGTCCGTCCACTCGACCTGCAGAACCTGTCGTCGGTGCAGCGCTTCGCCGACGAGGTGGATCGGCTCGACATCCTCGTCAACAACGCCGGCATCATGGCCACCAATTTCGCCCGCACCGCTGACGGCTTCGAAGGTCAGATCGGGACCAATCACCTCGGTCACTTCGCACTGACCAACCGGTTGCTGCCGAAGCTCACCGATCGGGTGGTGACGGTATCGTCACTGCTTCACCACATCGGGTTCATCAGCCTCAAGGACCTGAACTGGGAAAGGCGGCGGTATTCGGCGTGGCTGGCCTACGGCCAATCGAAGCTGGCAAACCTGCTTTTCACCAGCGAGCTTCAGCGACGGCTGACCGGCGCCGAATCCTGCGTGCGTGCGCTCGCCGCGCATCCCGGCTGGTCGCACACCAACCTGCAAGGCAACTCGGGCCGCAAGCTGGGCGACGCGCTGGTGCTGGCCGCCGACCGGATCGTGTCCACCGATGCCGACTTTGGCGCCCGGCAAACGCTCTATGCGGCGTCACAGGACCTGCCCGGCGACACCTTCGTCGGTCCGCGATTCGGGCTGTACGGTCCCACCCAGCGGACCTGGCGCAACTGGCCGGCGAAGCGGGCCTCCACCGCGGCCGCGCTGTGGGACCTCTCCGAACAGCTCACCGGCGCCAAGTTCCCAATCTGAGGAGCGCACCGGCCGCACACCGCCGACGCGCCCGGACCATCGGTCGCGGCTAGATTGGAGGACGCGGTTCCTCCGCACGCCGGGACGAAACCGCGCAACACAGCGAACACATAAGAAACTCGAGTACAAGTGGGTGGACGTGCGGCCCGCGGGCCGGATGTCGGCGAGGAGGTCACCCATGTCGAAGGCCGAGATCGCGGCGATTCTGGCCCTGTGCGCCGCGCTGGCATCCGCGGTCGGCAATGTGGTCCGCCAACGCTCCGCGCAGGAGGTCACGGACAAGCCGGTCGGCCATTTGGCGCTCTTCGGCATGCTGCTGCGCGACAAGCGTTGGTGGATGGGCGGTTTGGGCGACATCTCTAGTTACTGCCTACTCGCCGCGGCGCTGGACAAGGGCTCGGTGCTGTTGGTCATGTCGCTGCAGGTGACCGCCCTGTTGTTCGCGTTGCCCATCTACGCGCGTTTCACCCGCCATGCCGTGACCCGCCAGGAGTGGATGTGGGCGGTGCTGCTGGCCGCGGCCTTGGCGGTCGTCATCGCGGTCGGGCAGCCGGCGGGTGGCCAGGAGCAGGGCGCCCTCACCTCGTGGGTGGTGGTGGCCCTGGTGATGGGTCCCCCGCTGCTGCTGTTCCTCGTGTGCGCCAAGACCTGGGCGGACCGCCCGGCCGCTGCGCTGCTGCTGGCCGCGGTGGCGGGTTCGTTGTTGGCGGTGTTCTCGGTGCTCATGAAGGGCGTCGTCGACGTGATCGAACACGGCGCGGGCCGGTTGTGGCAGACACCCGAGCTGTACGCCTGGGTTTTCGCCGGGGTCGCCGGCATGATCATCCATCAGTCGGCATATCGCGCCGGCGCGCTGACCGCCTCCCTGCCGACCATCATCGTGGCAAAACCGGTGGTGGCTGCCGTGCTCGGAATCACCGTGCTGGGTGAGACGCTGCACGCCGACGGCACCGGGTGGTTCGTCCTGGCGGCCGCGGCCGTGGTGGTGATTGTCGCGACGGTGGGCCTGGCTCGCGGTGAGGCCGCCACCATGGCGGCCGGCGCCGGGCGCGACGTGAGAATCGACGAGCTACCGAAGGCGGCGTCGCAGGCCTGAGCCGCCGGAATGGCTTGCCGGAACGGCGGATCACGACCCCGCAACCGTTGCGCCGCTAAGTCTTTGCAGTCACCCGCCGAGTAGGAGGCTGAGCCCCAGGCTGCCGGTGAGAATCGGGGGCACCGAGATCGTCCCGCCGCCGAAGATCGGGGGCAGGGTCAGCACGCCACCCGTGATGATCGACGGAATGCCGACGTCCCCACCACCGATGCTCGTGGGCAGGCTCAGCACGCCGCCGGTGAGGATGGAGGGAATGCCGATGGTTCCGCCGCCGAAGAAGGGCGGCAGGCTCAGCACGCCACCGGTGAGGATCGACGGCAGCCCGAGTTCTCCTCCGCCCAGGATCGACGGCAGAGCGAAGACGCCACCGTTGAGGATCGGGCTCAACAGGGTGGTGATCGGCGGCACGGAGAAAACGGCACCCCCGAGAGTCTCGGGCAGGCTCAGCAAGCCACCGGTGATGATCGACGGCAGGCCGAGGATGCCGCCCCCCAACGTCGCGGGCAGGTTCAGCAGGCCGCCGGTGAGGATCGACGGCACGACCAGTTCGCCACCGCCCAGGAGCGGGGGCAGGTCGACCACGCCGCCATAGATGAAGGGGTTGACCGCGTTGGCGAGCGCGGGCCCGAGGCTGGAGATCGGGGGCACGGTCAGCTGGGCACCACCCAGAATCGGCGGGAGGGACAGGACCCCGCCGGTGAAGATCGACGGGACGGTCAGCGCGCCACCGCCGAGGATCGGCGGCAAGGTCACCACGCCGCCGTCGAGAGTCAGGCTGATGCTGCCGCCCAGGAACGAGGACAAGCTCAGGTCGGCGGCGGCACTTTGCGCGCTGGCAGCCACGCCGCCAATTCCTTGCTCGAGCATTCGGGCGGGCGCATTCACCGCCCCGAGCAATGCCTCTCCGGCGTTGGCCGCTTCGGTGGCAGCATACGCACCGGCGCCGCCACTGAGCAGCCCGACGAATTGCTCATGGAAAGCGTTCGCCTGGGCGTTGAGGGCCTGGAATTCCTGACCGAAGTTGCTGAACAGTGAGGCCACCAGGCCCGAAATCTCGTCTTGGGCCGCGGCGACCACCGCGGTGGTGGTCGGCGCTGCTGAGGCGGCAGATTCGGCCAGCAGTGACCGTATGCCCGATAAATTCTGCGCCGCCGCGACAATTTCATCCGGAGTCGTGACCAGGTATGACATAACCACCTCCCGGTAAAGCCAATGCGACAGTCGCCCGAGGACCTCAGCAACATGAGCTTAATTAGGAGCCTTCGAAACGCCTACGAAAATAACGTTTTTCATGAATGCCGTGCATCGTCGATTCATCGTTTACGCCTCAATCCGTGCCCCCCAGCCCTCGAATCCGGCGTATTGGGTATGTTTTCAAACCAAAAGTATTTTGAATGCCCATATATGAAACCGGTCACCATGGCGCATTCGGCAACCACCCCCGGGGCCGGTCGGCTGCAGACCGCCATTACGGGACAGCCGTGGACGGAGTCGTGACACGAACCCAATTCCGTTGAAAGAATACAAGTTTGGCATCAATCGCCGCGGGGCAGATACCTGATTGTCGCCCGGCTCACCATGACGGGGGCTGGCCGGCGCGGATCCTGGCGACCTCGGTACGGGCGAAGTGCACGCGGTCCGTGTCGGCGCCGCGCGCGGCGGCCAGCGCGCCGGCGAGATCGTACGCGGCATTGAGAACGTAGCGGGCGCGTTTGCGTTGACGACGGCCGTGCGCGGCCTTGCGGTATGCCCGACGGGCCTTGCGCTTTCCGACCAACGCCTCGAGTTCGCTTGCCGTGATCACGTTTCGGGCTTCCTCGGGCGCCATGACGTCGCGCATGAATTCTCGCTCTCGCGCCACGGTCACGGTGTAGACCCGGGCCGCGATGGCGAGTGCGACGATGATCACCGCGGCGAGCAGACCCAACATCGTGAGGGGGATCGAGCCCGCGACTGCGGTCAGCGTGTCCCATGCGCCGTGCAGCAGCATCGCCGTAACCATGAGCAGCAGCCCGCGAAACACGCGCCGGGGCTCCGCCGCCCTGCCCAGCAGATAGATCAGGCCCGCGCAGAAAATCGCGCTGTAAACGATGTGCGCGCCGACGCCGCTCACCATCCGCAACACGATCGTGGCCAGGGATGCACCCACCTGATTGGCGCCGAATTGCGAGCCCGCCGCCGTCATCGCGTACACGATGTCCTCGACGATCTGGAACCCGAGGCCGATGAATGCCCCGAGGATGAAGCCGTCGAATGCGGTCCGCACCTGCCGCGGAGCCAGGGCGACCAGGAGCAGCAGTCCGATTCCCTTGGCCGGCTCCTCGACGAACGGCGCCGACAGTCCCGCACCCCAGTCCAGCGCCCACGCCTGGCCGAACGCCTTCGCGTACAGGGCGAGGATCGCGTCGTTCGCGCTGGCCGCCAAGATCCAGGTCGCGGCGAAACCGCCCCACAGAAACGCGACGACCATCAGCTTGGCGGGCAGTTTGGCGTAGCGGTCGATGCGCACCGTGAACCACCAGAACAGGGCTGCGTACACCCCGAACAACGTGACTGCCAGGCCAAGCGCTTGGCCGTAGGCGTTGTACTCCCGCGCGAGCTGGGAGGCGAAGGCGACCACCCCCGTGGCAACCAGCACCAGGTATCCCCAGAACGCGAAGTTGCGGGGTTGGTAAAACCTGAATCCCCTGCCCCAACCGGAAAGATCGAGCGCGATTTCGCGGGCCCGATCGAGGTCGCTCGGCGTCCCGGCCGCGCCCGTCACTGTTTGTCCTCTCCGCCACGGTTGATGCTGCGCATCATCCGGACAACGGTCGTCGTGGGCTCCGCAGCGCCATCAGATGGTCTGGTCGCCTCCGCCTCCACGCCGCGTCCCTCGAAGACGAACGCGGCGATGATGCCGCCCTTCTGTGGTCCGGTGATCCGCGCCGTCGTGCCCTGCTTTCCTTCTTCGGTGACGATGGTGGTGCGCCGGCCGGTCACGTGGACGCCGCGACCTCGGTTCAGCGCGTCGGTGGTTTTCTCGATCTGATCGAGCAGGGCGTTGGCGTCTCCCTGGAATGGCGCCGTGCGCACGGTGAATGTCACGTCCCCGTTCACCACGGTCGCGTGGTCGGGGTACTCCCCGGACAGCGGTCCGCGGCCGGCGCGCAGCCCGGACGTGATGCCCCAGCCGGCGTCGGGAACGAATGTCACGTCGCCCTGCAGTTCCATGACGTCGCCGGCCCTGACCAGGTCGTGGTACGGCACCGCCGCGTTGACCAGCGGCAACACCACGGCCATGACGGCGGCTACCGCGAACACCGTTAGTGTCGGCGCTATCGTGCGCCGATCCAGGCCGAGCCACCGCTGATCGGCGGGCACCCAGCCGTCGGCGGGTTCGAACTTCGGCGCCGAGGCCACCGGTTGCGGGCCATTCGACATGGCGTGCTTCCGACCTTTCTTCGTCGTACGGACCCCTCTGATGCCGTTCTTGGTCGACAGTAGCGGCGGCACAAAGTGCCCTCCCCGACCGTCGCGCAATCCGCGACGGGCCCACGGGGTGTGACCGTTGGCAGTCGGGCAGGTGACTTTCGGCCCGAGTGGCGCTCCGTGGTCCGGGTCCAGAGTTGACACGGTGCCGCTACGGCGCAGTACGGGATGGAGGAGCCAGCAAATGTTCCGCTCAGGTTCGACGCCGCGCCGATTGGTAGCGAGCGCGATGGGTGCCGCGGCACTGACCGGCACGCTGTGGGGCGCCGCCGCCGGAATCGCCACGGCTGATGCGCCGCCTCGCCCCCCCAACTGCACGTCCGCGGACGTGGCCGGTGTCGCGACGGGTGTCGGGGCAGCGTTGACGACCTACCTCTTCGCACACCCGGAGCTGAACGCGTTCTACACCGGACTGCAGGATCAACCGAAAGACCGGATCCACGAGGAAGTGCAGAACTACTTCAACGCCCACCCGGAGGAGCAAGCCGATCTCGAGAACATCCGCCAGCCGCTGGCCGCCATCAGGCAACGTTGCCGGTGGACACTGTTGCTCGGCGAGAGCAGCGCGACTCCTTGAGTGGTCATGAGGTGAAGGAGATGCCTAATTGAGGCCGCCACCGCCTTTTGAATTCAAGCCGACGCTTGGTTCAATTCGAGCAACATCACTGTCGGAAGTGTTGAACGACAACGGATCTTGCTAGCTCGCCCGCGCCGTCGGCGACACGTCCGACGACATTGAACACCGCCGCACCCGGCCGTACCGACCCACGGCAAAGCAGAAAGCTTTCATCGCACCCTGGCCAATGGATGGGCCTACGCCTGGCTCTACACCCGCCATGCCCAACGCCGGCCCTGAATTCCCCACCGTCGAGCTGACAGATGCATTGTTATCTCTATGCCTACTAGGCACGGGCCCCTGACAGGGTCGAGCGTTACGACTCGCGTTGATCCGTGACTATCCGTAGCCATCCCCCGGGTCGCCTACCAGCGGACCCCGCGCCTCCGAGAGAGATCGTTTCTATGCGGTGGATGCAATTAATGGCGTTCTACTAATCGATGAGATTCCAGAAAAACCGCCGCGACTGGGGGGAACGACCACCTACCACGCCTCAGTCCGATAGAATCGCTTCTATGACCCAGCTTCTCGCCAACGTGTTTGCCGTTGACCTCGAACCAGAAAGTTACGTGTCGGTAGAGGACGGTACGCCCGTTCGCACCGGTGCCCATTTCGTCTCTGAGCTCGCCGGCGCGGCCGTCGGCGTGTGGGGTGCCGAGGTGGGCCACATCGGCGCCGTCACAACCGACGAGATCTTTGTGATTCTCGAAGGGCGTGCGGAGATCACTTTCGAGGACACCAAGGAGACGATCACCGCCGGCCCCGGCGACGTCGTGCGCCTGTTCGCGGGCCAGCGGAACTCCTGGAAGACCATCGACCCAATTCGCAAGGTTTCGTTCTACGTGCCTCCCGCGGAATAAACCCGTGCCGTAGTGTCCGGGCTGCATTCTCCTCGAGCACTGGGCATTTGGGAATGCACGCCAACGCGGCGCTATTCCCCGCTGTACGTCTGCGGCCACGCCGAACCGATCCCAGCAGATGTCGATGCACCAGTGCAGACATGCTCTGATCGCGCTCCTCCGACGCACGTTTCGCCCGACTGGAAATACCGCGAGATGAAGCGTGTAGCGCCCGGACCGAACCGCAACCAGCCGGATAGGGTTGCTGCCGGGCGCACGCTGCCCCGGAAGAAGCGGCAGCGCCGAAGTCATACCGGTCTTTGACCCGTCCACCGACGAGCAGATCACCGAGCTCACCAACGGTGCGAAAGCGTCCGCGGGATCGCGTATTTAGTCGGCGCTGCCCGATTGCGGGCCGACGAGGGTGCCTTGGCGGCTCTGAGACCCGATCAACCAGAACCCGGAACCCCTCGTCGGGCTGGAATTGCGCAGCGGCGGCATCTGGCTGGTCCGGGCCGAGACGGAGGCGGCCGTAGGCGCGATGGCAATCCCGGTGGCCCCCGGCATCGTGTGGAGCGCGCGTTCTCTATGTCCTCGACGGCACGGTGATGGCCGCGAATGCGATGAAGATGGACGTCCGGAAGGTAGAGGGCACCACGAGCGGTCCGGTGATCAGCCGGAAGCAGCTCAACGCACGCTCGGCTGCCTCGAGCAGGGCAAGACAGCGGGCACACAGATCGTCACAGGCGCGCGTGGCCCCGATCCAAGGCCCACCCGGCGGTCGTGACAACCTCGATCGGAGATGAGTCGCCGGAGCCGAGAATCGATTCTTGTTTGGTTCGACCCGCTTGGCCGCCGTAGGCACCGTGCGCGGGCAGCCCAGAGTCATGAGGCGGCCCCGGCGTGTTAAATCTACAGACCAGAAACGTTACGACTGCGGCCAAACATCGCGCGCTGTGGTTATCTGTTCACCACGGGCAACAAACACCGGCGAGCAGGATTCCAGTGCTCGCGAGGGACATCTCCGACCAGAGTCGCCGAGGGGTGTCCCAGACAATCGTTCGGAAAAGACTGCATCATCAGAACCAGGGTGGAAACGATTATGGACGAGTTCCACCGCACGAATGGAGGCAACCATGTCTATGCCATATGTCAACACCCAGCCGGAGTCATTGTCGGCGGCGGCCGGCAGCTTGAGTGCGATTGGCTCGTCGGTCAATTCGCAGAACGCGGCGATCGCAACGACCACCACCGGCTTGGCTCCCGCGGCCGCCGACGAGGTTTCGGCGCTGACTGCTGCCCAGTTCGCCGCGCACGGCCAGATCTACCAGCAGGTCAGCGCCCAAGCCGCAGCGATCCATGCGATGTTCGTGCAGACGCTCGGCATCAGTGCGGGTTCCTACGAGGCGACCGAGGCGGCGAACGCCGCAGCCGTCGGCTAGCTGCGATCCGGACCATTCGCGAATGCGTGGCACGGCGCATGCCTGACGGCGCCGGCCCCATTCGTCGGTTCCGCGACAGCACGTTGGCTACGTGGCTTGGTAACGGACAGGTTTCGAGTGGTCATGCACCAAGCACGGTCGCGATGAGAACCCCAGCCAAACCTAAAAGGAGTGTTAGAAGTGGACTTTGGTGCGTTGCCGCCGGAGATCAATTCGGCGCGGATGTACACCGGTGCCGGAGCGGCGCCGATGATGGCAGCCGCATCGGCATGGGATGGTGCGGCCGCCGAACTAAGCTGGGCCGCAGCGTCGTATCAGTCGGTGGTCTCTGAGCTCACTGGTAGCTCCTGGCTGGGTGCGTCGTCGGCGTCGATGGCCGACGCGGCATCGCCGTTCGTGGCGTGGATGAATACCACTGCCGCCCAGGCGGAGACGACGGCCAACCAGGCTCGATCGGCCGCTGCGGCCTACGAGGCGGCCTTCGCCGCCACGGTTCCCCCGCCGGTGATCGAGGCAAACCGGACCCTGCTGGCTGCGTTGGTGGCGACGAACATTCTCGGTCAGAACACGAGCGCGATTGCGGCGACCGAGGCCGAGTACGCCGAGATGTGGGCTCAGGATGCGACGGCGATGTATGGCTACGCCGCGTCTTCCGCGGCGGCGACCCAGTTGTCGACTTTTATCCCGGCACAACAGAATACGAACGAGGCCGGGATGAGCGAGCAGGCTGCGGCAGTAAGCCAAGCGACCTCGACGTCGGCGGCGACCGATACGTCGAGCTTGCAGGAGCTGTTGTCGAGCGTGCCCGAGGCGCTGTCACAACTGTCGTCGAATGTGCTCTACGATCCGATGACCTGGCTGGAGAACTTCTTGGCTCTTCCTCTGCCGGCAGCCATCAATGAGTTCGCCTACTCTGTTGGATCCGACTCGACGGCGCTCAGTGGAATTGCCTTCTTGGCGTCCATCTTCCCCTTCTTCGTGGCCCCGTTGATGGCGCTGGCGGTGCCGGCCGAGACCGCGGCGACCGCTGCGGATTCGGTTACGGGGCCGGTAGCTGGGTCGACGCTGGTCGGTTCGGGGAGCTCCGGTGCGGGAGCGTCGGCGGCCCTGGGTGAATCAGTGCCGGTCGGTGGTTTGTCGGTGCCGCCCTCGTGGGGTACGGCGATGGGACCGGAAGTTCGTCTGGTGTCCGCGGCGTTTCCGGCGGCTGGTCTGCCGACGATGCCCGAAGCGGCCTTGGGCTCACCGGGCTTGTTCGGTGGCGGGATGCCGCCGCTGGGGAGCGTGGTCAACGCGCCGCGGGGCAGTGAGGCGGGATCGGAGTCTGACCCGCGGGCCAAGGCCAGAGCACGCCCCGCCGGACAGCCGAGCGATCCTCTGCGCGCCATCATGTGGCAGGAGCAGCCGTCGAAGCTGGTCCGCGCGGCGGGTAGTGACAGCGAATTGGGCGACCGTGAACGCGATGAGCTTGACGAGCTACGCAGAGCGATCGCTGAGGTGGCGGGTGAACGTGATGCGGCGGCGAAGTTGATCAGGGAGGCGATTCAGCCATGAGCGTAGGCGATTTCGGGGCGTTACCGCCGGAGATCAATTCGGCGCGGATGTATGCCGGTGCGGGAGCGGAGCCGATGATGGCTGCGGCGTCGGCCTGGGACAGTGTTGCTGCGGAGCTGAGTTCGGCAGCCGAGTCGTATCAGGCGACGGTTAACGAGTTGACCGACGGATCGTGGCTGGGTTCGTCTTCGCAGTCGATGGCCGCTGCGGCTGCGCCGTTTGTGGCGTGGATGAACACCACGGCCACCAAGGCTGAGGTGACGGCTGGTCAGGCTCGGTCGGCTGCTGCGGCCTACGAGGAGGCGTTTGCAGCCACGGTGCCGCCGCCGGTGATCGAGGCAAACCGGACACTGTTAGCCGCATTGATCGCCACAAATACGTTGGGCCAGAACGCGACCGCGATCGCGGCTACCGAATCGCAGTATGCGGAAATGTGGGCCCAAGACGCCGAGGCGATGTACGGCTACGCCGCATCGTCGGCCTCGGCGAGCCAAGTGCCGATGTTCACCTCGGCCCAGCAGAACACCAGCGACTCCGGGACGACCGACCAGGCCGCTGCCACGACTGCGGCGACCAGCTCGTCGACGGGATCGACCAGCGCGTCGGTGGCGAACAACATCTTGGACGATATCAGTAATGCGCTGACGAACTTCGCTTCAGGAAACGGCCCGGTGTCAGGATGGCTGTTGAACACGTTGAATGGTCCTCTCATATCGGGCTTCAACGATTTGACCACGATTACTAGCGGAGACTCGTACTTTCTCAGTGGCACAACCTTTCTCGCTTCAGGTGTCGGATTCATCATCAGCCCGATGATCAACGCGGCCGAGGGGCCGCTCGTGGCTGCGGCGTCGGCAGCGCCGGCGGTGGAGGCGCCGGCCGCAGCGGCGGCCGGTCTGGCGAGTTCGACCGAACCACAGGTGCCCGGCGCGACAGCGTCGGCGGGAGGTGCGGCGTCGGCGGCCCTGGGCGAGGCGAAGTCGATCGGCAGTTTGTCGACGCCGCCTTCGTGGGGCGGCTCCTCACCGGCGATTCGCCTCGCTTCGACCGCGGTGCCGATGGCGACCCTCGACACATTGCCCGCGGCTAGGCTGGGCGGTAACGGTTTCTTCGGTGGGCTCCCGCCGGTGGCCAGCGTCGTCAACGCCCCACGGGGTGGCGGTGCTCAGCCGGGCTCCGAACGCAGCAGACAACGCGCCAGAGCCGGCGCTAGCGATCACGACGAAGCGCCCGGCATGCCGGGGCAGCCCAGGCACGTCTCCGTCGCCAAGAATACGGAGGCCGACGCCAACCGCGACGAACTGAACACGCTCCGCAAGGCCCTCGCCGACCTTACTCGAGAACGCGACATCCTCAAACGCACCGCCAGCTTCATGATTCAAGAGGCCCGGAAGTAGCGACCGGTAGCGCTGGGCGCGCCCGGGCCCGCGGTCAGTACGCGGGTGCGGCCACCCAAAAGGACGACGCAGCGCCGGAGCTCGGGTTGTGGTGCGAGTGCGGTGAGTCGGGGCGAACGTGCGGTGAGTCGGGGCGAACGTCAGTGCATCACCGGTATGGAGCATGTGCCGCTGATCGTCGAGGGCGACTTCGAGCGGTCCGCTCGGGACGATCACGCACCCTTCCTCGGCGACGCCGCGCGTAGGGTTCGCTTTCGGATCCCGCTCCTTCGGTCTCACCGCTCTGCGGCGTGAGCAACTAGCCCTCGACGGTCCCGGCGCGGGGACCGCACCTCGCTCGACCTGCGAGAGGGCTTTCCGACAGGGCTGCCATGCACGGTATCGCCACGATTCCAGGCCCGGATATCGTCGAGCGGTCCGTCGGGCGAGCGCTGGCCGTGAGATCAGCTGATCTTCAAAATTCCGCGCGCGCCGACGCTTTCCACTGATCTGGCCGCGGCACGATTGGCCTCCGTGGCGGCGACCTCGATAGGGTCACCCTCTGCCAGTCTCGCTGCAAACACGCCGTTGAAATTATCGCCCGCGCCCGTTGTGTCGACGACGTCGACCTCGACCGGTTCGATGTGGACCGGATGCATACCCGGTCGGCATACGACGACGCCTTCACCGCCCATCGTCACCACGACCGGCGCTCTGGTGTACTCGCATACACCCATGGCTGCCGAGCGAATGTCGCTGAAATCGACGCCTACTCGCGTGGCGAGTTGACGGCACTCCCCCGAGTTGGGGGTCAGAATGGGTCTGTAGGCAAGCGCTTCGAGCACCTCGTCGATCGGCGGCGCGGGGTTGAGAACACACGTGGCACCGATCAGACTGGCATACTTCACCGCGGCCAGAACCGCTTCACCGGCTATCTCGGTGCTGATGAGGACGCAGTCACATGGCCGGATCTCCGACCGCAGACTTTCGGTGACCGCGCGGGCGCTGACCTCCGCGTTGGCTCCCGCCCCGACGGCTATCTGGTTCTCACCCGATTCGTCGACGACAATCAACGCCAGCCCGGTACTGGTGCCGTCGCATCGATTCACGCGTTGCGTGTCGACCTGGCAGGAATTCAGATCCGCCAGCGCCAGTTGGCCGTTCGCATCATTTCCCACCGCGCCGATGAGCACCACATGGGCGCCCGCGCGGGCGGCAGCGACCGCAGCGTTGGCGCCCTTGCCACCACCATGATGCTCGGCATGATCACCGACAACCGTCTCGCCCGGGTTCGGCAGGCGTCTCGTCTTGATCACCACGTCGACGTTGATCGCTCCGACCACGTACACCGTTGGCCGCGATGTCGTCTCAACCATGGCGGGTTACCTGTTCGGTGGCGCGACCGAGTCGCGCACCATCATTTCGGTCGGCAGCAACGGGGGAAGCTGGCCCGCACCGTCTCCCGCCATCAGCTCGAAGAGCAGCGTCGCCGCCTGCTGGCCCATGTCCCGGGCGGGCTGGCGGACCGTTGTGAGCCGGGGTGTCAGCAACGAGACGAAGGGAATGTCGTCGAATCCGACAACGCTCAGCTCCGACGGCACCGCGATGCCCGCCGACCGGCAATACTCGAGGACACCGACGGCCATGAGGTCGTTGGCACATAGGAGGGCAGTGGGGCGCTGTTTCATCGGCACACTCAGCGCCGCCTTGCCCAATTCCCATCCGGACTGCTGACGGTAGTTGCCCCAATAGACCGGTACGCCGTCCGGATTCAGCCCGGCAGCCGCTATCGCCTCCCGGTATCCCGACAGGCGCTGCTGCGTCGTCCAGAGTGATTCGGGGCCGGCGATGATGGCGAGATTTCGATGCCCCGCGTTGGTGACCAACTGCGCGATCTCTCGGGCGCCACGTCGGTTGTCCGACACGATAGCGGGCAGATCGTCGAAGCCGGGCACGAACTCGTCCACCAACACGACGGGGCCTTGACGGGTGAGTTCGACCAACGAGCTGGCCAGTGTGCGCGACCCCGCCAGGTAGACGATGCCGTTCAGACGCTGGCTGCGCAGCAACCGCCCGTTGAACGACTCTCCGTCTGAGGTGGCCTCGGGCGCACAAAGGACCACGAGGCCACCGTTATCTGAGACCACTTGCTCCACACCTTCGACAAGCAGGGCGAAGAACTGATTAGAAAGTTCGGGCACGACCAGCCCGATGTTGGGCGAAGAACGCTTCTTGAGCCCACGCGCCGCTTCGTTAGGCGCATAGTTGAGCACCCGAACGGCATCGAGGACGCGGGCCCGCCGGCTCTCCGCGACCGGACCGCTGTCGTTGAGCACATAGCTGACAGTGCTGAGCGACACGCCAGCATGGCGCGCAACATCTTTCATTGTCGGGCGTCGGGCTGTATTCACTGGAGTTGACATCTTACTGCGGTCAGGCTGTTTTCGCCGAGCCACGCCCAGCCCCGTACCGGCCGCTGGTCCAGCTAAGCAACGACACCCAGAGAGTCTGGTAGTGGTCCCAGGCGAGGAACTCCGGTGGGGCCCAATGCGATGCCAGATCGGAGGTGAATGCAGTCACTCGTCCGGCCCCGTACGTTCCCACTACCAGCAAAGGGTCGTTCCGGTAGCGCGCGATGACTTCGGTGTCGGGCTTGGCCACAACCCGGTTGTAACCCAGCAATACCGGCCATTGGGCCGGCGTGTCGCCCAGGGCATCGTGGTCCGGCAGATCCAATTCCGCGACTGCGCCTTCCGGCACTTCGATCCTGTCATCGTGGTCGAGCAGCTTGACCGGCAAGACATCGGCCAGTGGACTCATCCCATAGCGTCCCCGACCGTCGATTCCCGTGAACGACAGGTAGCCGCCGACCATTAGCATCCCCCCGCCGCGATGGACATATTCGGCAAGCAGCGACAGCCGGTTCACCGTCGGTCTCGATCGGAGAAACGTGTCATCGGTGAGTAGGAATGTGTTGGCACCGACGTCGCTGATGACCACGACGTCGTAATCCTGAAGGTCGTCCATGCTCGTCGGGAACTTGCTCGAGACCTCGTGGCCGCGCGTGTACGTCACATCGATGCCACCGTCGGAGATGGCCTTCAGGAACTCGCCAGCGCCCTCTTCGTATTCCGTGGAATGGAAGTGGTCGAAACCCTTCATGTGGATCGTGTGTTTAATCCACGACTCGCCGACCACCAAAGCGCGAACTTGACCGAAACTCTTTTTGCTCATCGAGACTCCAGGTGTCGAGGGTGCAATGACAACACGTCGCAGAGGCATCTCCGCGGAGGACTAGCGAGTAACGTTCGGCCCCTGGGCGATTGGGACCGCACCCTCATGGTCATCATGCGGTGTGGAATCCTCGCCGGTCCCCCGCGATCCACTGGAAAGGCAGTCGCCCGAAGTCCACTCCGCCTCCCACATCTCTCAGGGCCCTCTCCCGATCGGATCCAAACGCGCAGAGCGCGTCGCCTTACGGCGAGCTTGGCCAACAACGCCCGCTTCGTCGATGCCGAGGACCTAATGGGCCGGCCCTTCGCGCATGGACTATCAGCCGACGGCGACGGCCACAAGGTTAGTATCGTTTCTATCGTAAGTGAGTGCGGCGCGCCGGGTCAAGGCGACGGAGATTTCAAGCCGCCAGCCCTCTCCGGAAGATTCGCACGCGTGCGGACCTGGTTAGGGCGTGGCATTGAACTGCAGGATAGATGACGTTCCGAACGGGTTTCGCCATCGCCCCTCTGTAAGGCCGTCCTCGACCCACTGGCCGTCCGAGTCGCGCGGCCCGGCTCCCAGCCACGCCGAACCGCGCCCCGGAGATCGTGATCCCGGGCCTAAAAACGGATCTCGGGCGGCGGCGATCGCCCGAGCCGAGGACAGGCGGTACCCAGCAGGATATAATCGTTTCTGACTTCACTTTCCGCAAAGGACTTCCCTGGCCGGCAAACGACCGCGAAGAAGGATTTCAATGACGACCGTTTCGGCGTATGCCGCCACCTCGGCCACCGAACCGCTGACCAAGACCACCATCACCCGGCGCGCGCCCGGGCCCCGCGACGTGGTGATCGATATCAAGTTCGCCGGTATCTGCCACTCCGACATCCACGTCGCGAAAGCCGAGTGGGGACAGCCGAACTATCCGATGGTGCCCGGTCACGAGATCGCCGGCATCGTCACCGAAGTCGGCTCCGAGGTCAGCCGGTACACGCCTGGAGACCGAGTCGGGCTGGGTCTCATATCCGACTCGTGCCGCCAATGCAGCAGCTGTCTCGCCGGGCTCGAGCAGTACTGCAAGGCTGGGCTGACACCGACCGTCAACTCGATCGGCAGGGACGGGCAGCCAAACCAGGGTGGTTACAGCGAGGGGATCGTCGTTGACGAGAACTTCGTCGTGCGCATCCCCGACTCGCTGCCGCTGGACAAGGCGGCGCCGCTGCTGTGCGCGGGCATCACGCTATATTCCCCGTTGCGGCACTGGAAGGCCGGCGAGGACACCCGGCTGGCGATCATCGGCCTGGGCGGCCTGGGCCACATGGGCGTCAAGCTCGGCGCGGCGATGGGCGCCGAGGTGACCGTGCTGTCGCAGTCGCTGAAGAAGATGGAAGACGGGCTGCGCCTGGGCGCCACGCACTATCACGCGACGTCGGACCCCGACACCTTCACCAAGCTGCGCGGCAGCTTCGACCTGATCCTGAACACCGTCTCGGCCAACCTGCCGCTTGGCGACTACCTCAACTTGTTGGACATCGGCGGCACGCTGGTCGAATTGGGCATCCCGGAGCATCCTATGGAAGTGCCGGCCGCGACGTTGGCGTCGGGCCGGCGCACTCTGTCCGGATCACAGGTCGGCAGCATCGCCGAGACCCAGGAGATGCTGGACTTCTGTGCCGAGCACGACGTGACGCCCGAGATCGAGCTTATTGAAGCCGATTACATCAACGAGGCCTACGAGCGCGTGCTGGCCAGCGACGTGCGCTACCGCTTCGTCATCGACATCTCAAGCTTGTGAGACGTCACAGCGTGTCCTGATCGATCAAACTGCGTCCGAGCAGGTAGACCTTGCGAAGGTCTTCTCCCGTGTAGGACTTCGCCGCCAGATCGGTCAACGGGGCCCGCGCATTCACTGCGACGGTGTTCGGTAACCATTGGAAAAGGGCGACGTCGGAGGAAGAATCGCCATAGGCGACGCATTGCCGGGGGCTGAGCCCCCATTGTGCAAGCACGTGCTGGGTGATCAACAACTTGTCTTCGGCCTGCAGCGTCGAGTCCGCTGTCACCCGCTCGCCCAATCGGATGTCCGAGCCGAACGTGGCATGCACCCCCCAGCGCTCAAGTCGCCTCACGAAGAAGTGGGGCGACTGAGAGATGACGATGCTTCGCTCCCCTCGCTGGTCGATGTCGTCGAACACCTCGCGCAGACCCTCCATCCACATCGCGTCTTCGAAGGCCTGGTCTACTTGCTCCTCGGTTACGCCCTCCCACAGCTGCAGCGCCCGCTCCCAGAAGGTGATCTCGCCGACCTCGCCGCCCACCCATTCCTGCTCGAGGGTTATGGCGTCAGCCAGCCGTCCCATGTGTCGGCAGAGCTCAACAGTGGCGGCACCCATCATCAGCGTGCCGTCCATGTCGAACACATGCAGGAGTCGCCCCACTCCCAGGGGGGGTATTGATTGTCGTGGTTGCAATATGTCCATGTCAGTTGTCTTGGGGATGCCGAACGAGCCATCCACCGTGGTCAGCTGATTCGAGATTCTTGTTCCACCGCGTCAGGACGCGTCAGCCAACATGGCAGGTGTCGAACGCAGTGGCGCAATGGCTTCGGCGTAATAGCTCTCGGGCACTTCTTGCTCGCTGTGCGTGATCAACTCGCTGAAATCCCATTTCTTGAGCAGCTTGCCGTTGCGGAACACGGGCTGCATGACGTTCTCCTCCGGTGGGATGCTGTCGCGCCGCACCGTCTCGTACTCACCGTCGACATATCGCAGCGCGAGCCGGCCTCGCTTGGACTTCTTGATCGCGTCGCCGGTGGGCTGCTTGCTGATGTCGCGCCATTCACCGTTGACTTGGACGGCACTGGCCTTCTGCCCGAAGGCGCTGGTGTCACGGTTGCAGTGTTGCAACAAGCCGCCGCCCATGCCGAAGACCGCGTTCTCCGCAGAGAGTCCGCGCCGCTCCATTTCGGCGTAAATCAGCGGGAGGCTTTCCCGGGTGACACCGTCGCCCTGCACTGTCCGCACGAAATCCGGAAGCACCTTGAAACCCTTGCTGTTCGTGGTGCATCCGAAAGCGTCGATCAACCATTCGGTTGTATCGGCTGTCACCTGGACGACGTCGCCGGAGTCGGGGCGCACACCGACGAGTCCGGGGAAGTTGCGGACCACGTCGCGCAGTTCGCCGCCGATAATGTTCTTTACGGCGTTCTCATGGTCATAGGTGTCCGTCAACAGCAGGGCCATTCCATGCTTGGCGTGCACTTCGAGCATGTTGCGCATGGCGGCTGCTTCGTTCTCACGGCCCCATGCGCAGAAGCCGGCATGCTCGGCGTTTGGTCCTGAATTCGACGGCGCGACAGCGTTGTAGAACTCCTTGGCTGCGATGATGCCCGGGACGGTGTCGCTTTGCGAAAAATTGACGAGGTGCGCGAGGCCGCCGAGGGCGGCTGACTCCTGCGAGCTGACGCCACGAGCGCCGTAATCGTGCAGGCAGTGACGCAACACTTCCGGATGGTCCGACGTACGGGACAGCGCCTCTCTGATCACCTGCTTGGCAAGCCAGCTGATGGTTCCCACGGTGGTAGGGTACCAAACAGCGCGCAGCAAAGCGGTCTCGAAAAAGCTTGTGACCCAGTAGTATTTCGGATCGGTGTTGATGATCTGGACCAGCACGTTACGAGTGGGCACCACCAGGCCCTCGGGGACCGCCTCGATCTCCACCGGCAGAAAGCCGTCGTGGTCGTTGAGGATGCCGATCCAGTTCTCGCGGTTGAAATGCATGCCCTGTTCGCGCATGTAGTACTCGCCCTGGTCGATGTCCTCGAGCGTGATGGGCCGCATCAGATATTTGCGCAGGAACGCTTGTAAACCAACGAACATCGTGACGGGGAACTCCCCACCGCGCGATTCGATATAGCTCGAGACGTACTCCGTCCCCGGCGGGTACAACGGGTAGTGGCAGTGCTTGTAGTTGTCGGTGTTGATGATGATGTTGTCGTAGCTGTTGTGCGCCATGAGAAGTTCCTGTCTTTCGGCGTGATCGAAGTTTGACGAGCCTGCGAAGTGTGTGGCCAATTACCGAGGTGTGCGGCTATCCAGCCAGCGCCGCCGGGCGCGGTTGCGTGGATGTCTCAGCCGTATCGGCGTAATAGCTTGGCGGAGTGGGTAGTTCGCTTTGCTGAATCAGGTCGCTCATGCTCCACTCTCGAAGCAGCTTGCCGTTGCGGAATACAGGCGTCAACAGGTTCTCCTCGGCGGACACTTCGTCGCGCCGCACCGTGCGATACTCCCCATCCACCTTGCACAGCGCCAGCCGGCCAGCTTTCGAACGTTTCATCTGACTGCCCTTCGGGGCTTTGAAAACGTCGCGCCATTCGCCATTGACACACACCGCACTGGCCTTCATGCCGAAGTTCATGGAGTCGCGATCAACTTTCTGCAGCAGCCCACCGCCCATGCCGCACAGGACATTGTCGGCCGCCAGACCACGCCTCTCGAGCTCTGCGTAGAGGCTGACATAGGTGTCGAGCGTCAGCCCATCACCTTGAACGACGCGCATGAACGGCGGAAGAACGCGGTAGCCCTTGCCATTCGTCTCGGATCCGAAGCTTTCCATCAGGCTTTCGACGGTATCGGCCGGGACCATGATCGGGTCCCCGGAGTCGCAGCGGGCGATGACCAGGCCCCCGTAGTCACGGACCTCGGTCTTCAATTCCCGTCCGATGATGTTCTGCACCGCATTGTCGTGATCGTAGGTGTCACAGAGCAAACCGATGGCCGGCGCGGAAAATTGCAGGAGCCGCCGGAACGTGGCCGCCTCCTGGTCTCGGCCCGCCGCTCCGATCGCGGCGTGCTCCAAGAACACAGCGGCGCCACTGGGTGGCGGGCCGTTGTACCACCGGCGCGACCCGATGTAACCGGGAACGTTGTCCGTCTGGTCGAAGTTGATCAGGTGCCCAACTCCCCCGAGGGCTGCCGACTCGAAAGAACTCACGCCACGGGCGCCGTAGTCATGAAGATAGATCCTGATCATCTCGGGGTGATCTGACGTCCTCTCGAGGAAGCCTCGAATGCGTTGTTTGGCGATCCAGCTCGTCGTGGCGACGCTCGACGGGTACCACACGGCACGCAGCAGCGCCGTTTCGATGAATCCGGTGACCCAATGGTATTTCGGATCGGTGTTGACGACCTGGACGAGCACGTTCCTCGTGGGAACGACGGTGCCTTCGGGCACTGCCTCGATCTCTAACGGCAAGTAACCGCCGTGGTCGTTGAGCAGGTCGATCCAATTCTGTCGTTCGAACGGGATACCCATCGACGTGTGCACGTCGTGTGCTTCGTGAATGTCATCGATGGTGAACGGGTGCATGAGGTATTCACGCAGGAACGGTTGCAGGCCGGCGAACAGAACCGACGGGTAGATACCGCCCCGCGACTCGATGTAACTCGAAACGTATTCGGTCCCTTCAGGATACATCCAAAAATGTGCGTTCTTGTAGCTGTCGACGTTGGTGATGATGTTGCCCGAATAGCTCTGCTGCGCCATTGTTTTGGTTCTTCCTGTCCTACATGTGCACTGACGCACAACCGAGAAGTGAAGTCTCCCGAGCAATCCCAGATCGGTGAGCGCTGACTGAATCGCAAGTCTAGGGTCAGCGACCCGCCACCGCAACGCGAATAACGTTTCTAGTTTGTTCCGCGGGAGTGGTGGTACGCCAGCTTGTCCGTGGACAGCGCGCCAAGCGCACCCTCCGGCTGCCCAGACGAAAAGAGTCTGCAATGGCCCGTTAACGTACATGGCCGCAGAACGAGTCATCGGTGCAGCTCAATGCTGGTTTGTAGAGATAGACGTGCGCGCCGCTCGAGAGGATGGTCACCGGCTCCGCGCGAAGCTGCGCGGGACTTGTGGACGGTCACCGCCGCCTCCGCGGCGGTCTCGGCGGACCCCACCAGGTATAGTAGAAACGTTATTGCTTTTGATACGGGTGCACACCGAGCGCGCGCGGCGGGCCTGCAGGCGTCGAGCCGGCCGGCCGGCAGCTCTCGTAGCTGTCGAGACGAGTCGTAGTAACCAGGCGAGCTAAATCCCTCCCGCCGGGTCACGCGCGTTGTGTTGCCCCATTTCCCCATTGGCGCAGTCGCCGCCGGAAAGGCCAGCCACTCATGAACGACGATTACGTTTACTACGTCGATTGTGATCCCGGGATCGATGACGCCCTGGCGTTGCTCTATCTGCTGCGTACCGGAGTTGAAGTGGCGGCGATCGGCATCGTGTCCGGTAACGTCGAAGTAACCGTGGGTGCCGAGAACACCAGACGCCTGCTCGCGCTCGCCGGCCGCAAGGACATTCCCGTCTCGGTCGGCCTCCACCATCCCGTGGTCGGCGAATTCTGGGGTGGCGCCCCCGACGTCCACGGCATCGACGGGTTCGGCGGCGTCGAACTGTCGGTGTCCGACGCGGTTTTCGACGACCTGCCGTCACCCGCCCGCCTGATCGAGCTCGCACACCGTTATGGAAGAAAGCTCCGGATCATCGCCCTCGGACCTCTCACCAACATCGCGGCGGCCATCAGACAGGAGCCGTCGCTGCCGCAGATGGTCGACACCATCACGGTCATGGGAGGCGCGTATAACTCGGATGGCAATGTGACTGCGCAGGCAGAAGCGAACATCTACGCCGACCCACACGCGGCCGATCAAGTCCTCGCCGCGCTCTGGCGAGACCTCCTGCTCGTACCGCTCGACATCACGACCCAACATATGCTCACCGCGGTCGACAACCAGCGGCTCGCCGGATCGACCGACCCGCTGGTGCGTCGGGTGTCGAAAATGGTCGAGTTCTACTTGAACGCTTGCCGCCAGAAATATGGTGGAGCCGAATGTCCGCTGCATGACCCACTGGCAGTGGCGCTGGCTATCGACGCGATTACCCTCAACGACGCACGCCAATGCCGCTTGAGTGTCGACACGAGCGGTGCGGCCAGCCGTGGCAGGACGGTCGTGTCGATTCTGGACGCGGACGCCGCAAGCGGGTCGCGGACACGCATCGCGTTGGCGGCGGAGCCCGATTTCGCGCCAATGCTGTTGAAAGCCCTCGACTGCTGAGTCGCCTCACCGGGCGACCCGCTGAGGCGCCACATTTCCAGGCCGTTGGCCATGGGGCGAGAAGGAGCGCAAAGGTGCTGTTGGATCCACTGATCATCCGGGGCTTGGAGCTACCCAACCGGGTAATGATGGCGCCGATGTCGCAACGCGCCGCGGATACCGCGGGCCGAGCCGGTGATTGGCACATGGTGCACTACGGCTCACGGGCGATCGGGGGCGTGGGCCTTGTCATGTTGGAGGACAGTGCCGTGGCGCCCGCCGGCCGCGGGCATAGTCGCGCGCTCGGCCTCTATGACGATGAGCAGGCCGAGGCGCTGAGCCGGATCGTCGAGTTCTGTCACACCCAAGGGACAAAAGTGGGTGTACAGCTCGGGCATGCCGGACGCAAGGCATACGCGGACGAGAGCGAACCGCTGGTGCCCGTGGTGGGCGCCACGGGCAAGCCATTTTCTCCTGACGGCCACGTGCCGCGGAAACTGTCCGACGAACAAATCCGAGTCCTGGTCCGCGACTTCGCTGCCGCCGCGGAACGCGCGCGGCGAGTCGGAGTCGACGTCATCGAAATACACGCGGCCCACGGATACCTCATCCACGAGTTCCTCTCGCCGCTGACCAACACTCGCAGTGGGCCGTTCGGCGGCAACCCGGCGGGTCGCTCGCGGTTCCTCCACGAGGTCGTCGAGGCCGTGCGAGCCGCATGTGGCGCGGATATGCCGATGTTTGTACGCCTAGCCGTCGAGGATCTGGCGCCCAACGGCTGGACTCTCGATGACTCCGCCGTGGTCATCAACCAGCTTGGTGAAGCCGGGTGTGATCTGATTGCCCCCATTGCGGGCGGGGCCGTCATGGGTTCCTCGATGTTCGAGCACCCGGTAGATTTCCTCGGGCTCGCAAGCGACGTGCGTGCCCGAACCGGGATGGCGACCGCAGCCAGCGGAGGCATTGCCGACGCCGCCAGTGCAACGCGCGCCTTGACCGAATCCCGCTGTGACATCGTCGCGATCGGTCGCCTGCTCTTGCACAACCCTTTCTGGGTCGCCTCACTCGGCGAAGATACCGAAGGATGACCGCGAAGGATGCAGTCGCTCAGAAGAGGTGATTCTTGCCGCCGAACACTTCGCTGACGGAACGATCGGTGAAGATCCGTCGGATCGAGTCCGCCAGGAGCGGGGCGCAGGACACCACCTCGATCGTTGCTGGTGCACCCGGGCGCAGCGGGATGCTGTCGGTCACGACGATCCGCTCAAAGGGCGACCCTGCCAGATTCTCGTAGGCCCGGCCGCTGAGCACCGGATGCGTGACCGCCGCGAAAACCCTTCGCGCCCCGGCCCTCTTGACGGCCTCGCCCGCCGCGCACAGCGTTCCGGCGGTGTCGACGATGTCATCGACGATGATCGCGGTCTTGCCGCGAACATCCCCGATCACATGCACAATCTCGGCCACCTGCTGATGTGGCCGCTCCTTGTCGAGAATCGCAAGGTCACCACCGATACGGGTGGCGAACTGCTTGTTCAGCTTCACCCTGCCCGCATCCGGCGCTACGACAACCAAATCGTCGTCCAGGCCGGCGAAGTGGTCGGCAAGCATCATCAACGCGGTCATGTGATCGACCGGGATGCCGAAGAAGCCTTGCAGCTGGCCGGCATGCAGGTCCATGGCCAGCACGCGATCGACACCGACCGCCTCGAGAGTGCGCGCGACCATGCGCGCCGAAATCGGCTCGCGGGGCGCAGATTTCTTGTCTTGACGCGAGTAGCCGTACCAGGGAGTCACCGCGACCACGCGATGCGCACTCGCGCCGACTGCGGCATCGATCATGATCAGCAATTCGAGTAACGCATCGTTCGCGTTGATGCCCGTCTGCGGATTTCCGCACATGGGTTGAATCAGGAAAACGTCCGCACCCCGGATGGACTCGTCGAAGCGGCAATAGACCTCGTCGTTCGAGAAGGTCTTCAGGGTGATCGACCCGAGATCCACGCCGAGCTGACCGGCGATATCTGCGGCCAGGGTCGGATTGGCCCGGCCGGAGAAGAGCAACAACTGCTTCTCGTAGCCGACCCGCAGCGACGCAGTCATGAGCCGTCCCGGGCGAACCCGCAAGCGCGCACCCCAGAACAGCGGCGCCCCTCGTTGTGTGTATCGGCAATTGGTCTGTGACGGTGGCCCATTCGCTCGCTCTCGTCTTCGTATCGCTGCCGCTGCCACGCGGATCGGCGGCCGGCATCGTTCGAGTTGATCTTAGCCTGAAAAGTGGTAACGTTTCTACCGCGGTCGACAGCGGGAATACAACAGGCAAGCGGTTCGTCGGCCTAGTTGTCAGCGGGCGAAATAGAAATGTTTCAGGCGTTTGGCCAACGTAGCGAGATGCGCTACTCGTGTTGTCAGGCAATCGAGAGGACATTGGTCGACATGGTTGAACCTGACGCGGTGCCGGGCGTCCGAGTAGCCGTCGCTCGAGCCGTTGAAGGCAGCGATGCTGCTCTGGCTCAGGGTTCGGCAGCCTTGCGGTGGGCGGAGCTGACGCCTCCCGCACCGCGGGGAATCGAAACCGTCCGCCTCGAAGCACCCGATCTTCGAAGGGCGCAGCGAGTTGGCGCTCACATTCGAGCAAGTGCAGCCCTTGACGGACGTCGAACCTCGGTGCTGCTGGACGTCGAAGTCGTTGTCGACGACGATGCGCCAGCTGCTCGTCGACGCCTCGCTGCTGCCTGCGCGGCTCAAAGCGTCAGCGCGCCAAAGACAGTGCGTTACGTGGGCACGGTGAGCGGATTGGTTGGGCTCATCGCGGACGTTTACGTACTCGGCATCGCCGACGGTGTCGTCCTGATCCCGTTTGCCGGTCAGGAACAGATGTCCGGCGCGTTCGATCTCGTGGTTCGGCTACTGGAAGACAAGGGTGTGCTGGGTCCCACAGTGGTTCCCGCGCTGCACGCCGCCGGCTGATTCAGACGCTGTCGGCCCGGATGCGGACTTCGAATCGTGTCACTACTCTTCTCCAGAATGACCGGATCTGACCCCGCAGCCAACTGCGGTGTCCGGCACGCCCGCCGGTTCCCGGTCATCGAGCGGCGTTCGATCGACTGGATCACACCTGGCGAACGTCACGGCACTGTGTCGGCCGTGAGTCCGCTCTTCTTCATCGCAAATTGGAACTTCTTCACGGTGGCACTTGGGTTCTCCGGGCCGGCCCTGGGCCTCAGCGTCGGTTGGTCGATAGCTGCCTCGACGCTCGGATTGTTGACCGGCACGTTTTTCACGGCGTGCCATGCTACGCAGGGTTCTCGTTTGGGCTTGCCGCAGATCATTCAGTCGCGAGCCCAATTCGGGTTCTACGGCGTCATTGTCATCGTCGCCATGGCGTTGGCTTGCTATCTGGCGTTCGGAGTGGTCTTCACGATTCTCACGGCGCACGGGCTGGCCGAGATCTTCGGCTGGTCACCTCTGATCACCGGGCTGGTGGTCAATCTCGTTGGCGGCGCATTCGCGATCGCCGGCCATGACCATCTGCACCGCCTGTCGCGATTCACCATCTACGCGACGGTTCCGCTGATGCTTGCCTTCACCGTCGCCCTCTTCATGGGAAAGGCCGGAGGCGACGCGCCGTCCGGCGGCCACGGTTTCGCGGCGAAGGCCTTCTTCACGGTGTTCGCCGTCTCGGCGGCTTGCAACATGGCCCTGGCCCCTGTCGTCTCCGACTACACCCGCTATCTACCTGTAGCCACGCCGTCTCGCTGGCTGATCGCCAGTGTCTATGCGGGCGCCGGCATCTCCGCCTTGTGGCTGATGGCCGTGGGCGCGTGGTTGTCGGCCTCGTACCACGCCACGGATGCGCTGGCGGCGCTGCACCTTGCTGGTGACAACGTCGTTCGTGGCTTCGGGGCGGTCTTGGTGTTGGCGTCGGCCATGACGCTGGTTGTGGGCATAGCGACCGCTGCCTACAGCGTCTCGCTCCAGTTCCTGACCGGTGCCGACTTGATTCGCCGTTTCACTCCGACTCGGTCGTTGCGAATCGCCGTCACTGTACTCACGATCGTCATCTACCTCCTGGTGGCGCTCCCTTTCGGTAACCATGTGGTGGACGCCGCCAGCGACGCTTTGTCGATTCTCCTATTCCTGCTGGTGCCGTGGACGGCGATCAATCTTGTCGACTACTTCTTCATACGTCGAGGCGACTACGTGATCGGCGATCTATTCACTCCGGAGGGGGTGTACGGCGGCTGGTCGTGGCGCGGCTTGGTGGCCTACCTCCTGGGCTTCCTGGCCATGCTGCCTTTCGCGGCCTTGCCCTTCTGCACGGGTCCCCTCAGCGCGCTGTGGGGCGGAATCGACGTGTCCTGGCTGGCGGGCTTGATCGCCGCGGCTGTCGCCTACTTGATGCTCACGCGAGATCGCAGAACCGGCGCTGCCAGGCTAGGGGCCGACAGCGCTTCAGCCTAGGGACGTCGGACGTCCTGTTCGGCCTGGTTCAGGTCCACCAGACTCCGCCCGAGACCGTACGCTTCCCGAAGGTCGTTGCCGACATACGACCTCGCGGCGAGATCGGTCAGCGGCTCTCTAGCATTGACCCCGACCGTGTTGGGCAACCAGCTGAAAAGGGCAACATCGGATCTGGAGTCTCCGTACGCGATGCAGTCTGTGGCGCTGAGTCCCCACAGCGCGAGGATTCCCCGGGTGATCGAGACCTTGTCCTCGGCCAGCAGTGTCGAGTTCGGCGCCACCGTCTCGCCGATCCGGATGTTCGAACCAAAGGTCGCGTGGGCTCCCCAGCGTTCGAGTCGCCTGACGAAGAAGTGCGGTGACTGTGAGATGACGATGCTTCGCTCACCACGCCGGTGGATGTCGTCGAAGACTTCGCGGACGCCATGCATCCACATCGCAGCATCAAAGGCCCGGTCGACCTGGTCCTCTGTCACGTCGTGCCACAGCTCGAGCGCACGACTCCAGAAGGGGATCTCATCAATCTCCCCCCGCAGGTAGGCCTCCTCGATCTCCATGGCCTCGGCGAACCGACCGACGTACCGTGAAAGCTCCACGACTGCAGCGCCCATCAACAGCGTCCCGTCCATGTCGAAGACGTGCAGCAGCGGCCCAACGTCGATGGGTGGAATCGGTTGCAGTGGATGCATTGTGGTCCATTTTCGTGTTCTCGGCGTCGCCGGCCGCCATGCGGGCAACGGTAACGAAGCCCCCCGCGAAGTTGATTACCTTGCGCTACAGCGGCTTTTGCTGTCATGTGCGGTCGGAACCCGAATGGAGGTGCCCGACCCATGGGTCAGTTTAAGTTGGCCCGATCCCGGCGGCAACGCGAATAGCTGCCGTCGGCAACGTTAAGGTGCATTGTGGTAGAAACGTTAATAACGCCAACTGGCAGGCCGGTCCGACGCATCGATAGGGGCAACGCGGGTACGCCGACTGAGATCAAACGGGACGTTGCGTACACGCGGAGGGAAGCCTGAATGGACGCATCATCGGTGGAACGCGGTTCCGTGCAGGTGACCACCGTTTCAGGTCCTGTCCCGGCCGACGAGCTCGGCATGACGCTGACCCACGAGCATCTGGTCAGCGACTGGACACTACGTGCAGTCGAGCCGGAGGGCGGTGCCGAACGCAAGCTCTTCCACGGCCGCGTCGACGCTTCGATCAATTGGCTGCTGACCGATGACCCATGGTGCTGCCTCGACAACGGGCGTCAGGACGACACGGAGGCGATGATCGAGGAGCTGAGGCACTTCATCGACGCCGGCGGCACGACGATCGTGGATTGCACCAACGGCGATATCGGTCGAGATCCTCGGGGGCTGAAGGAAATCTCGGCGAGGACCGGACTCAACGTCGTGATGGGCTCGGGTTGGTACATCCACCGCTTTCACGATGAACATAAGGCGTCCGCCGGCGCTGACGAACTTTGTGACGAGCTCGTGGACGAGTTCGAAAACGGAGTCGGCGGCACGGGAGTACGGCCCGGCATCATCGGGGAAATCGGCGTCTCCCCGAAGTTCACCGACGCGGAGAAGACCCGGCTGCGCGCGGCCTGTCGTGCCCAACACAGGCTCAGGGTCCCACTGTTCGTCCATCTGCCGGGCTGGCAGCGGCGAGCCTTCGAGGTGCTCGACATCGTGATGAAAGACGAGGGCGTCGCGCCCGACGCGGTCGTGTTGTGTCACATGGATCCCTCGGGCGGCGACGTCGACTACCAGCGTTCCGTGGCCGAGCACGGGGTCTGGCTCGGATTCGACATGATCGGGATGCCCTACTACTACGCAGGAGAAGGCCAGTCGCCCGCACCGGACCAAACGGCTTGTGCCATTGCGGGATTGATTCGCGACGGGTACGCCGCACAGATCCTGCTCAGCCACGACTTGGCCGCCAAGAGTATGTGGACCCGGAACGGAGGCAACGGCGTCGGATATGTGCCACGACTGTTCCTGCCGCGGCTGCAGCGCCATGGCGTGCCTGCGGAGGTCACCGCAGCGCTGCTCACCACCAATCCTCGGCAGCTGTTCACCGTTGCGCGCGAGGGGGCGTTGTGACACCCGGCGCGACCACGCGTACGCATCGGGTGAAGTTAACCGGATAGAAACGTTTTTAGTAAGACCGCCATGCCCGCCGTTGGCTAGGATTCTGGGTAATCAGGCGCTCGAAGACCGAGTAGTCGCCAGCCGACAGAGCGAGACTCGAAACCATTCGATCTCTTGCGGTGGTGCTAGGAGGCAAGTGAATGTCGAATAACGTCAGGCCCGACTACGACGCTGGGATGGCGGAGGCTAGAGGCAATGAGGTCCGCTTCCCGCGTATGTTTCGCTGCAACGAGCTTGCAACCATGCCGGAGATCGCCGTCAGCAAGGACGTGGAATTACAGGGTCAGTCAACCGGGGTCGAGTTCGTGAGTTATGTGGTGACGGCTCCCCTCGTCGAGGTCCCTCACTGAGGACGGACCGGAACGGCATCGGTGACTCCCCGACGCGGCGGTGGCTCGGCCGGCGGACATCGGCATCTCAGGAAGGTATTTCAGATGGGTGGATCCTCGCTCTGGCGCAACATGGCGGTGAACGCGGACATCAACAAGAACGGGATGTACGCCATGTACCCGGAAGGCACGGAGTACATCTCCGCGTACCTCGAAGCTCGTGGCGGTCCTTTCGGCGCAACGCTTTTCGTTGGGCTTCAGGCGTTCCTACTCGAATACCTGTCGCGTCCCATCACCGTTGAGGACGTCCAGGAAGCCGAGCGCGTCGTCCACGGGCATGGCTCCCGATTCAATCGGCAGGCGTGGCTCGACATCGTCAACGACTACGACGGATACCTGCCGCTGGAGATCGAGGCCGCTCCCGAGGGCACGGTCGTACCGACGCGCAACGTCCTGCTGCAGGTCGTAAACACGGATCCCCGGTTCCCCTGGCTGCCGAGCTACATCGAGTGCGCATTGCAGCGGGCGCTGTGGTACCCGAGCACCGTCGGGACGACGAGCTGGATTTGCAAGCAGGCGGTTCGGGGGGCGTTGGAACGGACGTCGGATCATCCCGAGTTGCTCAGGCTGTACCTCCACGACTTCGGCGCGCGAGGCGCGAACACATTCGAGTCGGCGGCCCTCGGCGGTATGGCTCACATGGTGAACTTCGACCGGTCGGACACGGTGCCCGCCTACATCGCTGCGTCGCAGTACTACAACGCGGCGTACCCGGGTGCCGTCAACCTACTGTGTGAGCACTCCAATGTGTCGGCATTCGGTCCTGACGGTGAGGCCGACTTCTTCCGCCAGCTACTCAGCAACACCAACGACGCCGCGATCGCGTTCCTCGTCGACACCTACGACCAGGACAACTGTGTGCGGAACGTCATCGGAAAGGAGTTGCGCGACGAAATTCTTGCCTTCCCGGGGCTGGTCGGCATCCGGTGCGACTCCGGGGACCCGGTGACAAATCCCGTCGACGTCGTCGAAGACCTGATGGAGAGCCTGGGCTCCTCGAGAACCGCGAAGGGTTTCAAAGTGCTACCCCCGAACGTCCGCGTGGTGCAGGGCGATGGACTGAACGTGAACACGTTCCGCAGACTCTATGCCGAGCTGGAGCGGCGCGGGCTGGCCGCGGACAATGTGCTGTGCGGGATGGGAAGTGGACTCTTGCAGGAGGTGAATCGCGACACGTTGCACTTCGGTTACAAGGCCAACGCGGCCCGGATCAACGGCACCTGGCGTGACATCTCCAAGCGCCCGAAAGCTAACGCCATCAAGCACTCCAAGGCCGGTCGCCTGGCGCTGCAGTACGTCGACGGCGACTACCGCACCGTCCCCCGCGACTCGATACCGCCCGAAGAGAACGTCCTGCAACCGGTGTTCCGGGATGGCAAGATTCTCTCGGTCTGGGATTTCACGGACCTGATCGAACGCAGCGAGCGGCCTACGCCGGCGTACTACTACGAGGATCTTCCTGAGGACCTGCAAGCCGCCTCGTGACACGACGAGTACCTTCGCCGCACGGATGGATGGAACGTCTGCGGCCGAACCGAATGAATCGATGAGTTAAGGACATACGATATGGCACTCAAGTTTTGGGTTACGACTCCCTTCTTCTACCCGGACATGAACCGTCCATGGTCGGAACTCCTCAACGACATGTTGAGCATCGTCGACGCCGCGGAAGACCTTGGCTTCGAAGGCATCACAATCAACGAGAACCTGTTCCAGAACTACGTCACGAACCCGTCTTCGCTGGCCTTCAGCGCAGTTGCGGCGGCACGAACGAAACGCCTGCGGATTATGCCGGGCGTTGTGGTACTGCCCTATTACCACCCGCTCCTGATCGCCTCGGAGATGAGCCTCCTAGACCATTTGGCACCCGGGCGCATGGGTATCGGAGTCGCACGCGGCGGTAGCAGGTACCAGTTGGACCGCATCGGGGTGGACCCTGCGAAGGCGCGCGCGATCTACGAGGAATCACTCGAGATCATCAGGCGCGTGTGGGTCGAGGACGACGTGAGTTACGACGGGCAATTCTTCTCCTTCCCACCAACCACCATCGTTCCGAAGCCGGTGACGAAGCCGCACCCCAGCATCTGGGTCGCGTCCCAAAGCGTAGAAGGGGCACAGAAGGTCGCACGCGAGGGCCTGAATCTGATCACGGCGCCCAACTACGGCAGCTTCGAACCTTACGGGGACCTCGAAGCGCTTCTGCAGAGTTACAACGACGCAGCCGAGGCGAGCGAGCATCCGCGCGGCGAGGTCATGGCGCTGCGCCACACGTGGGTGGGTCACACGGAGGAGGAAGCACTCGAATACTTCGATGATTTCCTCAACGAATACAACTTCTACATCGCATTCGTGAAGGACGAGGGCAACAGGGCGAGCCGCGAGGACCGCCTGGCTCCGCGCGGCCTGGGGGACAAAGACCGCAAATACATCGTGGGTGGTCGCGTCATCCCGGAGACCGAACGGTTCTCGCGCGAAAAATTAGACGAGAACTACTCCGATCCCATCCTCACCACGCCCGACAAGATGATCGAACGGTTCAAGACCTACGAGAAGCTGGGTGTCGACCACCTGTCGTGCCTCATCGCGGTGGGCATGCCCCGTGACGCGATCATCAAGCAGATGGAGCTGATGTCCAAGGAAGTCCTGCCGGCGTTCGCCGAATAGAAGCGCACACCGGCGCCGCGCAAACCGTGTGTCGGCGGAATCTGTCCACACTGCCCATGAACTCGACGCTTGGTCGAGACGACGTTAGGACAAGCGCATGCTCCTCGCGGGAGAGCCCGCACCGCTCGACGGTGTTCCCCGATACGCATTCTCGGAGATGGCATCACGACTTCGCCGTCTCTGCCATGATCTGCTGTCGGCTTCCGACCATCTCGGCGTGGGGGGTTGATGCAGATGCTGTACGAAGTCCGTGAGTACATGGTCATACCGGGACGGCTTTCCACGGTAATCGAGTTGTTCAACGAGGTGACCCTCGGCTTGTTCGCCAAGCACGAGATGGACCTCGTTCACATCGGCCGGACCTGGATCGGCCAGGAGTCGCTGAACGAACTGGTCTACACGATGCGGTTCAACGACCTTGCCGAGATGGAAAGCAAGTGGACAGCGTTCCTGCAGGATCCGGAATGGATCGCCGCGATTACCGCGAAAGAGGCGGACGGACCGCTCTACCAATCCATCAGACGACGGCTGCTCGACCCGGGCCCTTTCGACGTCAAGGCTGGGTGACCGCGGTTATCGCAGACGGCGCGTGCAATTCACGGCTGCACGACGAAATCGTGATCTGGCGAACGGCTTCCATTCGTTAAGCAGTCTGTGCCGCGCCATATTTCAGACGCGGGTCACTCCTCGGCACGGCGAAGTGATGCCAGAAACTGGCGTGCCAGCTCATGCAGCTTGATGTTTTGGTCCTGTGATGCGCTAACCAGTCGCTGGAACGCCTCGTCGGGAGTGCAGCCATGGATGGCCATCAACGCGCCTTTCGCTTGGTCAATTTCGGCTCGTGAGGTAAGGGCGCGTTCCAGACTGGTGACGTTGTCCCGGGTCTTTTGCCATCGACGGGCGTTGGTGATCGCTTGGCCGGCGCTAACCGTGTAGAGCCGAATCAGCCCTTCGTCGAACGGGTCGAATGCCGATGCGGTGTAGCTGTACACATTCAGCGAGCCGACGAGTTCCGGCTCGCCGTCGCCGACGAGTAACGGCGCCGACAGGCTCGCCCGGACGCCGAGCTTCGCCGCCTGCTCGGCGAAGTCGGGCCACCGACGATCCGCGGTGGCGATCTCGACCCGGACGGGTTTGCGCCCCTCAGCTGCTTCGATACATGGCCCTCGACCAGACACCTGCTGAAGATGATCCAGGGCGATGATCCGTTCATCGGTGCTGGCGGGTGTGCTGCGCTGATCGCCGGTGAGCACCGTGATACTCACGGCATCGGCGTCAGGAATCGCCCGCGCCGCGGTCTCCGCGACCCGCGCCAGCACGTCGTTCAACGGCTCCTCGGCGGCGAAGACGTCGCGCAGGTCGCCGATGGCCTCTGCTGTGGCATCGAGCCGCCTTAACGGATCTGGCCGTTCAGCACTCGTCATAGACCCCCGGTTTCTGCTTTCACCAGGTCATGGCGAGCGCTGGCATGTCCGATTCTAACGACCCGTCGCATAGCCAACCGCTGATGCCGACCCCTCCTGCCCCGCGTGACCACACTTCGCACCGCCAGCAGCTTGTTCGGATCGATGTCGTCGCCGTCTGCCGGCCAGATCCGTGAGGGTTTTACGCCACCATCAATCGCCGGCAGGATAGATCCCGGGCGAGGGTTGTCGCGCAACTGCGGCGCGGCCGGTGTTCCGATGTCGAGCGCCTGGTCGATGCTGATGTATCCGGTCACGATCGAGCCCACGACGAGGAGGCCACCGGGATCGATGGCATCGAAAATGTAGGCGTCGGAGCCGGCCAACGACTTCAGCTGCGCGGGTGGCTTCTGAACGAAGTGTGGCCTTTCCTTCCGTGCGCTTTACGTCGATTCAGAGTTCACGCCAGCACTGCCCGTCCTCCGAAACCGCCTGCGGCGCATCGCTAACATGACTAGCAGGGCCAGTACGGCAAGCACCGGTATCCACGAGATGAGGAACGCCACCGCCAGCCCGATGCCGCGCAGTACCGAAAGCAACGACTGCCAGCCGTGCTCGAGCGCGCCGGCGAAACCGCCGTGCGTCGCAGCGGGTTTGGCCGAGATGTCGACGTTGATGGTCGCGTAGGAGATTTCGTCACCGAGCGCGGCGCGGCGCGCCCTCAGCGAGTCCAGCTCGGCCTGCCGCTCGGTCAGCGACGACTCCGCGGCGAGCAGGTCGGCAACGTTGCCGGCCCGGCCCATCAGCTCGAGTAGTCGATTGACCGAAGTTTGTAGGGCTCCGATGCGGGCGTCGAGGTCAACGCGCTGCGCGGTGACGTCGTTGTGGTTGATCGACATGGACTCGACAGTCCCGATGTTCTTGGCCTTCACCAGGACCCCGTCGAGCTTGTCCGCGGGGACACGCAGCACGAGCTCCACGGTGGGAGTGGATGATCCGGACCGCTCGGACCGCGAATCAACTCGTCCACCCGCCTCGGTGACCGCGCTGACGAGCCGATCGGCCGCCTGGACGGGCTCGGCGACGACCATCTGCATCGCTCCCGTGGTGACGGTGTCACGCTGGGAGGTGTTGTCCTGCGGCGCTTGTGGTGGCGGCGGAGCCTTGGGTGCCGCGAGCGTGTTCTCGGGCATGGGTCCCCGGCCGGGGGGCGCCTCGATTGATCCGGCCGGCTTTCCGCCCACGCCCTGCAACGGCGCGGAGGATCCGTCGCGGCTCAGCGACCAGATCCATCCGGCGCCGACCAGCAAGGCTCCCACCAGTGCCAGCGCAATCACGTTGCTCAGCCTGACCATTCGTGCCGCCGGCTTGCCGCGGGGCGCTGTCACCGGCGTTGTCACCGGCGCCGGCAGCGGGTCCGCCGGGGCAACCGGCGCCGACGCAACCGGCTCGGTGAAGGCGTGGCCGGGGGCCATCGGCTTTCGGGACCGCGGCACGGCGGCCGGCGCATCGACGTGCCCTCGCATCGGGCCGAAGTCCAATCCGGAGTCCCACCCTGCCGGCGCCTCGACGGGTTGCATGACCCGGTGCCGCGCCCTCCCCTCCGCGACCGCCCGGCTGTCCACGGCAAGGTATGCCGTGAACCTGCACAGGACGCCGAAGCGCAACGATGTGTCGACGATTCGCTTCGCCAGGTCCTCCCCGGGAGCCACGGCGTAGCGGTCCTCGAGATCGCGCAGGTGGGTCCGCGCCCACTGAGCGGTTATCGCCGGCGCATCGCGCCGTTGTCCGGCGACGGTGACCGACCAGTCCGCGCCGTCGCGGGTCGTGCCAAGCACGGCGAGTGACCCGCTCGCGCTTCCGCGATATCGACCGGCCACGACCAGGGGCACCCCGGGAAACAGGTCGGGCAGCCGCGCCGGACTCTCGGTGCCCGCGACGGTTGCCAGCCCGCCGGCGCGCAGCGTTAACGAGTGTGCGATCGGCGCGCCGATGCGGCGATGGATGGTGTCCATTGCCTCATCGAGGCGGTCCTCGCTTTCCACCAGCTCGCAGCGTCCACCGCCGACACCGGCCAGGCGGCCCAGGAGCCCGGCGTTGACGGCCTGATCGATGCCCACGGTGTGCACCCGCACCCGTTGCAGGTCCGTCGAGAGTTCACGCAGCAGCTGGTCCTCGTTGCCGACCTGCCCGTCGGTGACGAGGATGACGACCGCGTCGCGCCCCTGCTCCCCCCGCAACAAGTTGAGCCCTTGCCGAAGCGGCGCAAGCATTTCCGTGCCACCGCGCGCGTCGACGCGGGCGAGGTGCTCGACGGCCCGGTACCGGTTGCGGTCGCTGGCCTCGACCAAGCCGTCGGGCAGCCCGGCCGGGCGATCGATGCGGTCGTCGAAGGTCAGCACCGCGAAGCGGTCGGCATCGGTGAGGGTGTCGACGATGCGCGCCGCGGCGCGGCGCGCGGTCACCATCTTCCAACCCCGCATGCTGCCGGAGCGGTCGAGCAATAGCACCACGTCGCGCGGGCGGGGCGGCGCACTCGACACCGGCGGTAGGACGGTGAGCTGGTAGGTGCCCTCGTCGCCCGTTGCGTCGGGAACCAGGACGAGCGAGTCGGTGACGCCCTCGGCGCCGTAGCGCAGCCGCAGGACAAAGTCGCGGTCCGCGCGCTCCCCGGGTTGTATTCGCAGCTTGCCGTCCCCGGCAGACACCGCGTGCAGGCTCGACCACACCTCCGACAGTGTCAGGCCGGCGGGGTCGATGCCGACCTCGATGGCCAGCGGTACCGGGTGCGGGAAGCCGGGCAACAACACGGGCGGGGTGATCCGCGACGCGTCGGGGACGGCGTCCGTGTCGTCGGCATGACCGTCGCCCACCGCGAGGTCCGTCAGGGCGGCGCCCGGGATGTACCGCGGCGCAACCACAAGCGGGAAGCGGAAGGTCGCCTCGCCCGCCTCGTAGGCCAGCGGGATGACGATCGTCAGTGCGATGCGGACCCGTTCCCCGGGCACGATGTTTCCAACCCGCATGGTGAAGATGTCCGGCCGCTCCTCCTCGGCGATGGAGGCTCGCCGGCCCGACTCGATCGCGTCGTCGTAGGCCTGTCGGGCGGCTTCGCGCTCGCGCAGCTCGGCCTCGACGGCCCGCCCGTCGGCGGTCATCCGCATCCCGGTGACCGCGCCCCGGTCCGGTAACGGGAAGACGTAGGTGGCTTCCAACGGCACGTCGAAGGTGTTGACGAAGTCCTGCGTCAGCTCGACCTGGCTCGTGAGGCCGGTGATCTGCGCTCGAACGTCGAGGCATGCGAGCGGCAGGTTTCCCCGGTCGGTGCGCAGAGCGCCCAGGCCCGCGTCGTCTTCCCCCACGGCCGCACGGGTCGGCTCGCCCTCGGTCATCGCGGTGATGCGGACGGTCATGATGGGCTCCGTTCATCGAGGGATAGCCGGCCTGACAGCAAGCCGCGTTCGGAAAGCAGTTCAAGGAGCGGTCGGGCGGCCGCATGGATTGCCTGGACGTCGTCGCGGTCGGGCCGGCCGTGGCGGTCGACGGGCAGCATCAGCAGCGCCCCGCCGGGCAGCCGCACGGCGGCCAGCTTGGTGACAGTGTCATCGCCATTCCCGTCGGTCACCGGTGGGTCGGGAGCGGGTGGATCTGCCCAGAATCGGGGTCGGCGCGCGGACGCGGGCGGCGCCGGCGCCGCGATGAGTTCCTCGGGAACGGCGGCGACCCGGCGCAGGGTTTCGGTTGTGGCCCCGGCGAGTTCGGCCTGGATCTCGGCGAGCGAATGGCCCTCCGCCTGGAGGCGTTTGACGGCGACGATCTGCAGGAGGTGCCGGGGGCCGTACATCGCGGTGCGCCCTTGCGTGGCGGGCCTGTCGACCAGACCGGTCGTGGTGTACCACCGCACGGCCCGCCGATCGGGCAGCTCCCGCACACGCCCGTTGGGTGCGCCCGGGTATGCCGGGGTCGCCAGGCTGGCGGCGACCCGTCGCACCAGCTCGTCCAGCGTCCACCTCGCCTCGTCGCTCACGAAGCAGATCGTGACACTGTCACAGTTACACTGTCAAGGTAGCCTTGATTCGTTTTACGGTCAGAACGCCGGGAAAAGGGTATTACTGCGGAACACGGCCGGATAGGGACGGAGGCGAAGTGACGACAAACCCCAAGGCGGCAAGTGGTGTTCTATTGCAGTTGCGGGCGGCACAGCTCGTTATCGCGGCGGCGACGCGTGTGGCGCGGGGGGTGCGTCGGACTTTAGACCTGGGCGAGGGGGCGATTCGACGCCTCGGCATCGCGGAACGGACGCCGGCATTGCCGGCCGCGGTCAAGCAGCTCGAAAGCGTCCGTGACGGCCACGCGGATTCGGGATTGTCGGGGCAAGGCACCGAAAAGATGCCCACCGTGGCCGATTCCGGTTCGACGGCCGTGAGTGACAGCGTCGCCGAGAAACCACCGGCCAAGAAAGCACCTGCCAAGAAGGCCCCGGCGAAGGCGCCCGCAAAGAAAGCAGCAGCGAAGACGCCCGCCAAAAAAGCACCCGCCAAGACGGCGCCCGTCACGGATGCGGCCCCGGACGCGCCCGCGAAAAAGGCACCGGCCAAGAAGGCACCCGCGAAGAAAGCGCCTCCCGAAAAGGCGCCCGCGAAAAAGGCACCCGCGAAAAAGGCACCGACCAAAAAGGCACCCGCAAAGAAGACGCCGGCGAAGAAGGTTAGCGCCTCTCCCGATGGACCGGTCAAGGCGGCACCGGCCAAGAAGGCCGCGAAGAAGACGCCGGGAGCGCCCGCTGCGGGCCCGAGCGCGGACGGCTAAGCCGGCTGCGACTTCGTGCCCTAGTTAGCTGCGGGATTCAGTTTGCACCACAACAGGTCGAGACATGGCGCCACGCTGGGTCAGGCCGCGATCCCGAGCTCCTGGTTGATCTGCGCGAGGTATCGGGGACCGTCCAGCGTCAACAGCACCCAGTCGTGAATCTGGCCATTGGCCAGGACGAAGTTCAGGTTTGCATGCTGCGCGACGGCCTCTTGCTGGAGCACCAACACGTCGGCCGACAGGATGTCCATGTTGCCCGAATAGACATACGTCGGCGGCAGTCCGCTCAAGTTCCCGTACAGCGGACTGACCAGAGGGTTCGTCACGGAAAGGCCGCCGGCCCACGCCCTGCCGATCTGTTGCGCGGGCCCAATCGGCAGCAGTGGATCCTGGACCAGCGCGATGTTGGGGTTCGTCATCCCCACGTCCAGCCAGGGAGACAGCAGGACCATCGACGCCGGAATGGCCTGGTGGTTGGCCACCAGTGATTCGACGGCGGCCAGTGCGAGATTGCCGCCCGCCGAGTCGCCGATCACGCTGACGTTCGGGGCCCCGTGGAGGGCGATCTGCGAGGAGATGAGGCCGGCCATCTGGGGCACTACCGTCCCGGCGGTACCTCCTTGCTGCAACAGCGGGTAGATCGGCACTTCCATGGTCGCACCGGTCTGGTAGGCCATCACCGAGTAATCGAGCCAGTGGAAGATCGAGGGCGGCAGGATGAACGCCCCACCGTGAATGGCGACCACGTAGTTGCCGGTCGGGTGTGCCGGGGTGATCTGCACGACGCTCATTCCGTTGTACGTGGTGAACTGGACCGTCTCCCCCAGCAGCCAGTTCAACAAGGGCGGCGGCGAGTTGCCGAGGACCCAGGACAACGGCGGGATGTCGCTGCTGACCAGCGCCAGGAGTGGGGAATTCGGCAGCGAGAGTTGGCCTTCGAGACCGGACAGACTCAGCAGGGGCTTCACCGGCCACAGCGCGAATTCTTCCAATCTGGTCGCCAATGACGGTGTGCCGGTGAAGGTCCCGGCCTGGGTGGCCGGGAAGGGCGGAGCGGCCGGTGCGCCGAATATGTCGACGAAGATCGTGTTGGCCACCAGGTTGATTTCGTTGGCCAGTGCCGTGGTGGTCTGCTGGACTTCCTGCTGCACGAGGGTCAACCCGTTTCCGACGGCCCTGGCGAGCTCGCCCGGCAGGTTTTCCAGCGCGCCCGCCCAGGGGCCCAACTGGGCGACCGTCGCCGACGCGCTGGTGTAATACGCGCTCATGACCGCGACGTCGTGCGCCCACATCTCCTCGTACCCGGCCTCGGCGGCCGCGATCGCGGGGGCGTTCTGCCCGAACAGGTTCGAGGCCACCAGCGACACCAGCCGGCCGCGGTTGCCCGTCACCACCTCCGGGTCCACGATGGTCGCAGCCGCGGCCTCGAAGGCGGCGGCCGCCGCCCGGGCCTGGGCAGCCGACCGCTCGGCCTGCGCGGCCGCCTCGCCCAACCAGTCGACATACCGGGCGACCGCGTTCGTCATGGCGGCCGACGCGGGGCCTTGCCAGGCCTGAGCCGCCAGGTCCGCCGTGACGGAATTGAACGCATTTGCAGCCGAGCTCAGTTCACTGCCGATCCCGTCCCATGCCGCCGCCGCCTCCAACATCGGCGCCGAACCCGGTCCGTCAAGCAGCAGAACAGAATTGACCTCAGGCGGCCACACCGCAAAGCTCACTACCGCTCCCCCTCGATCTGCACGTCAGCGGGCATTGGAAGCAACGTACATCTTTCACGTGTTGCAAGAAGAGGTTTTTTCGGAGTCGCTTGTCAAGCGCGACACCTGTCCGGCGGCGGTGGCGGTCTCGGCGTTGCAGCGGGCGCCCTCATGCCTGGCAGCGAACGTTACGGCCGATTGAACGCGACCTGCATATCCGCGAATTGCCCCTTCCGGAAAGGCGCCGCCGTCATAACATGACCACACCCACTGGCAGACGAACAGGGGACACCCGATGCGAATGAAACTTGTTGCCATCTCCGCCGCGACCTTCGCGTTGGCTTTCGCTCCTTCAGCGCAGGCCGCGCAAACTCCGTACCACCCAATCGTTCCCATGAAGCCCGGCACGCCGGCGACGGTCCAACCATTGGACTGCAACGGCTCGACGGGCGACCACGGCTGCGGCGCCGGGTTCCACTGGCGCAACGGCGACCACGGTTGGGCCTGCTACCCCTGCGATTAACCGCGACCGCCGCGGTTGATGCCACGGCGCGCCGACCCTCCCGGGTCGTTCATCCTTCGCGGACAGTTCAGCGACACTCGAGTCACCGTCGAGAAACTGGGCGTGATCCCGTTGGGTGGACACAGCTGGTCGGGTGGCTTGCGTCGTCTGAGTGAGTCCGCCTGAGAATTCGATCAGGCCGGTCATACCGATGGCGAGTGGCGACCCAAGCGTGAGAACACTTCGTCACGTGAGACGCGGTGAGTCGATGCCCACAGCCCGGGAGTGGGCGCATTTCTCGTGGTGAAGCTGCCTTATTGGGTGCGATCATGTCTTCAGTGCCGCCGGCTCGGGGCGGCGTACAGATGACAGGACCACGTTGAGGCCATCCATGCCAAAGGTTGGCGATCGGCACCCTCTCATGCCGATCCGCGGGCGGGCAGCTGAGGTGAAAACGATCCGCGGGCTGATGTCGGCGCTGTCGCAAGGGCGCGGCAACGTGCTGGTTGTCGAGGGGCCGCCGGGGATCGGCAAAAGTCGCCTGACGGCCGAACTGATGGTGCTTGCCAGCAATCTCGGCATTCGGACACTTTTCGGCGAGGCGTTTGAATATCAACGCAACGTGCCATTCTTCTCATTGTTGTCGGCGGTCCTGCGCGCCGACCCCCCGGTGGGTGACTCCGAAGCCCTACGCCGATTGAACGCGTCGGCCGACTTGCGTTACTGGGTGGTCCAGGATCTTCAGGCGGCGATCGGTTCCGCAGCCTCGAACCATCCGCTTGCGATCGTCCTCGAGGACATCCATTGGGCCGACCACGCCACGCTGCTGGCACTGCGGTCACTTGCGGTCGCCGACGCGGACGCGCCACCCGTGCTCTGGGTGTTCACCGCACGCAACGGCGCGGGTGGCCCGGCACTCCGGGAGACCCTAAGAGTGCTGAAACGACACGGAGCGACGTTTCTACGGCTGACCGCGGTGCCGCCAAGCGGTGTCACCGAAATCGTCCAAGACGTCGTGAAAGCGAGAGCCGAGGATTCGTTGCTCAGCCTCGCCGATAAAGCGCACGGCAACCCGTTCCTGTTAAAGGAGTTACTGCACGGACTCGATGAGGAGGGCCGGGTCGACATCAATGACGGTCGCGCCAGTGCGCGCGGGGATACGCTGCCGCGCCGACTGAGCATCGGCATGCAGCAGCGATTGGACGGCTTGTCTGAGGCGGCAAGGGAAGTGGTGCAGATAGCCTCGGTGTTGCCGGATCGCTTCTCCGTGGCATTGCTGGCAGCGATGCTGCAGCGGCCGCCGGCGGCACTGGTGTCGCCGATCGGTGAGGCGGTGCATACGGATTTGCTGACCGATGACGGCGATCACCTGCGGTTTCGCCACGACCTTCTGCGTGACGCCACGCGGCAGTCATTACCGCAATCGCTGCGCCGCGCTATCGAGCGCCAGTCGGCGACCGTGTTGCTCGAAATGGGAGCGGCACCCGAAGAGGTGGTGACCCAACTGACGCGCAGTGCCGAGGTAGGCGATCATGCTGCGATCGGCGCGCTTCGCCAAGCCGCATGTTCGGTGGCTCACTCCGATCCCAGCGCCGCCGCCGACCTGAGCAAACGGGCGCTGGAGCTCTGGCCTGCCCGGGACCGTGGCCGTGGTCGTGACGCGCTCATCGCCGAGACAGTGGAACTGCTCAACCGGGCCACCCGCTACAGGGAGGCAGAAGAACTGGCCGGCAACACGCTGGCCGCCGACCCAACGCCTGAAGAGGAAGCGAAGATTCGGTTGCACCTGGCGGTGGTAACAAACGAGAATCCGCAGCGCCGTGTTGAACACAATCGCCGCGCTCTTGAGTTGCCTCGCATCACCGACGCGACCCGTGCACGACATGAATCCTGGCTTGCCTACAACGTCGCGATGAGTGGCCGGCACGATCAAGCTCGCGTGGCACTCAGCGAGGCGGCCGCTGCTGCAGCGGCAACTGGTGACCCCGAATCGCACGTGTTGTGCGAGATTACGAGTGCATACCTTGACTGCGCCGCGGGCTACGCCACTCGTGCCATCACTCGGCTCGAGCAGCTGGACAGCCTCCACCGAGGCTCCGATACCACAGTGGCGCACATGCTCGCCGACATCCACCGAGTCAATCTGTTGGCTGTGATGGGTCGGCTCGAGGATGCGTCAGCGATCGTCTCCGCGGGCGTTGACAACGCCCGCAGGGAGCGCAACGGCTTGGCGCTGCACGCGTGGTCGGCCACCAATGGGCTGGTCCACCTCGTCAGGGGGCGACTGTCGGAAGCACTGGCCATTACTGAACCGTTACCTGCGCCGGAGCACGCCGGTGCCACGGAATTGGGCATGCTTCGTATGCTGATATTGACGCACGTAGCAGTACACACCGACAACCGAATGCTGTTGCACCAAGCGGTCATCGACGCACACGCCATTCATGCGACTGGGACCGGGGCCGTTCGCGACGGGGCGGCCGCTGTGCTCGCTTTGGCGGGCTGGCATCGTGGCGACGTTCATGACTCCGCCCGCTGGCTTCACGGTCATCCCAACATTTTCGTCACGCCGACCGCTTTATTTCACCTGCTGTTGACGGCTCGAGTCGCCGTGGTCACCGGCGACGACGGACTACGAGCACAGGCGCTAGAGCAAGTCGAACTGCTCGAACGGGAACGGCCGGGCGTGCCGATCTTCACCGCGGTCGCCCAACATTCCCGCGGAGTTCTCGGGCGCGATCCCGACGAGTTGGTGGCGGCCGCCGACGCGCTGCGCTCGTGTGAGCGACCGCTTCTCTATGCCAGCGCCGCCGAGGACGCCGGCGAAGCACTTCAAGGTGTCGAACGCACCTTCGAGGCCCTCGCCCACTTAAACGCGGCATTCGACGCGTACAGCGACCACGAAGCGAGCGCTGACGCGCGACGGGTCGGGCGTGCGCTGCGCCGACTGGGTGTGCACCGGCGAGCGGCAGGGCGGCCGCGCGCAAAAACGGGCTGGGAGAGCCTCACTGGCTCCGAGCTGAAAGTCGTTCGTCTGATCGCGGCGGGTGCGACCAACCGCTCAGTGGCCGAGCAACTGCACCTTTCACTGCACACGGTGAGGTCCCATCGCCGCAATGCATTCGCCAAGCTCGGCATCAACTCCGCGACCCAGCTGACGCAGCTGATGCGGAGTTCCGGTTAGACGGCTTGCGCTCTTAACCATCCCCCCGCGGACCCTTAAAAATCACCCCCGGGTGCGATGTTGCCGGACCCGCTCCGGGTCCACCCTGGTTTTCGTCAAGAAGGCAATGTGGCGGACGCCGCGTCGCTCCATCCGCGCCAACCCATTGTTGCTGACATTCGACAGAGAGACAGATCGGTGAATTACCCAGTGCCACGAAACTTCTCGTCGCGCCCGGTCGCGGTGATCGGCGCCGGAACCTTGGGGCGTCGGATCGCTCTGATGTTTGCGACCCGGGGTGGCGCCGTTCATATCTACGATATGTCCGCGCCGCAACGCGCCGCGGCCGTGGAATACGTTGCGGAAAATATCGCTGCCGCAGTTGCCCGGGTCGAAGGCGGATCCGCAGGAATCAGTACAGCTTGCCATGATCTCAATGACGCAGTGGCGGAGGCCTGGCTTGTCGTCGAGGCGGTTCCCGAAAAGCTGGAACTGAAGAAGCAAGTCTTCGCCCAACTGGATGCGGCGACGGCGGAAGACACCATCCTGGCGAGCAACTCGTCGTCATTTCCGAGCAGACTGTTCACCAGCAAGGTTGGCCACCCCGAACGCGTGCTCAACATCCACTTCTACATGCCGCCAGACCAGAGCGCGGTCGACATCATGTCGTGTGGCCAGACGGAGCGTTCAGTCATGGATTTCGTGAAGGAGACGCTCCCGCTTTTCGGCATTTACCCATTCGAAGCACACAAGGAAAGCATCGGATTCATCTTCAACAGGGTCTGGGCAGCGATCAAGCGAGAATGCCTCGAACTCGTCGCCGAAGGTGTGTCCACTCCTCATGACGTCGATCGCATGTTCCAGATCAACACCGGCATGCCCGGTGGACCGTTCCGGATGATGGATCAGGTCGGCCTCGATGTCGTCCTTGACATCGAAAAGCACTACGAAGCAGAGCATCCCGAGTATCCCAGGGGACCGCGCCAGCTCTTAGAGGGCTACATCGCCGACGGCCGGCTGGGCGTCAAGACAGGTGCGGGGTTCTACGACGACTACCCGACGCCGTAGCGATGCACCTGAGGAGGCTCGGATGACACCCGAGGAATTGCTAGCCGGCCCACTGACGCCGTTGCAAGCTCCGCCCTACCCGGCGAGGTTGACCCGCTACGTCAACCGCGAGTACTTCAGCGTCGTGTACCGAACCGACCCCAGGGCACTGCGCGCGGTCGTGCCGGAACCACTCCAAGTGAGAGAGCCCCACGTGCGTTTCGAGGTCATGCACATGGGCGATGTGGACGGATTCGGCCCTTACACAGAGGCCGGGCAAGTGATTTCCGTGCACTACGACGGCGAAGACGGCGAGTACCTCCACACGATGCACCTGGACAACATTGGAGCCATCCTTGCGGGTCGCGAGCTGTCGGCCTATCCGAAGACCCTCGGATGCCCCAGGCTCTTCGCCGAGAACGGCGCGCTGGTAGGCACCCTGGATTACGGTACGCAGCGGGTTGCGACCGCCACGATGGCATACAAGCATCTGCCCCTCGCTGAGTCCGTCGCCGCCACGCACATCACCGTTCCGACCTTCGCTGTCAAGGCCATCCCCGATTACGAGGGTGGTTTGCGCGTTTGCGACTTGGTGCGCATGCAAATCACCGACATCACCGTCAAACAATCCTGGCAGGGACCCGCGAGGTTGCAGTTGTGCGCCCATGTGATGGCTCCCGTGGCCGACCTGCCGGTTCTTGAGATCGTCTCGGCATCCCACGTGCTGACCGACCTCACGTTAGGACCAGCGACGCCAGTGCACAGCTACCTGCCGTGAGCCTGACAGAGCTTTCTCGAACGTGGCGAGAAATGAGATCTCTTTCCCGCCGACAGACGACCGGCAGACCGGCGTTGCCAGACCACTCATTCATGGGGCCTTCGTTGTTGAGCGTCGCGCGTCTCGCCGTAAGTTCTATGCTGGCCGGCTTTGACGAATGCAGCGAAGCGTTGCGCCGGTGGCGGGATGGGGCGTTCATGCGGCCAGGCCAAGCCGATGGGACGCTTAGCTCGCGGGTTAGACAGGCTGACATAGACCGCCGCCGGTTCGCGCCGATGCGGCGGGGGCATCGGGACGACCCCGACGCCGAGACCCGCTGCGACCAATCCTTCGATGGTCGCGATTTCCATTGCCTCGAAGACGACCCGCGGATTGATACCCTCGGCGGCCCACAAGTCGTTGGTGATCCCGCGCAACGCGAAGTCGGTGCCCAGCGCGATGTACGATTCTCCTTCTGTCTCCGCCAGATTGATCCTGCGCCGGTCAGCGAGGCGATGGTTTCTGGGCAAGACCAGGCACAGCCGTTCGGTGAGCAATTGATGCCAGCCGAAGTCCCCACTGTCCGGGCGTGGTCCGGTGATCGCCAAGTCCACCCTGCCGCCGGTGAGAAGCTCGACAATCTCGTGGCCGGCCGCCTGACGCAGGTCGAACCGGACGCGCGGTGTTTCCAGTCGGAACCGGCGCAGCACGTCGGGCACCAGGTAACTGGCCATCGAGTGCAGGAAAGCCAGTCGTACGGTTCCGCTGTCGGGATCGCGCAGCGCAGCGATCCGCTCGTCGGCCGCGCGTATCTCGGCCAGCCCACGACGCGAGTGCTCGAGCATGATGCGCCCATAAGCGTTGAGGTGCAGCCGATTGTTGACTCGGTCGAACAGCGGCGCATGCAATTCCCGTTCCAATCGCTTGAGTCCGCGCGACAGCGTGGGTTGGGCAACATTGAGTTTCTGGGCGGCCTCGGTCATGTGCTCGGTCTCGGCAAGCACGACAAACCAATGCAACTCGTCGACGTTCACGCCTTAAGGCTATTACGTATGCGCATAGAGTTGCCAATAATATTGCATTTTATGCATCGTCGCACGGATGGTTCTCTGGGTGAGGTAAGTGAACGCCCGCACCGGGAGGCCAACCATGACCGACATTGAACGCCGCTCGGCCAGCCCCGTCCTAGCGTGGAAAGGCCGCTATTTCGAGGACTTCGTCGTCGGCGACCTCTACCAGCATCCCCTGGGACGCACAGTCATTCAGGCGGATAACGTCTGGCTGACCTTGCTGACGCAGAACACCGCACCACTGCACTTCGATGTGCACTACGCCGCACAGACCGAGTTCGGCAAGCCGCTGGTGGATTCAACTTTCACCCTGGCCCTGGTGACCGGCCAAAGCGTCGTCGACTTGTCTCAACACGTGATGGCCAATCTCGGCTGGGATCGAGTCCGCATGCCAAACCCGCTCTTCGAGGGCGAGACGGTCTACTCGCAGTCCGAAGTGCTTGCGACACGCGAATCCCGCTCCCACCCGGAGGCGGGGATCGTCACGGTACGCACCACCGGCTACACGGCACAAGGCAAGATCGTCATAAGCTTCGAACGCACTTTCATGGTCTACCGCAGTGGCCACGGACCAAAACTCGCTGCCGTACAGCCTGTTTGGGATAGCCGGTCGCGGGCCGCCGTAATTGGCGACGGCGCGCGGTGATGGCCCTCGCCGCATTTCGATCCTGGTTATACGTGCCAGGTGATCGCCCCGACCGATTTCCCAAAGCCGCATCCGCCGGCGCCGACGTCGTCGTTTGTGACCTCGAAGACGCTGTCCCGAGCGCCAAGAAGGCAGACGCCCGAACCGCGGTCCGGCGCTGGTTGAAAACTCACCGAGCCGCCGTGCGGGTCAATGCGGCCGACACCGCTTGGCATGACGAAGACATCGCCGCCATCGCGGGAACACCAGGCCTGAGCACACTGGTGCTGCCCAAGGCGCAACACCGCGACCAGATCGCGCGTTTGTCGACCAGATTAGGTTGCCGCACCC